>JBDRKM010000369.1:0-25204 GCA_043814015.1 Pseudomonadota bacterium
CCGGCGGCCGCGGCCTCCAGCTCCGCGCAGCGCTGCTCGGCCTCGGCCAGGACCCGGCGCCGCGAGAGCACGCCCACCGCCGCGGGCCCGCCGCGGCCGAGGCGCACCAGGCCTCCGGGGTCCAGACGCAGCGCGCCGCCGTGGACGACGGTCCAGCCCGCGGCCGCGCGCGCCAGGGCTTCCTCCAGATCCCCGGCGATGGTGCAACGGCCGAGGACCCGGCCCAAGGCGCGCCGGGCGCGATGGGTTCCGCCGATCTCGGCCGCCAGGCCCTCCTCGGGCAGGGGGGCCGATCCCTCCGCGAGCAGCAGCCAGGCCGACCCCTGCCCCGCGACCTCCACGGCCCGGCGCAGGTCGGCCGCACCGGCCAGGACGACGAGGTCGCTATGTTCGCCCAGCGCCAGGGCCAGCGGCTCCAGCAGGGCCTCGGGCACCTCCAGCTCCTCGGCCAGGGCGAAGGCGCCCGGGATGGCCTGCAGCACGCGCCGGGAGGCGTCGGCCAGGCCCTCGTGCCGCCCGGCGAGATCCCTCAGGGAATCGCGCCGCCCGCGCACCTGGGCCAGATCGCGCTCAACGGCGACGACGCCTTGCTCGGCGCGCTGGCGCAGCTCGACGGCCGCCCGCACCTCGCCTTCCGCGGCCGTCCACGCGGCCTGGGCTGCGGCCAGGGCCTCCCCGAGCAGCGCCTGGCGTCCCTTGGCGGCCTCCCGCTGGACCTCCGCGTCGGCCCGCGCCTGCACCAGGCGCTCCGCCTCGGCCTTCGCGGCGCCGAGGTCCTTGTCGCGCCCCTCGAGGTCCTCCCGGATGCGGGCCTGCTGCTGGGCGAGGGTCTCGGCGCGGGCCCCGGCCCGCTCGGCCACGGCGCGGTGGTCCATCACCACGCGCCGGCGCCGGTCGCGAAGATCCCGCACGATGCCCAACTCTCGGCCGCTGGCGGCGCAGCGGGCGTCCTGCGAGGCCACCGCGTCCCGGGCCGCGTCGATGTCGGCCACGCACGCCTCAGCCGCCCGCTCGGTGGCGGAGAGCTCCTGCTCCTGCCGCGCGACGCGAGCGCCCGCCTGCTCGAGCTCCACCGCCAGGCGCCGGCCGCGCTCCGTGAGATCGGCCCGCTCGCGCTCCTGGTACTGGCGCGCGGACTCCAGCTCGCGGCGGGTGGCCTCCAGCTCGGCGAGCTGGTCCTTGATCCCGCCGACGACGGCGTCCACCACCTCGGCCTGCTCCTTCTCGCGCCCCAGCTCAGCGCCGGCGTGCGTGAGCTGGCGCTCGCGGCGCTCCCGCTCGGCGCTGGCCGCGCGCAGATCCGCGTTCAACACCTTGCGGTCCTGCCGCAGCCCCCCGTACCGGGCGAGGGCCAACAGCAGGCTGGCCTGGGCCACGATGGCCCGGTACCGCCGGAAGCGGGCGGCCTTGTCCACCTGCTTGGCCAGCTGCTCCAGGCGCAGCTCCAGCTCCTCCACCACGTGGGCGGAGCGCTCGAGGTTGGCCAGGGTGTGATCGAGTCGGGTCAAGGTCTCGGCCCGCCGGGCCTTGTAGCGGGAGGTCCCGGCCGCCTCCTCGAGCAGGCCGCGGCGCTCCTGGGCGGAGGCCGTGATCACGGCCCCGATCCGCCCCTGCTCGATGAAGGAGTAGAAGCGGTTGCCGGCGCCCGTGTCGAGGAAGAGGTCCTGGACGTCCTTCAGGCGGACCCGGTGCTGATTGATGCGGTACTCGGAGCCGCCCCCACGCAGGATGCGTCGGCTGATCTGGACCTCGTCGAAGCGCGCCCAGTCCCCGGCGAAGGGGCGGTCGCCCGCGCCGAAGGTCATGATGACCTGGGCCATGGACATGGACGCGCGCCCCTGGGACCCCGAGAAGACCACGTCCTCCATGGCCTGGCCGCGCAGCTCCTTGGCGGACTGCTCGCCGATACACCACTTCATGGCGTCCAGCACGTTGGACTTGCCGCAGCCGTTCGGGCCCACGATCCCCGAGATGCCATCACTGAAGTGGAACACGACCCGGTCCGGGAAGGACTTGAAGCCATGGATCTCCAGCTTGCGGATGTGCATCGAGGGCCGGGGGTCAGGACACGACCGGCAGTGGCCGCCGTCATCTCTCTATCCGCACGTCCGGGTGCGGGCCGGAAGGGGCACGGCGGGATCCGCAATACTCCCCCGGCTGGCGCGTACGTGCGAAAGCACGTGCCCAGCCCTGGAGTGTTGCCATGGTCCCAGCCGTCCGCGAGAGCACCGCCCTCGACCGCCCCCACCGTGACGTGGTCAGCGCCTACGTCCTCCTTCTCCCGGCCCTCTTCGGCCTCTCCGGCCTGCACCGCTTCTACCTCGGGCGCTGGGCCAGCGGCGTCATCTGGCTCGTCACCGGCGGCCTGTGCGGGATCGGCAGCGTCATCGACATGGTGATGCTGCCGCGCATGGTGGACGACGCCAACCGCGGCGCGCCGGGCTGGTAGGGATCAGATCACCTTCAGCCGCTTCGCCACCTTCTCCATGGCCTCCAGGGCGCGGTCCAGGTGGGCGCGCTCGTGGCTGGCCATCACGCTGGTGCGCAGCATGGCCATGTCGCGGGGCACCGCCGGGTGGACCACCGGGTTGACGTAGACGCCCGCGTCCAGGAGCTGTTTTCCCAGCATGATGGTCTTGAGGTCGTCCCGGATGATGATGGGGACGATGGGCGAGGCGGACTGGCCGGTGTCGAAGCCCAGGGCATGCAGGCCGCGGCGCCAGTACTCGGCGTTCTCGTTGACGCGGGCCACCCGCCAGGGCTCGGCCTTGAGCACATCCAGCGCCGCGGAGGCGGCCGCGACCTGGGCCGGGGGCAGGGAGGCGGAGAAGACCATGGGGCGCCCGAAGAAACGCAGCCAGTCGATGACCTGGGCATCGCCCACCACCCAGCCGCCGATGGAGGCCAGGCTCTTGGAGAAGGTGCCGCAGAGCAGGTCGGCCGCGCCGTGCATGCCGAATTGTTCCTCGGTGCCGCGGCCACTGGCGCCGAGCACGCCCAGCGCGTGGGCGTCGTCGATCACCAGGCGCGCCTGGTGCGCGCGGCATCGCTCCGCCACCCAGGGCAGCGGCAGGATGTCCCCCTCCATGGAGAACAGGCCGTCGGTCATCACCAGGATGGCGTCGCCGCGCGCCTCGGCTTCGGCCAGCACGCGCTCCAGATCGTCCGGGTCGTTGTGGCGGAAGCGCTCCACCCGCCCGTGGCCGGTGCGCGCCCCGTCGTGGATGGAGGCGTGGGCCTGCTTGTCGATGACGATGGTGGTCCCCTCGGCCCCCAGCGCCGTGAGGATCCCCACGTTGGCCTGGTATCCGGTGGTGAAGACCAGGGCGTCCTGACGCCCGAGGAAGGCGGCCAGCTTGCGCTCCAGGGCCACATGCGCCGTGGTGGTGCCGTTGAGCAGGCGCGAGCCCGTCAGGCTGGGGCCCTCGTCGCGCAGGGCGTTCATGGCGGCCTCGCGCACCCGCGGGTCGGTGGTCAGGCCGAGGTAGTTGTTGGACCCCAGCATCACGGCCTGTTGGCCCTCGATCACGCAGATCGGGCCTTCATTGCGGGTCAGCTCGCGGAAGTAGGGCATCATGCCCATGGCCCGCACCTGCTGGGCGACCTTGAAGCGCCAGGCCGGCGCGAAGGGATCGCGGCTGCGCTCCCTGGCGGCGCTGAGGTGGGGGTTGACGTTGCCGGACAAGGTCGCGCTCATGGGGGCCTCCTGCTGGTGCCTGGGTGGCACGTGGCCGCACGACTAGCCCCCGCCCCGCGGCGCGTCAAGCAGCCGCCACAGAAATAAGTGGCTTTTGCGGCCCCTTTTGACTGACCAGTCGGTATGTGGCGCGCCTACCCCAGCAGGATCCCGGCGATGGTGCCGGTCATGAAGGCCGCCAGGCTGCCGCCGATCATGGCCCGGAATCCCAGCTCAGCCAGCTCGCGCATGCGGCGCGGCGCGATGCCCCCGATGCCGCCGAGCTGGATGCCGATGGAGGCGAAGTTGGCGAAGCCGCACAGGGCGTAGCTGGCGATGATGGCGCTGCGCTCGGAGAGCACGGGGGTGGCCCCGTTGATGAGCCCGCCGAGGTGGATGTAGGCGATGAACTCGGTGAGCACGAGCTTCTCGCCCAGCAGGGTGCCGACGGTGGCGGCCTCGCCCCAGGGCACGCCCATGGAGAAGGCGATGGGGGAGAACAGCCAGCCGAGGATGCGGGAGAGGGAGATGGGGTCGCAGCCGTCGAGGAACCAGCCGAAGGCGACCCCGTCGCTGCAGAAGGCCACGGGGATCCAGGTGAGCCCCCAGTCGATCATGGCGATGATACCCACGAAGGCCACCAGCATGGCCGCCACGTTGATGGCCAGGGCCATGCCCTCCTTGGCCCCGCGGGCCGCGGCCTCGATCACGTTGCCGTCCAGGCGCTCCACCGCGATGGAGGCGCCGCCGGCGGTCTTCGGGGTGGTGGTCTCCGGCAGCATGATCTTGGAGATGGCCAGGGCGGCGGGCGCGCTCATGATGGAGGCTGTGACGAGATGCCCCGCGATCCCGGGGATGTCCTTGAGGAAGCCGACGTAGGCGGCCATCACGCCGCCGGCCACGGTGGCGAAGCCGCCCACCATCACGGCATGCAGCTCGCTGCGGCTCATGCCGTCGATGAAGGGCTTGACCACCAGCGGCGCCTCGGTCTGGCCCACGAAGATGTTGGCGGCGGCGGACAGGCTCTCGGCCCCGCTGGTGCCCATGGTGCGCTGCATGACCCAGGCGATGGCGGAGACCACCTTCTGCATGATGCCGAGGTGGTACAGCACGTTCATCAGGGACGAGAAGAAGATGATGGTGGGGAGGATCCAGAACGCGAAGGTCTTGACCGGCGGGGAGATGCGCCCGATGAAGGTCTGGGGATCGCCCGCCGCGTCGAGGATCTGGTGGGGCTCGGTGGTCTGGAAGACGAAATCGGCCCCGGCCTCGGAGAAGGACAGCAGGCGCTTGACGCCGCCGTCCACGATCACGAAGAAGAAGTCGGACAGGCCAGGGGA
Source organism: Pseudomonadota bacterium (assembly GCA_043814015.1). GTDB lineage: Bacteria > Myxococcota_A > UBA796 > UBA796 > JAFGLY01 > JBDRKM01. Next base: position 5,017 of record JBDRKM010000369.1, read on the forward strand.
CAGCACAATGATCCCGAGAACGACCTGCAGGATCACGCCCCAGATCACCGGCCGCCAGCGGATGGCGCGGCGGTTCTCGGAGCCGAGCCAGGCCAGCCCGACCATCACGAAGATACCTGTGAAGGATAGCAGCCGGGCCAGCAGGGTGACGTGACCGGGGATGAAATTGCCAGCCGCCAAGGCGCTGCCGGGCAGGAGCAACAGCAGCAGGGGGAGCAGGGAGCGCGGGCGCATACGACCTCCTTCCAGCCGTGGCTACCCGACCCTCCCCAGCACGAGGGGGATCGGGGCCGGCGGCACATCGCCGATGGCAAAGGCGCGCTGGGTGAGGCCGATGGCCTTGTCCAGCGCGCTTCCTGCATGGTGGACCTCGGCCAGGAGCTCGCCAGCCTGGACCGCGTCACCGCGCTTCTTGCGCAGCATCAGGCCCACCCCGGGGTGGATGGCCTGCTCGGCCTGCTCCCGCCCGGCGCCCAGCGCGAAGGCTGCCAGCGCGATGTCCATGGCGTCCACGGCGGTGACCACGCCCGAGCGGTCGGCGCGCACCGCGACGATCTGCGTGCTCCCGCAGAGCCGCGCGGGCTGCTCCAGGGCCGCAGGATCGCCGCCGTGGGCCGCCACCAGGCGCTGGAAGCGCGCGTAGGCCCGCCCCGAGCGCAGCACCTCGGCGGCGCGGGGGTCGTCGGCCAGGGCCACGGTGAGGTCGAAGAGATCCTGGGGCCCGCCGCCCTGGAGGCAGGCCACCGACTCCAGCACCTCCAGGCCATTGCCCACGGCGAGACCCAGGGGCTGGGACATGTCGGTCAAGAGGGCGCGGGTGCGGACCCCGCAGCCTTCGCCCGTGGAGACCAGGCTCTCGGCGAGCGTGCGGGCGGCGCCGAGGTCCTTCATGAAGGCGCCGGCACCGACCTTCACGTCCAGCATGAGGGCGTCGATGCCCTCGGCCACCTTCTTGGAGAGGATGGAGGCGGTGATGAGCTCCACGGAGGGGACCGTGCAGGTCTCGTTGCGCAGGGCGTACAGCAGGCGATCGGCCGGGGCGATCTCGCCGGTCTGGCCGTTCATGAAGCAGCCCACCTCGGCGAGCACCTCCCGCAGGCGCGCCGCCGGAAGGTCCGTGCGGAAGCCGGGGATGGCCTCGAGCTTGTCGAGGGTGCCGCCGGTGTGGCCGAGCCCACGGCCGCTGACCATGGGGACCTTTCTGCCCAGCTCGGCCAGCAGGGGGGCCAGGATGAGCGAGACCTTGTCGCCCACGCCGCCCGTGCTGTGCTTGTCCACGAAGGGGCCCTCGAGGCCCTCCCAGCGCATGCGGTCGCCGTTGTCCACCATGGCGTTGGTCAGCGCGACCTTCTCGCCCTGGGAGAGGCCGCGCACGAAGGCGAAGGCGAGCCAGGCGGCGGCCTGGGGGCGGCTGACCTGGCCGGCCACCAGCGCGCGCACGAAGGCGTCGAGCTCGGCCGGCGTGTGGGCCCGCCCCTCGCGCTTGGTCTCCAGGAAGGGGTGGATGGAGAAGCTCACGGAGCCTCCTCGTCAGGCGGGTAGGGGTGGGAACGCGGCGAGGAAGCTCTCACCGGCGGCCAGGGGACCGACGCCGAGGTGCTCGGCCACGGTGGCGCCCACATCCGCCAGGGAGCGGCGCTCGCCGAGGGCGACCCCGCGGCAACCTGGGCGCCAGCCCAGCAGGGGCACGCGCTCGCGGGTGTGGTCGGAGCCAGGAAAGCAGGGATCATTGCCGTGATCGGCGGTGATCAGCAGGAGATCTCCGGGCCGCATGGCGGCCAGGATCTCGGGCAGGCGCAGATCGAAGGCCTCCAGCCCGCGGGCGTAGCCCTCCGGATCGCGGCGGTGGCCCCAGAGCATGTCGAAGTCCACCAGGTTGGCGAAGATCAGCCCGCCCTCCTGGTGGGCCAGGCGCTCCAGCACGCCATCCACCACGGCGGCGTTGTTGCCGGCCTTGAGGGCCTCGGTGAAGCCGCGCCCGCCATAGAGGTTCTTGACCTTGCCCACGCTGGTGACGGGCAGGCCCCGGGCCACAAGGCGGTCCAGCACCGTCTCAGTGTCGGGCTCCAGCGCGAAGTCCCTGCGGTTCTCGGTGCGCCGGAACGCGCCGGGCCGCCCCACGAAGGGGCGCGCGATGACCCGCGCGACGTGGAAGGGTTTGACGATCTCGAAGGCCAGCTCGCAGATGCGGTACAGCTCCGGGAGGGGGATGACCTCCTCGTGCGCGGCGACCTGGAACACCGAGTCCGCCGAGGTGTAGACGATGGGCAGGCCGCTGGCCATGTGCTCGGCGCCCAGCTCATCGATGATGACCGTGCCGCTGGCGGCGTAGTTGCCCAGGCTGCCCATGCCGATGGCGGCGTGGAAGGGATCCATGATGGCGGGTGGGAAGCCCTGGTGGAAGAAGCCGAAGGGGTCCTCGCGCACGCAGCCGGCCAGCTCCCAGTGGCCGGTGACGGAGTCTTTGCCCGGAGCGGCCAGCAGGCAGGAGCCCCAGGCGCCCTCGGGGCTCGCGATCGCGGGCACGCCGTTCACAGGGTGGATGTTGCCCAGGCCCAGGCGCTGCAGGTTGGGCAGGCGCAGGGGCCCGGCCGCCTCCGCGCAGTGGCCCAGGGTGTCGGCGCCGGCATCGCCCCAGGCCGCCGCGTCGGGCATGGCGCCCACGCCGACGGAGTCGAGCACCACGATGAGCGCGCGCATCAGTAGCCGCCCTGGCCCGCGCCCCCGGTGACGATGGCCACGCTGGCCGAAGCGCCCACGCGGGTGGCGCCCGCCGCCACCAGATCCTTGATGTCCTGGGCGGTCTTGACCCCACCCGAGGCCTTGATGCCCATCTCCGGGCCCACCACGGCCCGGATCAGGGCGATGTCCTCGACCGTGGCGCCGCCCCCCCCGAAGCCGGTGGAGGTCTTGACGAAGGCGGCCCCCCCGGCCTTGCACAGGGCCGAGGCCGCCACCTTCTCGTCGCGGGAGAGCATGGAGGTCTCGAGGATGACCTTGACGGGCCGCCCCTGGGCCGCGGCCACCACCTGGCGGATGTCGTTGAGCGCGGTGTCGTAGTCGCCGCTCTTGAGGGCGCCGATGTTGAGCACCATGTCGATCTCGGCGGCACCCGCGGTGATGGCGTGCCGGGTCTCGTCGGCCTTGCCCGCGGTGCTCATGGCGCCCAGCGGGAAGCCCACCACGCAGATGGGCATGACCCCCGAGCCCTGCAGCAGGCGCGCCGCCAGCCCGATCCAGGTGGTGTTGATGCACACGCTGGCGAAGCCGTGCTTCAGCGCTTCCGCGCAGACCCGCTCGATGTCCTTGCGGGTAGCGGTGGGCTTGAGCAGGGTGTGGTCGATGAGCCTGGCCAGGTCTTTGGGCGGGTTGCTCTGGATGGGATCGGCGCCGTCCAGGCCCAGGCGCGCCACCCCGGCGCCCAGGGCCAGGCGGGCGGCCGATTCATCCTGCCAGCTCCCGCGCACCGCGGGCAGCGGCGGGGCTTCTTCTTCCAGCAGGCGCGCGCGCACGCGCTCCACGATGCGATCCACCACCGCGTCCAGGTCCTTGCTCATGGTGCACTCCGGGGATGTCGGCCGTGGGCCTTAACCGGAATGCACCGGACGTAGGTGTGTCGCCCTCAGCGCAGGGTCAGCTCCCCGCTCCAGCTCTCGCTGTAGTAGTAGCCCCAGGGATTGGACCACCAGTAGGTCCAGACCTGCTCCAGGGGCTCACGCTGGACCTGGGCGATCTCCGCGCCCGCGGTGGCCGGGCCCAGCACGCTGCCCCCACCCCAGAACAGGCGACCGGAGGACACCGGCCCCACGACCGGGCCCATACCCTCGTAGTCCAGGGCGAAGCCGAGATAGCCACGGTAGTCCTCGGCCCGGGGCTGGCCGTAGCCCTCCCGACAGTCCCCCCACTGCACCTCGAAGGTGTAGTCCACCATGAAGACCACGTCGCAGTCGGCGCAGGCCACGCCGCTGCGCTCCCCCACGACCGTCCAGCTCCCCTGGCAGGGGTCGTAGACGTCCATCCCGTAGAACCCGTAGATCTGGCTGCCCTCCAGGGTGGTAAGCACCGCCAGGTCGTCCGCGGTCAGCGCGCCGGTGTCGTCGCCCGGACCGCAGGCGCTCAGCAGAGAGAGCAGCACCACGACCGCTGGCCTCATGCCCCCTCCCCTCGCTCGTCCTCGAGCTGGTAGCGTTCCAGGTAGTGGCTCAAGGCGCGCGCTGACAGACCGAGCAGGTCCGCGGCCTCCTTCTTGCGCCAGCCGGTCTGCCGCAGGGCTGCCAGCAGGCGGGCGCGCTTGTAGGCTTCGACGTCGGCGTTGAGATCGCCGGCCACCTGTGCGGGTTGGCGGCTGTGGGAGGGGCAGGCGGGCTCGGGGCAGGCCGCGTTGGGCAGGTCGAGCTGCCGCAGGACATCCTCGCTGGAGAGCACCGCGGCGCGCTCCAGCAGGTTGCGCAGCTCGCGCACGTTGCCGGGCCAGGCGTAGGCGCGCAGCGCGGGTAGCAGGGCCGGGTCCAGAGCCAGGCGGGGTCGGCCCAGGCGCGGGCCGAGGCGGGCGCACAGCTCGCGGACCAGGCCGGGGAGGTCTTCGGGGCGCTCGCGCAAGGGCGGAATGGTGATCGGGAGGACGGCGAGGCGGAAGAAGAGATCGGCGCGGAAGCGCCCCTCGGCCACGGCGCGCTCCAGATCGCGGTTGGTGGCCGCCAGGATGCGGACGTCCACCTCAATCTCCTCGGCGCTGCCCACCCGGGAGAAGCGCCGGCTCTCCAGGACGTTGAGCAGCTTGCCCTGCTGGGCCAGGGGCAGATCGCCGATCTCGTCGAGGAACAGGGTGCCGCCGTCGGCCAGCTCGAACTTGCCGGCGCGCGCTCCCTCGGCGCCGGTGAAGGCGCCCCGCTGGTGGCCAAACAGCTCGCTCTCCATGAGATCGCGCGGGATGGCCGGGCAATTCACACGGATCAGGGGGTGCTCGGCCCGCGGGGACAGGGCGTGCAGGGTCTCGGCCACCAGCTCCTTGCCCACGCCGCTCTCGCCAAGGAGCAGCACGGTGGTGTCCGTCGGGGCCACCCGCTCCACCAGGTGCACGACCCTGCGCATGGCGGGCGACTCGGCCACCAGGCCGCGGCCCGGCCCGCCCTGGATCTCGGCGCGCAGGTAGCGGTTCTCCCGCGCGAAGCGCCGCCGCTCCAGGGCCCGCTCGGCCACCAACCGCAGGCCGTCGAGCTCGAACGGCTTGAGCAGGTAGTCGAAGGCCCCCAGCCGCATGGCCTCCACCGCGCCGTGCACCGTGCCGTAGGCGCTCATGACCACCACCTCGAGATCCGGCTGCAGCTCGCGGGCGGCGCGCAGCAGATCGAGCCCCGAACGCCGCGGCAGGCGCACGTCGGTGATCAACAGATCGAACTCCGCCTGGCGCAGGCGAGCCTCGGCGTCCTCGGCGCGGGCGGCGGTGGTCACCTGGTGGCCTTCGTCCAGGAAGAGCCGCTCCAGCAAGCGGAGCAGCTTGGCCTCGTCGTCGATGATGAGCAATCGCGCCATGCCCGCCCCTTATCGTGCCGGCAGCACCAGGCGGACCCAGGCGCCGCCCCCGGGGCGCGGCCCGAGCTCCAGGGTGCCCCCGTGCTGCTCCACGATGCGCCGTGAGAGCGGCAATCCCATGCCGATCCCGGCCTCCTTGCGGCTGAAGAAGGGCTGGAACACGTGTGGGAGATCCTCGGGCGCGACCCCGGCTCCTTCGTCCAGGATCTCCAGCTCGGTGGCGCCGTCGGGCGCCCGCCGCCCGCGGATCCAGACCCGGCCTCCGCCGGGCGGCAGCGCCTCGGCGGCGTTGGACAGCAGGTTCACCAGCACGCGGCGCAGCAGCTCGGGATCGGCGTGCGCCGTGAGGTCCGGCGGCAGCTCGTCCACGACGGTGCACGCTGGGCCGAGCCGTCGGACCTCGTCGGCCGCGGCGCGCACCAGCCCGGCCAGGATCACCTCCTCGGCGTGGACATCCAGCGGCCGGGCGTAGTCCAGCAGCTCGCGCACCAGCAGCTCCATGCGCGCCACCTCCTCGATCACGTCGTCGAGCGCCGCACGATCCTCGGGACAGCGCCGCCGGACCAGCTCGGCCGTGCCGCGGATGATCTGCAGCGGGTTGCGGATCTCGTGGGCCAGACCGGCGGTCAGCTCGCCGATGACCGCCAGACGCTCGCGGCGCAACAGCTCGGCCTGGGCCGCCTCCAGCTCGGCGCGGGCCGCCGCGACCTCGCTGGCCAGGGTCTCGTTGAAGCCCTCCACCCGCTCGATCAGGGCCTGCTTCTCGTCCAGGGCGGCGCGCAGGTCGCGGGTGCTCTGCTCGATGCGGGCCATCATGGTGGAGAGCGCGCGGGCCAGGGTGTCCAGCTCGTCGCCGTCGCCCGCCGTGGTCTGGTCCGTGAGCCACTCGGTCTGACCGATGGTGCGCGCCATGGCCTCCAGGCGGCGGATGATCAGGCGCCCGGTGACGGAGTGGACCGCGGCGGTCACCAGCAGCAGCAAGAGCAGCACGAAGCCGGTGTCCGTGACCACGGAGCGGGTCAGCTCGGCCTTGAGACGGCGCTGGGGCTCGGCGATGTGCAGGGCGCGAGCGGTACCGCGCCCTTCGGCGGCCACCGGGAGGGTCACGTCGAGCACGGGCAGGCCATCGTGCTCCGAGAGGCTCCAGGACTGCCCCTCGCGCCCTTCGAGCACCGCCTGGATGGCGGGCTCCGCCCAGGTGCGCCCCAGGCGCTCCGGCTGGGTTGCGGCCAGCACCTGGGCCTGGCCATCCAGCACCAGGATCTCCAGGTGAGGGTGCTCCTGGCCGAAGCGCTCCAGCAGGGCCGCCGCCCGTGGCAGGGAGCGCGCCGGCTCCTCGCTGAGATCCTCTGCCAGCAGGTCCCCGAGGCTCTGCAGCACCTCCACGCGGTTGTCGAGGATGGTGCGGCGCTCCACCAGGGTGTCGGCCACCAGGAACGCCACCATGGGGACCAGGATGACCAGGTTCACCAGGGGCGCGTACTTGAAGCGCAGCGAGGCGTGGCGGAGCCAGGTGGGAGGCGACATGGGGGTCCGGGAGCTGATGGCTACTCTACCGCCGCGCCGTCCCGCTGGGCCAGCCAGTCCGCGAAGGCCTGGAGACTGGCCGCGTTGTCGTCCTTCGTGGCGTCGTAGCCGAAGTCCTGGCCGGCGTGCTCCAGCAGCAGGGTCCGGGCGTTGTCGCAGCAGAAGGGTGGGGTCTCGGGATCCCGCAGGAGGGTCAGCAGGAGCTGCAGCCCCAGGTCCTCGTCCTCACGCAGGGCCTGCTGCACGAGCTCGAGCTGATCGAAGGGGGTGTCCGCGCCCTCGAAGCGCTCCGAGAGGCCCACGGGCTCGGGCTCGTCCACGTCGGCGTCTGCCCCCAGGGCGTGGCCCTCGTGGGCCAGCTCCGCCATCATGTCGGCGTCTTTGTGCCCGGCCAGAACCGAGCCCGCCAGCAGGTGCCCGCTGAACCAGAACAGCACGGCCGCGACAGCCAGCACCGCCGCGCCGATGCCGAGGTTGCGCAGCGCCAGGGCCCTGTTCTCGGCCCGCACCAGGTAGACCACCAGGGCCACGGCGAGCAGCACCACGCCGTAGAAGGCCACCACCATGGGGCCCGTGGGCATGTCGGCCCACCAGGAGAGGCTCATGCCCACCACGGTCACCAGGAAGCCGGTGGCCCAGCCGATGAAGAGCTGCGTGCGGATGTTGCGAGAGAGCAGCAGCGCGATGATGGCAGGGGCCACCAGGAACACGAACACCAGCAGGACCCCCGCCACCTTCACCGAGATGCTGATGGTGAAGCCGAAGGTGACATAGAAGAAGAAGTCCCAGGCGCGGACGTTCATGCCCTGGGCGTAGGCCTGGTCGGGGTGGTCCGAGATGAACAGGAACTGCTTACGGAAGACGAAGTGGATGGCGCCGAGGATGGCGTAGGCCACCGCCGCGAGCCCCACCTCGCCCCAGCGCACCCACAAGAGGCGCCCGTGCATGATGTTGACCAGCTCCTCCACGCCCTTGGTCTTCTCCACCACCAGCACGGCCACGGCGGCGGTGATGGCGTAGACCAGGCCGATGAAGGCCTCCTGGGGGATGCGGCCATCGCGGAAGCGCGACAGGGCGAAGATGGCCGCGCCGAGCACGGTGAAGGAGAGCGCGAACAGGAAGGAGGCGGGCGACTCGGTGTCGTAGATGCCGAAGACGATGCCGACAGTGGTGCCCAGGGCCGCGATCTGCGCCAGGGAGAGGTCCACGAAGATGACGTGGCGCCGCAGCACATGGAGCCCCAGGTAGGAGTGCAGGCCCACGAGGATCAGGCACTCTACGAAGGGTGCCGACATGATGGTCCAGAAGTGGTTCACGGACGCCCCCTCAGAGCTGCCCGACCTGCTGGTAGGCCGCCAGCAGCGAGGCGATCCAGACGTCGAACTGGTCGAAGAAGGTGTTGATCTCCGGGGTCCCGCCCACGGACAGGCCCGTGATCACGGGGGTGGCGCCGGCCTTGTCGGCCACCAGCTTGACCTTGGTCTGGTCGAAGTAGGAGGCGGCCAGCATCACCTTCACGTCGTTGGCCTGCATCTGCGTGATCAGGTTGGCGATGTGCCCCGGGGAGGGCGGGATGCCCGGTTTGGGCTCCATGTAGTCCACCACCTCCAGGCCGAAGAGATCCGCGAAGTAGGTCCAGTTCTCGTGGAAGGTGACCAGCTTCTTGCCGCGCAGCGGCAGGGCCTGCTGCATCCAGCCGCCCAGGAAGTCGCTCATGGGCTTGCCCTGGTACTGCTGGGACTCGAGGAAGGTCACGAGCTTGCCGGTCTCGGCCAGCTTGGTCAGGGTCTTGCCGCCCACGAGATCCACGAGCTGTTGCCCGAAGAGGCGCACGTCCACTTCGTTCTTGAACTGCGCCAGCTTGGCGTCGTACTCGGCCGCGTTGGCCGAATCCAGGCGCTTGAGGCCCACGGTGATGTTCTCGGCGATGACCTTGCCGTTGAGCGGGCTGGTGTGGATGTGGGGGTTGCCGAAGATGTGGACGTCGCCCTCGGAGCGATCGAGGGTGGTGGGGGCGTGGGCGATGTGCAGGCCGGTGCTCACCGCCACGTAGCCGGCCTGGCCGGAGCGCAGCTTGGGGTTGTTGGCCTGGTCTACCAGGGCCGGCGCCCACATCTCGAGATCGAGGCCGGTGGCCACGAACATGTCGGCCTCGGACAGCAGCACGGCCAGGCTCGGCTTGGGGCGCACGATGTGAGGATCCTGGTAGCCCTCCACCAGATGGGTGACCTCGACGTGATCGCCGCCGATGAACTCGACGATGGGCTCGTACGATGAGCAGGTCACGACGACGCTGAGCTTGGCGAGCGCGGGCAGCGGGAGCAGGAGGCCTGCGATCAGGACCGCGAGCTTGAGGGTTCGGGACAGCATGGGAGTCTCCGGGGTTGCGTTTTTGAAATCAGTACTTTTCGTGCTTGTGGGGCCCGGCGGCCCAGTCGAGCTGGACCAGCGCGCGATGCTCGAGCTCATCGTCCAGACCGAGGGTCGCCCAGTACTCGAGCCGCAGGTAGACGAACTCGCTCTGCCAGAAGGTGGCGTAGGGCACGGCGCGCAGCAGGTCGTCACGCTTGAAGTCGGCCTGGTAGTAGGCGTAGTCGCCGGGGATGGGGCGCACCCAGTCGCCGCGCAGCCCCAGGTACCACTTGGCCCCGGCCTGGGTCTGGACGTAGGAATAGGCCCCGACGGCCCGATCCCAGCCGCCCTCGGCGCTCTCCTTCTGGACCAGGATGCCTTCGGAGCGCCAGGTGAAGGAGGCGTACTTGGCCCGGGTGAGCGGGTTCCAGAACAGGGTGAGGTCGGTGCCCGCGATGAGGGTGCGCCCCCAGGTGGCGTCGAGGGTCACGGGGCTGTCGTTCAGCCCCACCGCGCCCGACACCCCCCACTCCAGGTAGGTGGACTCGTTGAGGTCCCAGTAGCTCTTGTGCCGGGCCATGGCGGTGGGCACGATGAGGCGATCTCCGGAGTAGACCCAGGGGTTGTCGCCGTCCACCACCTCCAGCGAGAGCTCCTGGGCGTGGGCCCAGATCCGGGGCATGAACCACTTCACACCCAGCCCGTTGCCGATGAGCCCGGCATCCCCCATCAGGAAGACGGCCTCGGGGTAGTTGGTCTGATCGAGATCGTGCTCGTGCCAGCGGTTGAGTACGCCGAACTGCTGGCGGAAGCGGCCGAAGGTGAAGGACAGCGAAGGCACCAGCCCGGAGTAGGTGATGTAGCACTCCTCCAGGTTGACGGGCTCCTCCGGGTCGGGGAAGAACTCCACCGCGATCTTGGTCATGGAGTAGGGGTCCAGCGTGGACTGGAAGGTCATGCCCATGGCGCGGATGGGCATGCCGATGCCCACGGGCTGGCCGTTCCGGAAGTCCTGGCCGATGGGCAGCTCGGCCACCAGATCGCCCGAGACCGACATCTCGGGATTGGCCGCCTGCATGGCGCGGGAGCGCTCCAGGAAGACCCGCTGCTCCGGGGCTTCCTCCTCGGGGGGGGCCAGGGCGGCCAGCTCGGCCCGCTCGATCATGGCCTGCAGCTCGTCCTGGTCCATGCGGGCCTTCAGCGCCTCGATCTCGGCCTCCAGCGCGGCGATCCGGGGGTCGGTGGCGGCGGCGGGGGCCTCCTCGACCGCGGCGGGCTCCTCGGCGAGGGCCGAACACGGGAGGACGGAGAGCAGCAGCAGGGCGGCGGTGGTCGAAACCGGGAGCTTCATCGGGGGCCTCCAGGGCAGGGGGCGGGCCTGGAAGCAAGCCTCGTGCCAAGCCCCACGAGGCCGCGCGCGACGCGGTTTTCTCGCCCTCCCCTCCCCCTTTCCACGGGTCGGCCTGCGCCCGGTGGCGCCGCCCACCCGACGGCGGACGTAAGGTACATACGCGCGCGGCCCGCAGGCCCCCATCTTCCGCTCTGGCGCGCATGTCGGGCCATCCTCTGGTAGCATGGACCCGGCCCCGCCCGACCCCTGGAGGTGCCCGTGCTCGTCCGCTCCTTCGCCTGGCTCCCCCTCCTGCTCGCCCTCCCCTCCCCCGCCCTCGCCTTCAGCGGCGAGGACGCCACCTGGGTCTGGCGCGGCGTGGACGAGGCCGACGGCCCGCCCTACGGCCACCTCGATCTGGCGAGCCTGGGCGGCACGGATCTCGCCCTCGGCACCGGCGGGGCCGCCACGGTCAGCCTGCCCTTCGCCTTCCCCTTCTACGGCACGGACTGGACCGAGATCACCGTCCACGCCTACGGCGTCGTCTCCATGGGCACCGGCGGCAGCGATCCCGGCCCGTACGCCAGCGCCGCGGGCTGCATCGCCGACGGCACCTCCCTGCTCTCCTTCGTCGCCCCCCTCTGGGAGGACTGGGATCTGGACACCTACGGCGCCGTCTACGTGGCCACCTGGCCCGAGGCGGTCTTCGTGCAGTGGGACGACGTCCGCCAGGGCAGCGCCGAGACCTCGGCCCAGGACTTCGGCGTCTGGCTGTACGCCACCGGCGAGGTGGCCTTCGTCTGGGACGACCTGTGGAGCGGCAGCGCCGCCACCTCCTACGGCCTCGCCGGCGCCGCCGGCCTGCAGTCCGGGGCCCAGGGCGTCTCGCTGGGCTGCAGCACCGGGGGCATCGCCGCCGCCGACCAGGGCACCACCTTCACCCCCTGGGGGGTCGGCCACCTCTCGGGCACCATGCCGGCCGACACCTGGGCGGACGCCATGCTCGACGGCGACGGCGCCTCCGACCGCTTCGGCGCGGCGGTGGACGTCACCTGGGATCTGGACGGCGACTGGGTGCGCGACCTGGCGGTGGGCGCGCCCTACGACGACGACGGCGGCAGCAACGCGGGCACGGCCTGGCTGTTCTCGGGCGCCGATCTCGCGGGCAACCTGGGGCCGGCGGACGCCGTGGCCGGCGTCATCGGGGCCGTGGCCGGCGACCAGCTCGGCACCGCGCTGCACGGCGGTGGTGATCTGGACGGCGACGCCATCGCGGATCTCGCCATCGGCGCCCCTGGAGACGACACAGGCGGGCGCGAGGCCGGGGCGGTCATGCTCTTCAGCGGCGCCGACCTCTCGGGCCTGCTCGACGCCGCCGACGCGTACGCCGCCTTCACGGGCACAGCCGCGGGCGATGCCGCCGGCACCCGCCTGGTCTTCACCTACGATCTCACCGCCGATGGGCACGACGACCTCGCCGTGGCCGCCCCCTACGCCGACGGCGGGGCCACGGACGGCGGCGCCGTCTACATCATCTTCGGGAGCACCAGCCTCTCCGGCGGGGCGCTCTCCTCCGCCGACGCCATCCTGCAGGGGCCCACGGCCGGAGAGTGCGCCGGCTACCGGCTGGCCGATCCCGGCGACGTGGACGGCGATGGCCTCGGCGACCTGCTGGTGGGCGCCTGGGGGGCGGACGGCTCGGGCACCGACGCGGGCGCCGCCTACGTGGTGCTCGGCGCCGACCTGACCACCGGCACCGCCTCTCTGCGCAGCCACAACCAGATCGACGGCATCGGCGCCGGCGACATGGCCGGCCTGGGGGTCGCGGGCGCCGGAGATCCCGACGGCGACGGGCTGGACGGCATCTTCGTGGGCGCCTACGGCGCCGGCACCGCCAACGAGGGGGCTGCCTGCTACCTGGCAGGCCGCACCGCCACCTGGCCCCACACCCTGGCCGGCGCCGACGCCACCCTCATGGGCGATGCCTCCGATCGCCTGGGCCACGCCCTCGCCGCGCTGGACTTCGGCGACGGCGCGGGGGGCCTGGCCGCGGGCGCCTACGGCGACAGCGACGGCGCGGCCAGCGGCGGCGCGGTCCACCTCTTCCACGGCGACGGCCTGGTGGACGGCAGCAGCGCCACCACCGCCGACGCCCGCGGGGTCCTGCTGGGCACCGACGCCGCCGGCTACCTCGGCGCCGCCCTGGACGCCGGCGATCTGGACGGTGACGGCTACGACGACATCGCGGCCGGCGCCTGGGGTGCCACCGGCGGCGCGAGCGCCTCGGGCCGCGTCATCGTGCTGCGCTCCCGCCCCGGCTACCCCGACGCCGACGGCGACGGCTTCATGCCCACCTGGCGCGGCGGCCCCGACTGCGACGACGACGACCCGAGCGTCGGCCCCGGGGCCACCGAGACCTGCGACGGGGTCGATGAAGACTGCGACGGTGTCATCGACGAGGATTTCGGCGACAGCGACGCCGACGGCACCGCCGACTGCATCGACGTGGAGGAGTGCGACGGCCTGGACAACGACGGCGACAGCCTCGTGGACGAGGACCAGCCCGACACCGACGGCGACGGCACCTGCGATGGCCTGGACGCCGAGGACTGCGACGGCCTGGACAACGACGGCGACGGCCTGGTGGACGAGGACTTCGGCGACAGCGACGCGGACGGTATCGCCGACTGCCTGGACGTGGAGGAGTGCGACGGCCTGGACAACGACGGCGACGGCGTGGCCGACGAGGGCTACCCCGACGCCGATTTCGACGGCATCGCCGACTGCGCCGACTGGGAGTCCTGCGACGGCCTGGACAACGACGGCGATGGTCTCGTGGACGAGGGCTTCGACGACGGCGACCACGACGGCATCCCCGACTGCATCGACGACGAGACCTGCGACGGCGTGGACAACGACGGCGACGACGAGATCGACGAGGACATGCCCGACACCGACGGCGACGGCCTGTGCGACGGCATGGACAGCGAGGAGTGCGACGGCCTGGACAACGACGGCGATGGTCGCGTGGACGAGGGTTTCCCCGACACCGACGCCGACGGCACCCCCGACTGCCTCGACGCCGAGGAGTGCGATGGCCTGGACAACGACGGCGACGGCGAGGTGGACGAGGGCTTCCCCGACACGGACGCCGACGGCATCGCCGACTGCGAGGACGACGAGGAGTGCGACGGCCTCGACAACGACGGCGACGGCCTCGTGGACGAGGGCGCCCCCGACACCGACCGCGACGGCACCCCCGACTGCCTGGACGCCGAGGAGTGCGACGGCCTGGACAACGACGGCGACGGCGACATCGACGAGGGTTTCACGGACACGGACGGCGACGGCGTGGCCGACTGCGCCGACGCCGAGGAGTGCGATGGGCTCGACAACGACGGCGATGGCCTCACGGACGAGGACTTCACCGATGACGACGGCGACGGTGTGGCCGACTGCATCGACCTGGGGCCCCAGGACACGGGCTCGGGGGGGAAGGACGATGGCTGCGGCGGATGCGCGAGCGGGCGTGGTGGCGCAGGGCTGTGGCTGGGGCTGATGGGGCTGGGGCTGCTGGGGAGGCGTCGGGAGGGCTGAGTGGCATAGGCGCTGACGTAGCCCGGCGGAGCCGGAACCAAGAACTCTGGGCTACAGGCTACGGGTCACGGGCTACGGCAGGTTCACCGACGGATTCGGTGCGGCACGGATGCCAAACGCACCGCCACCTGGTGCACCGGAAGGGAGAGGACGATCGTGCGCCTCGCCACGCCCAGCCTCATCCGATCGTAGGCCTCCGACGTGCCGACTCCCGTAGCCCGTAGCCCGTAGCCATTGGTGCCAAGGTTAGCGCCGATGCGGAGGTATCCCCGGTTCCACGCAACACGATCCGGGGGTATCCCCCCTCTTGTGCGACACTCTCCGCCTGTCGCGGGCCGCGCCGACGGGCCAACGCCACTTCTCGCTGCGGGCCCTCCCACCCTGCCCCCGATCTGTTGCAAACAGAGGGGGATACCTCTCCTTCGTGTTGCAGGATGCGACCCATACCTCCCCCCCGCACTGCTGCGTCCCCTCCGCCGCTCCCTCCGCGTCTTTGCACGAGATACTCTCTCTCCATCCCCCCCTCTCCCGAGGAGCCTCCCCATGCTCGCCCTCGTCCTCGTCACCTCCGCCCTCGCCGGCTGGACCGAGACCAACGTGTCCAACGACTGCCACTTCTTCAAAGGCGACACCGAAGGCGCGGTGCTGCCGGTTCGCGCCGAGTGCGACTGGCCCATCGCCCCGGCCAAGCTCATGGCCCTGCTCGACAGGATCGACGATCACGACCTCTACTTCTCGTCCGTGGCGAAGAGCGACGTGGTGGCCACCAACGGGGGCGAGCACAGCGTCTACCAGGTCCATCAGGCCACCGGCATCTCCGACCGCGAGGCCATGCTGATCTATACGGATGAAGGCATCCCCGGCGGCCACCGCTACGCCTGGCGGGTCAACCCCGATCAGACCGGCATCACCGGCGAGAAGGTCCGCCTGGTGCAAGACACGGGCAAGTGGGAGATCACCGCGGGGGCGGGCGGCGGCGCGCACGTGGTCTACGAGCTGGCCTACGACGCCGGTGGCTCCGTGCCGGGCTTCGTGGTCCGCTGGTTCCAGGGCTCAGGCGTGCGCACGCTCGTGGGCGAGCTGAGGAGCTGGGCCGAGAGCCACTGATCAATCGTCCAGCCCCTCCAGGAACCCGTCGTCCCGGCCCTGGGCCTCGATGGGGTCGCTCTCGCCCGCCTCGAGCAGGGCGCGCTCGTGGGCGGCGTCGCCGGCCTCGGGCAGGGTGGGGTCGCAGAACAGGATGTACCAGTCCTTGGTGGCCCGGTTGGAGGAGTCGACCCACTCGGCGTAGGCCGGCAGCTCCTTCTCGTCCTTGCCGATCTCGCGCAGCTGCGGCACGGCGTTGCCCTGGCGCACGCACTCGCGGTAGCGGCGCTCGCGGTCGTAGCTGAAGGCGGCCTCCACGGTCTCGCGACACTTCTCGATCTTGCCGCGGCTGCCCTTCTCGCAGATCTGCAGCATGGCGTTGGCCTTGAACTCGTCCCACCTGACCACCAGGGTCTCGGACTTGGCCTGGCGCGCCTCGGCCCGGGCCACGGAGACCTCCTGCACGGCGAGCTGCAGCTTCTCCACCAGCTCCGTGCGCTCCTGCTCGGCGGCGGTGAGCGCGCTCTGCAGCTGGGCCAGCTCCCGCTTGCGCTTCTCCAGATCCTTGCGCAGGGACACGTTCTCCTTGGCCTTCACCTCCAGGGTCGCGATCTCGGCCTGCTTCTCCTCGATCTCGCCGCGCAGGCCCTCGACCCGCTCCTGGGCCTGGATCAGCATGTCGCGCTCGCTGCCCTCCAGCGGCTCGCAGTGGGTGTAGAGCGCCTGGTACTCGCCCTCCACCTCTTTCAGGCGCTGCAGCAGGGCGTCGGGGCTCATCCCGAGGCGCGAGACGAGCTGGGCGTCGAGCACGTGGCGCCCGATGAACCAGCCGGAGGTGGCTCCCACCGCGACCGCGATGCTGGCCACCAGCACGAGCACGACGAGGACCTGCGGGAGGGAGAGGGTCGGCCTGGACATCAGGGCCTCCAAGCAGATGGACGGGTGGCCCTGGTACCCCGCCGCGCACCGCCGCGCACCGCCGGATCGGGGCTCGCCGTCACGGCTCCGGCGGGCGCGGGAGGCTGGCGTGGAAGGCGTCGAGGAAGGCGCGGCTCTCCGGACGCTCGTCGAGAAACTCGAGAAAACGCACCAACTGCCTCATGGAACCCGGGGTCAGGCTGTGCTCCATGGCGCAGGCCACCGGCTCGGCCTCGGCCGCGGGCACCTGCAGCACCTCTACCAGGAAGCGCTCGAGCAGCCGGTGGCGGTCGGTGACCCGGCGCGCGAGGTGGGCGCCCTCCGGGGTCAGCCCGATGAACTCGCGCTGAGCGTAGTCCACCAGCCCGAGCGCCGCGAGACGCCTGAGCGCCGGGGAGACGGAGCCCGCCTTGACCTCACGGGCCTCGGCGATGTCCCGTACGCGGACCTCCCCGCGGGCCTGGGACAGGGCCAGGATGGTCTCCAGGTAGTCCTCCAGGGCGCGGGTGAGGCGCGGCTCGCGGCGCTCGCTGGTCATGGGCCCTCCTCAGGCGGCTGCGCACCCGGCGGCGCGACGCGGTACTGCGCCGGCCGGCGATCGCGGAGCACGTGGTTGGCGGGGGTGATCCATTTGTCGTCCGCGAACACGGGGTCGATCTCGACCGCGGCGGCGCAGGGCGTATCCAGCGTCCCCGTCCGCGGACGGGTCCCGTCGGGGCAGGCCACCTGGGAGCCGCCCGTGAAGCGCAGGGGGTGGCCGTCACCGCGGTCGTCCGTCCCCACCCGGTTGGCCGTGACCACGAAGACGCGGTTCTCCAGGCAGCGGGTCACCATGGCGCCCTGGGCGTGGGGCAACACCAGGTTGGCCGGGTGGGCGATCACCTGGGCCCCGGCCAGGGCCAGGGAGCGCGCCGCCTCGGGAAAACACCAGTCGAAGCACACCAGAACGCCGAGCCGGCAGGGGCCGAGATCCCAGACGGGGAAGCCGAGGTCGCCGGGCAGGAACAGCCGCTTCTCGTCGAAGAACAGGTGGACCTTGCGGTAGATCCCCACCAGCCCAGCGGGCCCCGCGACGCAGGCCGAGTTGTAGACGCCGCCCGGCGCCCGCTCGGCGAAGCCCGCCACCACGAAGCGACCCCGGGCACGACAGTGCGCCGTCAGCGCGCGCACCGTGGGCCCGTCCACAGGCTCGGCCAGGCCCTCCAGCTCGGCGCGATCCAGGAAGCGGTAGCCCGTGGCGAACAGCTCGGGCAGCACCAGCAGCTCGCCCTCCGCCGCCTCGAGCTGGACCAGGGCGCGCTCGAGGTTCGCGGCGACCTCGCCGAAAGCGGGCGCCGTCTGGACAAAGCCGACCTGCATGAGGGCTCCCTTGACATTCTCCCGGCGCGAGCCGAGCGCCGAGGATGTCATCAGCGGTCATCTCCTGTAGAATAGCCCCACCACCGCTGTCGAGCCGCCGTCCGAGGCCAGGCGGGGCTCTACGAGTACCCAGGAGCCGCCCATGCGCCACCCCACGCTCTCCGCCGCGCTGCTCGTCCTGCTCGGCGCCTGCCACCCCACCGGCATCAGCCCGAAGGACGGCGACACCGGCCTGGACGACACCCAGCCGGGCCCCGACGACACCGACCAGCCCCTCACGGACCAGGACGGCGACGGCTACACCAGCGACGAGGACTGCGACGACACCGATCCGGACGTCCATCCGGGCGCCCCCGAGACCGAGGACGGTGTGGACGACGACTGCGACGGCTACGTGGACGAGACCGAGATCTGCGACGACGACATCGCCCCCTACGCGAGCATCCAGGACGCCATCGACGACGCCGACGACGACGACGTGCTGCAGGTCTGCCCCGGCACCTACCGCGAGAACCTGGCCGTCTACGCCAAGCGCCTGACCCTGGTCTCCATGGAGGGCCCCGAGGTCACCATCGTAGACGGCGGCGGCGCCACCACCCTGGCCGTCACCCAGGTCGGGGGCGCGGGCCTGAGCGTCCAGGGCTTCACCCTCCAGGGCGGGGTCGCCGAGCAATACGGCGGCGGCATCGCCTGCAGCCAGTCCACCCTGGGCCTCCAGGACGACATCGTCACCGGCAACGCCGCCCCCAACGGCGCGGGCATGGTGGCCTCGGCCTGCGTCCTGTCGCTGATGAGCAACGTCTTCAGTGGCAACGTCGCCACCACCACGGGCGGCGGCGCCTACCTCTCGGGCTGCGAAGGGCAGGTGGTCGGCAACACCTTCTCTGGCAACAGCGCCAACCTGGGCGGCGGCCTCGCCGTCCAGGGCGACGACCTCACCGTGGCCGAGAACGAGTTCCGCGCCAACGAGGCCCTCTTCAACGGCGCCGAGACCGCGTTCGGGGCCGGCATGTACCTGGCGGGCTCCTCCCCCGTCTCAGAGAACGAGTTCATCGAGAACGTCTCGGAGGATGATGGCGGCGGCATCTACGTCTACCTCGGCTACGGCGACTTCAACGGCAACCTGCTGCAGGGCAACGTCTGCGGCAACGACGGCGCCGGGGCCTACTTCAGCCAGACCCACGCCCACATCTACGACAACTCCTTCATCGAGAACGTCTCCTACGACGACGCCGGCGGGCTGCGGCTCTACATCAGCTACGCCACCGTGGAGGACAACGACCTCATCGGCAACACCGCCAACGACGACGGCGGTGGGGTCAAGGCCTCCCACTCCCACAGCAACACCATCCGCCGGCTCTACCTGGAGGGCAACGTGGCGGGCGATGCCGGCGGCGGCCTGGAGATGGACAACGAGACCTCCCCGGTCACGGACTGCACCTTCGTGGAGAACGAGGCCCGCCGCGGCGCCGGGCTGCACAACTGGCGCAACGACCACATGCCCAACACCTTCTCGAACCTCGTCTTCGAGGGCAACGTGGCCTCCGGCTGCGGCGGCGCCATCTCGCTGGACAACGAGGTCAACCGGGTGACCATCCGCAACTCCACCTTCACCGGCAACTCCGCCGACGACGGGGCGGTCGTGTGCTCCGACGAGTTCTGGTGGGACGCGGACGACGACGGCGAGGCCGAGAGCATGGCGGCGAGCAACATCTACCTGGCCAACCTCGTGGCCTGGGACAACGAGGCCTCCGACGACGGCGCCTTCTCCTTCCGCCAGGCCACCGTGACCATGGCCAACGTCTCGGTCTGGGGCCAGGTCGGTGTGGGCTCCGCCGGCATCGCGGCCAAGGAAGACTCCACGGTCACCGTGGTCAACACCATCATCGCCGGCAGCGAGGGTGCCCCGGCCCTCTACCAGCGCGAGGGCGCCACCCTCACCTTCACCTACGGCGATCTGTACGACAACGCCGCCGGCAACGTGCTGGAGATGGACGACCCCACCGGCACCCACGGCAACATCGCCGAAGACCCGCGGTTCACCGACGCCTCGGGTGGCGACCTCACCTTGAGCGCGGGCAGCCCCTGCATCGACGCGGGCGACCCGGCCCGGGCCTACTACGACGCTGACGGCTCCCACAACGACATGGGTGCCTTCGGGGGGCCCTACTCCGAGAGCTGGTAGGCGCGGGCGGGGGGGTGATCCGCACCGCGGCGGGGCTCGGCGCGCTCACCGTCGCGATGCTCCAGGCGGAGCCGGACCATGTGCTCGTGGGGGCCGGTGGGGCCGGTGTCAGGGCCGGTGGGGCCGGTGTCAGGGGCCGGTGTCAGGCACTAGGACTCAAGATTTTCGTAGAAGGGGGCCGGTGTCAGGCACTAGGACTCAAGATTTTCGTAGAAAATCTTTTGTCCAAGTTCCAGACACCTACAGCCCCGCCCCGAGCCGCCCCCACGGAGGATAAAAAAGAACCTTCACAGGGCCGTATC
>JBDRKM010000370.1:0-12087 GCA_043814015.1 Pseudomonadota bacterium
TGCAGGTCGCTCTCTATGTTGATGTGGTCGAGGTCGCCGTCAGGGTCGGAGGCCTCCAGGAGGAAGATGGCTCCGACCCCCTCCCAGAAGGCCGCGCCGTCCTCGGCCGGCCGGGTGAAGGCCACCACGGGCGCATGCCCCGGCAGGCCCGTGTCGTCGGTGTCCGTGTCCGTGTCCGTGTCGGCGTCGGTGTCCGTGTCCGTGTCCGTGTCCGCATCGGTGTCGAGCACGCCGCTGTCCGCGCTGTCCCAGGGGGGGTGGCAGGCGGTCAGCAGGAGACCGAGGGCGAAGAGATGAGATGGACGCATCGTTCCCTCCAGGAGACCCTATACACCCGCACCGGCGATCCTGTCAGCACTTCTCCCCGAGGCTGGTGAACCAGGCGCGGTAGGCGTCCGACAGGGTGCCCGTGGGGTTGCTGATGAACCAGGAGCGCAGGTAGAGGCCGCCGGCGTTGCCCCGCTCCTGGTCGGGGGGGAGGTTGTTCTGGGCGTTCTGGTACTGGATCTTCGCCTTCATGATTCGCTCGTTGGCGGCCTTCTCGCCCTCGTCCGAGCCCACCAGGGGGATCTGGTTCCAGGCCCACTCGGCGTTGCCCCAGGCCCGCCCGGCCGCGCCCTCCACCTTGTCCTGGATGACCTGGGTCTGATCGCCCCACTGGGTGTTCACCCGGCTCATGAAGTACGAGGAGGCCTGGTTGCGGTTGAGCACCGCCCGCAGGCCCGCGTAGGAGTGGCCGATGTCGATGACCGAGCCGCCGCTGCTCTCGATCCACTTGGGGCTGCCATACGGCAGGTTGGCCTTCTCCCAGCCGGCGTTGTCCTTGCCGTCCACGAACAGATCCACGCCGAAGAAGTTGAGCTTGGTGTCGGCCGCGTAGATGCCCTGGTGCAGGGCGGTGGTGAGCTGCTGCCAGCCCATGTCCGGGTTGATCTGCTCCACCTTCTTCACGTAGACCAGGAACTCGCAGGAGGTCAGGCGCTGCTTCTTCGCGAGCTTGGCGGCGACCCGGTTCCAGGCGATCTCCCGGGCGCAGAGCCCCTGGCGCTCGGCCGCGGCGTACAGGAACTCGGCGACCCTGGCGCTGTCGTCGTTCGCGTCGGGGGAGTTCACCACGAACACGTCCGCGCCACACTGCCAGGCGACGGTGCCGGTGGCCTCTGCGCACAGCAGGCGGTCGTCCACCCCGGGCGCGAACAGGTGGACCACCCAGCGGACCAACTTCAGGATGTAGCCCACGGTGCCACCGGCATCACAGATCCTGCGGCCGTTGGCGATCCGGATCCCCGGCTTGCCGTGGAACTCCACCCGCGGCAGGCCGTTGGTCTCCAGGGTGTCGAGCATCAGCCAGGCGCGATGGGCGTCGTCGTAGCCCACGACCGCTTTGTCCACCTCACCATCGGAGCCGGTCGCGCTGACCCCCAGCGCGCCGCTGCCCATGCCGCCGGCCACGAACGGGATGGCGGGCCAGCCGGCCTTGCGGGCGGTCTCGGTCAGCGCGGCCTCCACCCGGGCTCGATCCGAGGCCGCCATGGCGGCGGCGGGCGCGAGGAGCGCCAGGGGGAGGACGAGAAGCAGTGCGCGGGTACGGGCGTGGGACATGGCACGCTGCCTCCTCGACAGCGCAGCGCAGGGATATCATCCCCAGCCGCCACCGTGGATCGCGCCACCATGCTCGCCGTCCTGCTGCTCGCCGCGCTCGCCGCCCACGCCACCGACACCTGGACGAACGTCGCGCCCGGGGTGGACTGGCTGCACCGCAGCCTGGGGGGCTCCACCCCCCAGGACATCCAGGCGGCGCGCATCGATCTCACCCGCGAGACCGTCGGCCTGCGCGCCTCCATGGACGCCTCCGGCTCCGAGCGCCACGTCCCGAACTCCACCTTCGCCCGCAGCGTGGGGGCGCTGGTGGCCATCAACGGTGACTGGTCGGACGGCACCACCCCCGTGGGCCTGGCCATCGGCAACGGCTGGCAGTGGCACGACCACTTCGACAACCCCGCCATCGGCGGGTCCTGGGGCTCCTTCGCCTGCGACGTGTTCAACCGCTGCGCCATCGAGTCGCTGCCGCGCCTGTCCGAGGCCTGGTGGTTCGCCACCCCCACCATCGCCCCGTACCGCTACTACAACGCGGTCGGCGCCAACGGGCTCTTGCTGTGGGAGGACGGCGTCCGGAAGTCCGGGTGCTACGACGGCTGCGACGGCGACACCTGCCGCAACCCGCGCTCCGCGGTCTGTCTGGACGTGGGGGGCAGCACGCTGTGGCTCATCGTGGTGGACGGCCGCCGATCCGGCGCCTCGGGTATGACCTGCGGCGAGATGCGCGACCTCACCGAGGACCTCGGCTGCTGGACCGCCGCCATGCTCGACGGCGGCGGCTCCTCCACCCTGTGGGTGGACGGCGCGGTGCGCAACACGCCGTCGGACGGCGGCGAGCGCACGGTGGCCAACCACCTCGGCGTACTGGTGGCCGACGCGGTGGATCCCTCCTGCCGCTACGCCGGCGGGGCCTGGTGCGAGGGCAGCCGCCTGCGCACCTGCAACGGCGGACAGCTCGTCAACGACGGGGACTGCGGCGCCTACGGCCTCGCTTGCCAGGAGGACGGCGCCTGGGCCTTCTGTGTGGATGCGCGCTGCCCGGACGGCGACGGCACCGCCGCCGCCTGCCTCGACGCCACCCGCGTCGCCGGCTGCACGGACGGCGTGTACGGCGAGGGCGACTGCGCCGCCTTCGGTCTGGTCTGCGGCGAGGACGCGGCGGGCGGCGGCTGCATGGATCCGCGCTGCGAGGCCGGACCCCACTCCGCCTTCTGCCTGGACGGCACCACCGTCGCGGCCTGCACCGACGGGGCCTACGCGGAGGCGCCGTGCGAGCATGGCCAGACCTGTGTGGAGCAGGGCGCCACGGCCACCTGCCACGGGCCGGAGGACAGCGACCCGCCTGACAGCGACGCCCCCGCGGACTCCTGGGTTGGCCCACCGGGCGAGCACCGGCGCTGGGAGGACGAGCCCCAGGGCTGTGGCTGCGCCACCCGCGGAGGGGGCGCGCTGTGGGCACTCCTGGCGCTCGCCGCGATCCCCTGGCGCCGCCGGAGGTGACGGATGCACGCCTCGTTCCTCGCCTTCATGGCCATCGCCTGTGACCCCGCGTCCGACCAGGAGGCCCCCCCCTCCCTCGCCCCCGGCCCCCAGGACATCCTGTCGACAGACATCGCCCTGGACCTGGCCGCCCTCACGGGCCACGCCGAAGTCCTGGTCCAGCCAGAGCCGGGCACCGAGGCGATCGCCCTGAACGTCGCCGGCCTCACCCTCACCAGCGTCACCCTCGACGGTGCACCGACGCCCTGGACACTCCAGGGCCCACGCCTGGTCCTACCCACCACGGGCGAACCGCTGACCGTGGCCGTGGACTACGCCTTCCCCGCCCGCACCTACGCCACCTTCGACGGCTGGATGCCCGGCCTCGGCGCGAGCTTCATCTGGCCCTCGTACTGCGGCAACCTCTTCCCCTGCGACCCCTCCCCGGTGGACGGCGTGACCTTCACCATGGACGTGAGCGGCCACGAGGGCACCGCGGTCTTCCCCCCCTCCACCTGGTCCGACGCCCCCTCCTACCAGCCCGCCGTGGCCGTGGGGGACTACACCCGCCTCGATCTGGGCACCACCGCGGCCGGCACCACGCTGTACGCCTGGTACCTGCCCGACGGTGAGGCGGACTCCCGCGCCGGCACGGCCAACCTGCTGGCCACCTTCGACTTCTTCGAGCGGACCTACGGGCCCTACGCCTTCGGCCCGGAGGCCGGCACCGTCGAGGTGGACTGGGGGCCCGACTCCTATGGCGGCATGGAACACCACCCGGTCGTGCACGTGGCCAAGTGGGACCTGTGGAACGAGGAGACCCAGGTGCACGAGATGGCCCATGGCTGGTTCGGTGACGGCGTGCGGCTCGCGTGCTGGGAAGACTTCGTGCTCTCGGAGGGCACGGTCACCTACATGGCGGCCCGGGCCCTGGAGGCGGTGGACGGCCCCGACCTGTGGCCCGGCTACGTGCAGTGGTTCCTCACCCCCCTGTGCGAGGGCCGGGACGTGAACACCGTGGTGCTGCCCGAGACCTGCGGCGTCATCGACTTCGAGCACAGCGCGCTGTGGTCCCTGGCCCCCTACATGAAGGGCGCGTGCTTCTACGAGGACGTGGGCGACCTGATCGGGTTCGACGTCCTGGACGCGGCCATCGCCGACTTCTACCAGGCCCACGTGGGCACCGCGGGCCGGATGCGCGACATGATCAGCACCATCGAGGCCCACGCCCCTGGCCAGGCGGACGGAATCGAGGCCCTGGTCACGGACTGGCTGCTCACCGAGGCCTGCCCGCTGGACTACGCCGTGCGCTGCCGCGCGCACGAGCGCTGACGCGGCCGGCGCCTCCCAACGTGGATAGAGGACGATCAGGCAACATTGCCTGTGGATTGGCCACCGTGTCCCTCCCGGCCCGCGAACCGGAGCGGCGCCCCCTCCCCCGAGTCGCCCATGCTGCTCCTGTTCAGCCTCCTGCTAGCCTGCCAGCCCGTCGAGCCCCCCGCATCGACGCCGCCGCCAGATGCCTTCGAGGCCCTCCCCCCTGTCTCGCCCGCCAGCGGCGGCTTCGACCACGAATGCGGGGAGGGCGATGCCAGCGACTACGTGGAGATCTACCCGTCGAACATCGTGGACGTGGGCCAACTGTACTACTTCCAGGACCTGGGCGGGGTGCTCACGCGCTTCCAGACCATCCCCTTCGACAAGTACTCCATGGCCGTGTTCCAGCGCGCGTTCTCCGCGCTCGGCGGCCTGGGCGCCGCTGACCGCGTGCTCGACATCGGCACCGGCACCGGGGCCCTCGGCCTGGCCGCCCTGGCGGCGGGCGCCCACTCGGTGGTGGGCACGGACCTGGATCCCATCGCCGTCGAGAACGCGAGCTACAACGCCCGCCAACTCGGGATGGCCGATCGGTTCGAGCTGCGCCGGGTGCCCTTCGAGGACCAGGGGGCCTATGCCGTGCTCCAGCCCGAGGAGCGCTTCGACCTGATCCTGGTGGATCCACCGCAGGGCTACGGGGAGGACCAGGCGCGCCGGTTCCCGGAGGTCACGGCGGAGCTGGACCGCCCACGCGAAACCTTCTTCGCCTCGGATGTCGGGTCCTGCTTCCTTCGCTCGCTCCTCGCCGGGCTCGACCAGCACCTCGCCCCGGGCGGTCGCCTGCTGGTCGCCATGAAGGTCCCCCGCGGGGATGAGCTGCTGGGCAGGCTCGTCGCGGAGCGTGGTTTCGCCCTGCGTGTCCTGGTCGACGCCCGTGGGGAGGCACCCCCTGGCAGGCGGATCGGCGACGAGCACAACCTGCCCGATCTGGGTTCCAAGGCGGTCATCTACGAGATCACCCGCCGCTGACGACCCCTCGCGGTCGGGCCGACACGGGGTGCAGCGAGCGCACGACGGGCGCAGGCCCCCGGGAGCGGCTAGGCTCCCCGGCTGGAGGGCACCATGGCCACACGCATCTACTACTTCACGGGGACGGGCAACTCCCTCTGGGCGGCGCGCACGCTGGCGGAGCGGCTCGGGGCGGCGGAGCCCACGCCGGTGGTGCGCGCGCTGGCTGAGGGCTCGCTGGCCCCCACCGAGGAGCGGATCGGGCTGGTCTGCCCGGTCTACATGTACCGGCTGCCGTACCTGGTGCGGGATTTCCTCGACAAGCTGCAGGCGCAGGCGCCCCTGTTCGTGGTCCTCACCGGCGGGGGCGATGCGGGCGACGCCTTCGTCCACATCCAACGCCAGTGCGCGGCGCGCGGGCTGGATCTGGGCCAGGGTCTGTTCTGCCCGGTGGTGTCCAACTACACGCCCTTCGGCCCCGCCCCCGAGCCGGCGCGGCAGGCTGAGCTGCTGGCGGCTGCGACCGCCCGGCTGGAGGAGATCGCGGGCGTCATCGAGCGCGGGGAGCGGGTGGTGGAGACCGCCCACTCCGCCCTGCGCGCCTGGCTCCACCCCGGCCTGCTCTACCGCCTGGGCTACAAGTACATCCCGGTCACGGACAAGGGCTTCCGGGTGGATCCCGCCTGCAACGCCTGCGGCCTCTGCGCCCGGGTCTGCCCGGTGGACAACATCGCCCTGGTGGAAGGGCACCCCACCTGGAAGAACGCCTGCCAGCAGTGCCTGGCCTGTATGCAGTGGTGCCCGACCGAGGCCATCCAGGTCAAGGAGAAGACCCGGGGGCTCAGGCGCTACCACCACCCCGAGGTGAAGGTGCGGGATCTGCTGGCCCAGAAGGGGTGAGGTTCACTCGCCCAGGCGGTAGGCCAACACCTTCGTCCCCGCCGCGGTCCAGATCCGATCGCCAAAGGAGGCTTCCTGCGCGAAGAACGGGACCGCCGCCCGCGCGGTGCCCTCCTCGCCGAGCGCCAGCAGCCAGTGGCCCAGCTTGCGGACGCGCAACCCGGCGACGGTCTCGGGGTTCCGGCGATCCTCGGGCGCAGGTCGGCAGCCGAGGCTCTCGCCCCCTGCGGCGCGGCCGCACTCCAGCCCGGCGGCGGGCCACCACAGGCCAAGCTCGTCGCCGCGCACGCCCTGCCCGGGCCAGGGCACGGCCCAGCGCTCCCGCCCGCCGGCGTCCAGCGCGACCAGCGCGTCACCCCGCCGCAGCGGGAGGAGGCCGCCGCCGGTGACGATCACCACGGTGGTCGCGGTCGTGGCCTGCCCCGGGGCCAGCCAGCGGTCCGCGCCGTCCCCGAGGTCCACCGCCCGGACCGCCTCCTTCCCAGCCACGATCAGGGTGTCGCCCAGCAGGCCGAAGCGATCCTCCCGGGTGACGGGCCCGGCCCAGCGCTCACGGCCCTCGGGGTCCAGCAGGCGCCGCGCCGCGGAGGTGGTCACCAGCAGGGAGTCCCCCAGGGGCGTGAGCGCTCGGATCTCCTCCCCGGTCTCGAAGACCCAGGCCGGCGCCAGGGCGCGCTCGGGCAGGGGCTCGCCGCCCTCGGCGATGGAGATGCGCGCCAGGGCCATGGGGCCCTCGGCCGCCGGACCGGTCCAGCGCACCTGCGCGCACCCGTCGAGCAACAGGGCCTGGCCGGGCGCCGTCACGCCCCAGGCCGCGAGGACCGCGGCCACGGAGAGGGTGCCGTGATCGGGGTCGGGCCGGTGCGGCACCGCGATCTGCCGGGCCTCGACGGGGCGGGCAGGCCGCAACCCGGGCAGGGGGACGTCCACCGTGAGCAGGTAGGGGAGCTGGTGGCTCAGCTCGCCCCGCAGGGGCTCCTGACCGGGAGGCGCCAACGCGGGGCCCAGCACGGGCAGGGGGGTCAACGGGAAGTCCCAGCCCGTGACGGACACCCGGCCGGGCGCCGGGGGCGGCGTGGGTGGGGCTGGGGCGGCCTCTGAAAAGGAGGGCCCGGAGGGGACGGGGGGCGCGCCACAGGCCGGCCACCGGGGAGCCCCGGCCTGCTCCGGCGGCACCCCGCCCTCCCAGCAGAGAGACACCTCGGCGAGGGTGCGGCCGCTCTCGAGATCGTGCTGGCTCAGGACTCCGCCCGCGAGCATCACCAGCCGGCGGCCCACCAGCCCGGCGGCGGTGGCGCCCGGCAGCCCGTAGATCGCTTCACAGTCGGGCAGCCGCCAGAGCACCACGCCGGGGACCTGCCCCACCTCCACGCCGAACCGACGGCGCGCATCCACGGCCAGCGGTGCGCCGTCCTGGCAGCGGGGGGCAGCCTGGCGCAGCTCCCAGTCGTCGGGGTGGGCGTCGGGCAGCGACGTGGCGGCGCCCGTGGCCAGGTCCACGCGGGCCTGCCAGGTGGCGGTCCAGATCTCCACGGTGCCGGGCTCTCGCCCGGAGACGAGTGCAGGCAGGGGCGCGGGAGGCGCGGCGCCCAGCAGCAGGAGGGCGCAGACGCTAGCGCAGCGCATGGGCCCCCCAGAGGCGCTCGGACCAGGGGCGGCGCCAGCGCTCCGCGCCACTGTCGGCGTCGTAGGCGGTGAGCACGCCGTCGTGGAAGACCACCACCAGGTCCCCGGCGCCTTGCACCTCGGTGGTCTTCAGGGGCAGGTCCTTTCGCCAGCGCAGGCCGCGCTGCGGGTCCACCACGGCCAGGCCCGAGGCCTCGCCCTCCCAGGCCAGCACCAGGGCATCGCCCTCGAGCAGCCCGACGACCTTGCCCTGCGGCACCGTGGCCAGGGTCTCGCCCTTCAGCGTGGTCACGGTCATGGGCTGGCCTCGGTCCGAGAGGATCATCAGGCCGTCGGGCAGGTCCACCAGGCGCGCGCCCGGCCCGCCCGCCCCCTCGGCTACGACGCGGCCCGTGTCGACGTCCATGGCCTGGAAGCGGACGCCGCGATCCGGGACGTGCTCGGTGAAGAACAGCAGGTCACCCTGCCAGGTGTCGTAGGTCCAGCGACCCTCGAGGGTGTGCGCCCAGCGCTGGGCACCGGTCTGCTTGTCCACGCCGATCCAGTGGGTCATGTCCGGGCGGAGCGCCACCACCTCGTCGCCGTCGTGGATGAACTCCCGGGCGGGGTGGGTCCAGAGCAGCTCGTGGCCGCGGGTGGCCTGGACACCTTCGCCGGTCTTGCCGATCTTCCAGGCCGGGTCGGCCGGCTCCGCCTCCCCCAGGCCCCAGGAGTGGATCGACCAGG
Organism: Pseudomonadota bacterium; assembly: GCA_043814015.1. Lineage (GTDB taxonomy): Bacteria > Myxococcota_A > UBA796 > UBA796 > JAFGLY01 > JBDRKM01. The sequence continues at coordinate 8,656 of JBDRKM010000370.1, forward strand.
TGCTCAGAGGGTTCAACGCCAGCCGAGCCGTGCAGGTCCACAGGATCGCGCCGGTGCCGGGGTCGAGCGCGCGGAAGACCGCGGTGGTCTGGAGGCCCAACGCCCAGGCCGGGGCCGCCACCGGCGGCGGCCGGGTGGTCGAGAGGCGGGTGGTGGGGATGTGCGCGACCGTCCGACCCGCGCCGTCCAGGACCTCCACGGCCGGCTCCCCGCTGACCTGGAACGCGAACCCGGCCGGACCCACGGCGGCGACCCGGGGCAGGCCCCGCTCGGCCAGGACCGCGCCCTCGGGATCGAGCAGCAGCAGGCGGGTGTCGAGCCGCACGGCGATGCCGGCCGGCCCGGCCGCCAGCAGGGCGTTCCCGCGCACGGGGACGCAGGCGCCGCCGTCATCGCACAGCGCCACCCGCAGCTCGTCGCGCGCCGTCTCCTGGCAGGCACGGCGGGTCGCGTCGAGCGGCAGGCATCTCTCCCCCTCGAGGGCGCGCAGCCCCGCGGCCTCCAGCCGCACGCGCCGGCCGACACCGCCGGCTTCCATCCCCAGGAACGCAGGATCGAGCCCGAGATCCCCGCTGGGGGGCTCCTTGGGCATCGCCACGAAGGTGAGGTGGGGGCCTTCAGCCAGGGCGAACCCACCCTGGCCGCCGACCACGAGCAGGCGCTCACCGCACAGCGCCAGGGCGTCAAGCCCCGCCGGGCTCTCCAGCACGTAGCGCGGAGCCTCGGCGCCCACCTCCCAGACCGCGACGCGGGCCTCGTCGGAGACCGCCAGCAGGCCATCATCGAGGGCGAGCTCGACAGCAGGGGTGGTCGCAGTGAGCAGCGCGCAGGCGGCGAGCAGAGGCAGCATGGAGGTTCCAGGCCGGAGGGCGCGCGCCCGACGACGCACAGCCCGATCCCATTCGACGAGAATACCCCAGCTATACGGCGGGTGGGCACGCCCAGGGTTGGGCGCTATGGCGGGGCTCCCCCCTCCCCCTGGATCTTCCATGGACCTGCCCGACTGGGCCGAGAGCCTGCCCGCCGCCCTCACCGTCTGCGACGCCTCCGGCCGGATCCTGGCCATGAACGCCAAGGCCGACGCGACCTTCGGCGCCGGCGGGGGCCGCTCGCTCGTGGGCGCGGACCTCATGGACTGCCACCCGGAGCCCGCCGCCCGGTTGCTGGGCGAGCTGCTCGCGGAGGGCCGCGCGAACGTCTACACCGTGGAGAAGAACGGTCGGAAGAAGCTGATCGCCCAGCTCCCCTGGACCCGCGATGGGGTCTTCGCGGGGCTGGTGGAGCTGTCCATCGAGCTGCCCGAGCCCATGGCCCACAAGGTGCGAAAACCGGCCTGAACTACCGCCAGGCCGTCTCCAGGTAGACCTCGGGCTTCGGGTCCAGGATGCCGCTGCCGTGGCGCTCGTCCGACCAGGCCAGCATGGCGTTGGTGCCCAGCGGCTCGGCGCTCAGCCAGGAGACCCCGGCGACGGTGCGGGCGTGCTCGAAGATGGTCTCCTCGCCGGTGAAGGCGAGGTCGTCGCCCACCGTGGCGGCGTACAGCGAGATGCGACCGTTGGCCGGGTCCTCGGTGTAGGCCCGGTGGTCCCACCAGGCCAGGGTCCCGGGCAGCCCGGGGGTGCCCTGCAGGAAGGGCTCGTCGTTGTCGTCCACGGCGTCCAGCAGCAGGGTCCAGTCGCCCGGCTGGGCGTCGTAGTCGATGGAGAGGGCGTGCAGGTCGTTGGCCATCTCGTCGGTGCGCAGGTCCACGTCGCTCCAGACCACGGTGAAGGCCGGACCGGGCTGGTCGAGCTCGTAGCCGGTGGCGAAGACCCGGCACTCGCGGTCCCAGGCGTAGTAGACGTCTTCGCCCGCCAGCTCCGACCACAGGACGCTCCCGCTCCTCAGCAGGGCGAGCCGGGCCAGCGGGATCTCCATGCCGAGCAGGCTGTTGTAGCGGTACTGCACCCACCCCACGAGGACCTCGTCCTCGACGGCCGCGAGGTCCAGGTGCCCGAAGGGGTCGAAGCCGGCGTCGGGCTCGGCGGTGGTGCCGGGGCCGGTGCTGGCCAGGGCCACCGGGCCGGTGACGGCGAAGCTCCGCTCGTCCACGTGCTGCCACCACAGGGTGTGGCCGCCCGCCTCGTTGGCGGAGCGCCAGACCATCACGAAGCCGCGCTCGTCCACGTCGATGTCGCCGCTCGGGGAGCCGCCGCTGGCGGTGGGGTCGAGATCCAGCGGGCCGAACAGCGTGTTGCCTTCCAGGTCGGCGATCAGGAAGTGGTTGAAGTACGGCATCCCCCCGGCGGACTGGTAGAGCACCCCGACGGTGCCCGTGTGCCCTACGGCGGTGCGAGCGTAGAGCGTCTCCTCGGCGGCATGCACCAGGGCCACCCGCTCGCCCGTCCACCGCCCGGCGCCGTCCAGGGTGCGCAGCCAGGCCTCGGAGAGCCCGGCCGAGCGGTCGGTCCAGGTGAGCCAGAGGGTCTCGGCCGAGTGGTGCACCCGTGGGGTCTCGGCCGCGCCGTCGGTGGCGAAGGCGGTGATCTGGACGCCCTCTTCACCCAGGACCAGGGTGGCTTCGACCGGCTCTGCGCCCTCGGCGCTGGCCACCAACGCGTGCTCCCCGGCGGCGAGCCCCGCTATGGGCACGCGCGCCACCCAGTCGCCCGGCAGACCCGGCTCGGCGGCGGTGAGCACACCATCGAGGCTCACGTCCACGGAGGCGGGCTCCCCGGCCACGTTCACGTGCACCGGGATCTCGGCGTAGGCGGCGGGGTTGGCCCACATCGCGCCCGCGACCGCCTGGGAGAGGGAGAGGAGGACCTCGGGCCCGTCCCCGGAATCGACGGGCTCTCTGGCGGGGTGGCAGGCGGCGAGCAGGAAGATTGGAGCGAAGCGGATCATGGCGTCTACCGGGCTGATTGTACCGCCGAGTGTAGCACCTCTCGGCACCGACCAGATCAGCCGACAGTCCAGGGCTGCCGGAGAGCTGTCAGCTATCAGCATTCAGCCGTCAGCAAGATAGTTTTCGCTGGCCACTCCGAAAGTAGCCGGCACCCAGACTGTGCTTCGGCAGCTTCGGCCGTAGCCTTCTCGGTATCGAACTTCGTACCTCGTTCGTAGCTGATTGCTGACCGCTGACCGCTGACCGCTCCCCACCTCTCCGACGCAACCGACGGCCGCTCGTCGTTCGCCGGGCCAGCCTGGGCCGGAGGTGCCCCATGCCCGCACTCGCGTCCGTCGCCTCCGAGACCTTCGCCGATCTGACCCGCGCCCAGGCCGGCGACAACGCCGCGTTCGAGCCCCGCCCTCTGCGCGGCCTCGACGTACCGACGGACCGTCTTGCGGTCCACGCCCGTTCGCCGCGCCACCGTCCGAAAACCGTGCCCGCGGGTCCACAGCCGCAGCACCTCTTTGATCTCGACCACGTGTAGCTCCCGGTACGCCATG
>JBDRKM010000371.1:0-5610 GCA_043814015.1 Pseudomonadota bacterium
GCCGAGAGCCAGATCCGGGACGCGGACTTCGCGTTCGAGACCGCGGAGCTGGCCAAGAACCAGATCCTGCAGCAGGCCGGGGTCAGCGTGCTGGCCCAGGCCAAGACCATGAACCAGGGCGCGCTGAGCCTGCTCGGGTAGACCCTCTCCGACGAGCCCTAGGGGCGGGCCGAGCGCTCGCCCCTACTTCGCGTCCGCCGCCTGGCGCAGGTTCGCCAGGTAGGTGGTCAGCCGATCGTTCACGCCGCCGCCCTCGCCGTCGTAGAACATGTTGGCCACGGGCACGCCGTGCTCCGCCTCCAGGGCCTGCAGGACACCTGCGGTGATGGCGCCGGGCATGCAGCCGAAGGGCGCGCAGTTCACCACCAGGTCGGCGCCGTGGCGCATGAACTCGACGGCCCGGCCGATGGTGAGGATGGTCTCTCCGACGAAGTCCTCGGGCACCCAACGGCGGCCGGCGGCCATGGTGGCCTCGACCGAGGGCTCGTGGCGCTCGTCCAGCAGGGGCGAAGCCAGCTTCATCCAGCGCTCCTCGTCGTGGGCCAGCCAGCCGCTGCGCACCCGGGCGGCCAGCCTGGCCTTCCAACCCGGAGGAGAGTTGCCCAGGCCGCGTTGGTCCAGGTAGCCGATATAAAGCAACCACTCGGAGATGGGCGCCAGCCAGGCCTCGCCGCCGGCCGCCTCGATGCGGCGCACCACGTCCTGGTTGGTGAAGCGGTTGGCCCGCACGTAGATCTCGCCCACGATGCCCACCAGGGGCTTGCGCCCGGGGTGCCTGGGGATGGCGGCGAAGGCGTCGTGGGCCTGCCTCACCAGGGGCGCCATCTTCTCGCCGGCCTCGAAGGCCACGCCCAGGCGCTCACGCCAGCGGTAGAACAGGGCGTCGGTCTCGCCGGCGTGGCGCTCGTAGGGGGCCACGCGGCAGCGCAGCTTGTAGAGCAGATCGGAGATCACGATGGCGACCCACAGCTCCTTGCGGGCGGCCATGGGCAGGCCGTCGTAGTTGTCGGAGCTGGTCCAGGACACGATCCGCACGGTGTCCCAGCCCTTCTCGTCCAGCACCAGCCGATCCAGGGTGCAGTACTGGCCGAAGCGGCAGGGACCCGAGGCGGTGGGCATGAACAGGGCGTGTTCGGCCGAGCAGCCGCCCTCCTGCTCGGTGGCCTTCAGGAAGGCCCCCAGGGTGGCGGGGCAGGGCAGGCACTCGCCACCGCGCGTGTTGGCGCGGCCCCGCTGGAACGACTCCTCGGTCTCGGGGGGCAGGGGCTGGGCCCGGTAGCCGAAGCGGCGCAGGACCCCGCCGGAGAGGTGGGGGATCGACTCGTGGATCGGGGGAATCCAGAGGATGGCATCGCCCATGTCCTTGGCACCCGACAGGGGCACCCGGGGCTGATAGGCCGGCGCCGTGCGGGTGCGGTTGGCCTTGAGCACGTCGGCGAAGGCCTCCAGGCGGGTGAGGTAGCCGGCGTCGGCGCCGTGCTCGTCCAGCTCCAGCACCAGCATGGGCTTGCGGCCCATGAGGCGCTCCACGTAGCTCCAGATGAAGGCGTCGGGACCGCAGGAGAAGTTGGTGAAGCCGACCGCGTACAGCAAGGGCGAACGCGCGATGATGGAGGTGGCCTCCAGGATGCGGCGCCCGAAGTTCCAGAACATGTTGCGGAAGGTGCCGTCCACGGGCTCGGCCGCCAGGGGCAGCAGATCCAGCGGCAGCACGTCGAGGCCGAGCTGGGCGAGCTTCTCGGGCAGGGCCAGGTTGGCGCCCGGATCGAACAGGTTGTAGGGCCGCCCCATGAGCACCACCGCGGGCTTGCCGGTGGCCTCGATCTCTCGCAGCAGGCGCCCGCCGAGGTCCACCAGGTCCTGGTCGAGGGCGTGCATGGTCTGCACGGCCTGCTCCCAGGCGCGCTGGTAGTCGGCGAGCCGGCCGCCGAGCCGAGCCGCGAGATCGGCGTGCAGCCGCCTGGCCGCGGTGCGGGCGTCCCAGCGCAGGTCCACGGTGGGCTTGAGCATGCGCCCATTCAGGATGGCGCCCTTGAGCTGCGCGGCGGCCTCCAGCATGGCGGGCAGGCCGATGTTGTAGGGGCAGAACCAGGAGCCGGCGGTCTTGTCCTGCTGCTCGGCCGCCACCATGAAGGGCACCAGGATGCGCTCCTCGGGGCCGAGCTCCTCCACCAGGCGGCGGATGTGTCCGTGGGCCAGCTTGACCGGGAAGCAGTAGTCGGCGCCGACCCAGTCGCCCGCGCCGCGCACCACCTCGGGGTCGGTGGGCCGGGAGAGCTGCAGGCGGTAGCCGAGCTCGCCCAGGAAGCGCCGCCAGAAGGGGGCGTAGGACCAGGTCAGCAGGGCGCGGGGCATGTGGATGCGCGGGGCGTCGGCGGGCAGCTTGACCCTGCCGGCCGCGCGCCAGAGGCGATCGCGCTCCCGGAAGGCTCGGAAGTGCTCATTGGATCGGACCTTCTCGTCATCAGGGTCGCGGCCGCAGAGGTAGCCCCAGGAGGGGGAGGCCTCGAGCCCCTCCACGCGGGCGTGGGTGATGGTGCAGCGGTTGGTGCACAGCGTGCAGGTGTCGCTCTCCAGGCGCACGGCGCGATCCGCGAGGTCGAGCCCCGAGAAGCGTGTGGCGCGCCCCTCTTCGGCCAGCTCCCTGGCGGTCAGCAGGGCCACGCCCCAGGCGCCCATGACGTGGGCGTAGGGGGAGACCACCACCTCCACCCCGAGCAGGTTCTCGAAGGCCGCCACCAGGGCCTTGTTGCGGGCGGTGGCGCCCTGGAAGAAGACCCGCTCCTTGGAGCGCGGGCGATGGCCGACCACCTTGGAGAGGTAGTTCTGCACGATGGAGTAGGTCACCGCGCCCATCACCTCGCGCGGGGTCCAGCCCTTGCGCAGCAGGTGGCGGGCGTCCTGCTCCATGAACACGGTGCAGCGGTCGGAGGTGACGGGCGGCTCCACCCCCAGCAGGGTGTCGCCCAGGCTGTGCAGCTCGAAGCCGAGTTTTCTGGCCAGCTCTTCCACGAAGGAGCCCGTGCCGGCCGCGCACACGTAGTTCATGTTGGCCTCGTGCAGCCGGCCGTCCACCGTGTGCACGTACTTGGCGTCCTGGCCACCGATCTCGAAGATGGTGTCGATGTCGGGGTCGGTGTGCATGGCGCCGGCCACGTGCGCCGAGATCTCGTTGATCACGGCGTCGGCCGAAAACACCGCCCCCACCAGCTTGCGCCCCGAGCCGGTGGTGCCCATGCCGGTGATGGTGACGCGGGCCCGCGGTCGCGGGCGAGGGAGCGCAGGGCGGAGAGCAGCAGGCGGGTGGCACCCACGGGATCGCCGGCGGTGCGGCGGTACAGATCGAGCAGCACCGTGCCGTCGGCGGCCACCAGCGCGGCCTTGGTGGAGGTGGAGCCGATGTCGATGCCCAGGCAGCCCTCGAGGTGGCCGTCGGCGGGCCAGGCGCAGATGCGCACCTCGGTGTCGTGGGCATCCACCCACTCCTCCTGCACGGCGAAGGAGGGGTACCGCGTGCGCTGCAGCACCAGGGGCGGGCGGCGCGCGGCGCCCTGGACCTCGCTGGGCGGGGCCTCCAGGCGAGCCAGGTCGAGCCCGGCGGGCAGGGCTCTGGCCATCAGGGCCGCGCCCAGGGCCGTGACCGTGTCGGGGTGCTCGGGCACCAGCAGGGCCTCGCCGAGCTCGGCGGACAGGGCCCGCACCACCTCGGGGTTCAGCGCCACGCCGCCCACCAGGGCCACCGGCGGCTCGGGCGTGCGGCCCTTGAAGAGGGTCATGATCATGGTGCGGGCCAGGCCGTGGCACAGGCCGCACCAGCAGGCCTCCTTGCTGTGGCCCTCCTGCTGGCGATGGATGAGGTCGGACTTGGCGAACACCGCGCACCGGGCGGCGATGTCGGGGGGCTCGGGCACGCTCGGCATGCTGGCCAACTGCTCCTGGCGAAAGCCGAGGCGCTGGGCCTGCTCATCCAGGAAGGAGCCGGTGCCCGCGGCGCACAGCGTGTTGGACTGGTAGCCCGCGAAGCGCCCGTCGGCGGTGAGCCGGATGAGCCCGAGCGAGCCGCCGCCCGCGTCGATGACCTGGCGGGCCTCGGAGTGGAGCCTGCGCACGGCGCGCAGGGTCGCGTCCACCCCGTCGCCGGGCGCGATCCCCAGCGCGGCCGCCACGGGCTCCGCCTGGCTGCCCACCAGGCCGATGGCACCGATGGACTCGGCCTGGGGGAGATCCTCGATCACCCCGCGGACCGTGGGCAGGAGCTCGCCGTGGTGCGGTCGCACACGCCGCGCCAGCGGGCGGCCCTGTTCATCGAGCAGGACCGCGTGGACGGCGATGGCACCGACGTCGAGGCCGAGGCGGAGGAAGGGCATGGCGATCTCCCGGGAGCGCTGACGCCGCTGTCTAACTTTTTTGTTAGTCAGGACAAGGGCCCGGGAGTGAAACGGGCTACCGCCCCGCTCGTGGCGACCGCCCCGACCCTACTCCACCGGCGCGATCTCGACCGCCTGGACCTGGTAGGGGGCGAGCTTCGCGTACACGCCGCGCTCCTGGAGCTGCCGGCCCGTGAGGGGCTCCCGCCAGAGGGGGGCGCCCGGCTCGTCGGCCATGTGGTCGTAGGCCTGGTAGCGCCGCTCCGGATCGAGGCGCGCTGAGGTGGCGGCGTCCAGGGAGAAGGCGTTCTCCCTTGTTTCGCGCTCGCTCAGGTTGGCGAAGACCACCACGGGGTTGCCGTCCTTGCCGCGGTCGGGGAAGCGGGCCAGGGCCAGAAGGTCGGGGTCGCGGCCGCCCTGGCGCGGGTCGAGGAAGGCGCGGTTGTCGTCGGTCAGGGCCGGCAGGGACTGCTTGGCGGCGCCCGCGCGGCCCACGAGCTCGGCCACGTGCAGGCCGGCGGGAGAGGGGGTGGCGATGGCGCCCACGGCGCGGTGCTGCTTGAAGGGCATGGCGTAGCGCTCGCCCAGCTCGTCCCCGGCCACCAGCATGGACGCGCCGCCGAGGAGCGGCAGCAGGCTCTGCAGCCGGCCGGCCGCGGCCATGTCCTCGTGCCACTCGAAGCGCTCCTCGTCGTGGCTGCTGAGGTTCAACAGCTCCCGGTCGTCGAAGTAGGGGTTCTCCTGCAGGCCGCGCAGGGAGCCCGGGTCCACGCCGCCGAGCAGGGCGTTGCGCATCCAGGTGTCCTGGATGTTGTCGAGGAAGGAGGCGTTGTACTCGGCGTTGAAGAAGTCCTCGCCCGTCAGGTACAGGTGCACGCCCGGGCGGTGGGCGTCCACGGCGGCCTGGGCGTGGTTCAAGCCCTGATCGAGCACCCGCTCTGGCAGGCCGGTGAGGTGGTCGAGGCGGAAGCCGTCGCAGCCCATGTCCACCGCCCAGTACTCCAGCACCCGTCCGAGCCAGTCTGTGACCGCGCGGTTGATTTCGGGGTTGGCGACGCCGTAGGAGCCGCCGTGGTTGAGCTGCTTGGTGTCGTACCACTGGCCGCCGCCAGCGAGGATGTCCGAGACGTCCTGGGCACCCCGAGGATCGCCGCTGCGGGACGAGTAGAGCCAGGGAGCGAGGTGCTCGAGGTACGGCGGGATCCCGGGGTCCGCGAGGCGGGCCTCGACGAGGGCCCGCTGC
>JBDRKM010000372.1:0-16210 GCA_043814015.1 Pseudomonadota bacterium
TGTAGGTCGGACACGGCGCGCGGGTCACCTGTCCGTCCTCCGCCGCGGCCCGCTGGGCTATCGCCTCCGGTCTCCGGTCTCCCTTCTCCCCCTCCGGTCTCCAGCCTCCAGCCTCCAGCCTTTCGCGCCTGGCGCGAGGACCTGCCAGCACAGTAGTTCAGGGCGGTGTCCCCGAGGAAGCCCGGCGCCAGCTCGGTGAGCAGGGGCACCAGGCGCTGCTGCACGGTGGGGCAGTAGTCCTCGGGCTTGGGGGTGAACATGAGCATGGCGTGCCAGTCGGAGCCGTACATCAGGCGCTGGCCCAGCTTGGGGTGCGCCTCCAGCAAGGCCGGGAGGTTGGCCAGGTAGGCCTCGGTCTCGGCCTCGCGGCGGCCGAGGATATGGTCGGCGGTGTCGGTGTAGACGCCGTTCCAGCTCTCCATGAGCTTCACCACGATCTCCGCCCAGCCACAGGCTCCGGCGCCCGTGAGGAACTCGGCGCCGCCGAGGTGGGCGAGATCCACCCGCAGGCGGGAGTGGGCCTCCAGGGACCGGGCGCCAGAAGGCGGGGTTGGTGTTGTCGCGCGCGCCAGGGCAGGACCAGGCGCCTTCCCAGCGGGTGTGGCTCACGATGGGCAGCTCCTGCTCGACGCAGAACTGGTAGAGTCGCTCCAGGGCGGCGTCGCAGGCCGCGCCGCGCGCGTCCCCGAGGGGCTGGCCGTCAGAGCCGATGGCCTGGGCGTTGCCCGAGGGGCGGAAGCCCATGAGCGGGTACAGCTTGACACCGATGCAGCCGTGCTTCTCCACGGCCGTGGTCAGGTCCGCGAGCGCGTCATGGCGTACCTTCCAGACGCCGTTCGTCTCTGTGATGGCCCCGTTGGGATCGAAGGCCATGAAGGCCAGTGTGCGCCCTGTGAGGTCGGTGTCGGGGCTGCTGGTCACCTCGGCCATGGCCGCGGCCTGCTCCAGGGTGTCGCGACCCAGCAGGGCCACGTCGTCGCGGAAGGCGGTCCACATGTCCACGATGTGGGTGACGAAGAGCTGGACCGGGGGTGTGTCCTGTCCTCCGGCCTCCTTGATCAGCTCGCGTATCAGCCCCTCGGTGCTGTGGGTCAGGATGAGCCAGCAGTAGTGCAGGAAGCCGAGCACGGAGAAACCGGAGATGGACTCCCCCCAGCCTGTGGGCTCGCCTCCCTTCCGCTCGCGATCCTCCACAGTCCAGTAGCCGGGGGTGCCTACCTCGGCCGGATCGTAGCGGTACTTCCCCTGGAACTCCTTGGCGCCCTGCCGCGCGAGGTCGTAGAACAGATCCTCGTGCAGATCCGATGCGCGTTCCGGGAGCAGGGAGCGCTTTCCCTCCTGGCCGCGCTCCAGCTTCTCGTAGATGGCCTCGAGCAGTGCGGTGCGCGCCTCCCCCAGCATGCCCTCCACGTGGGCCAGAGAGAACCGCAGGACCGCGTAGTCGCGGGAGTTGAAGACGTGGGTGTGGACGTCGATGATCGGCGGCATGGAGCCCTCCTGCGTTGCAGCCTGACCGGGCAGTTGGGGGACCCTCTCGAAGGAGCTGCCATGCGCCACAACGGGAGCGGTCAGCGGTCAGCGGTCAGCAATCAGCTACGAACGAGGTATGAAGTTCGATAATGAGAAGGCTGCGGCCGAAGCTGCCGAAACACGGTCTGGGTGCCGGCCACTTGCGGAGTGGCCAGCGAAAACCATCTTGCTGACGGCTGAATGCTGATAGCTGACAGCTCTCCGGCAGCCCTGAACTGTCGGCTGATTTGGTCGGTGCCACCCGGAGAACTCGTTCACCGCGGATCATCCGCAGCCGCCGCCCTTCTTTTTGCCACCGCCCACCTTGACCTTGGGCGTGGTGGCCACCTCCTCGTCGTGGGCCTGTGGGCAGGCCAGGGGCGCCCTTGCGCCCAACGCCGGGCCCTGACGGGGGTCGCCCGTCGCGGCGCCGAAGCGCGCGATCCAGGCATCGAGCCCGCCCTCCAGCAGGTAGAGGTTTGGAGTGCCCAGGGCGGCCAGGCGGCGCCAGGCGGGCTCTGCCTCGGACTCGGTGTCGCCCATGAGCAGCAGGACCTCCTTGGGCCGGCGCAGGGCGACCCAGCGCTCCAGGCCCTCATCCGGGGGCATGGGCTGGGCGTCCAGCAGGTGGAAGCGCACGAAGCGGGCCTCATCGCGCACGTCGAGCAGGGTGAGGATCACGGCGTGCTCGTGCATCAGGTGCAGCACCTCATCGGGCGAGACGTGGGCGTCGCGGGTGGCCAGGCGGGCGTCGAGCTCGGGCTGGCGCAGGACCGCGCGCTCCGCCGGGGTGGGCTGGCCCACCACCACGCCGAGCACCGCCAGCGCCAACAAGGCGGCGGCGCCGGTGGCCATCCAGCGCCAGGCCTGGCGGCTGGGACGGGGCAGCTCGCCCGCCAGGCGCTCCAACAGCTGCGCCCCGGCGAACCAGGACAGCGCCATGAGCACGATGCCCAGGACCAGCCAGTGCTTGGGCACGCCGAAGACGTCCTGCAGGGTGAGACGCCCCATGGCGCTCCAACCGTTCCAGGAGGACCAGTAGCGCGGCACGGTGGCGCCGAAGCCCCAGGTCCCGATCAGCACGCCGAGAGCGAAGAGGAGGCCGTCGAGCTTGCCCGTGGCGCTGGCCACCAGCGAGGTGCCGGGGCAGTAGCCCCCGATGATGAAGCCCACGCCCAGCAGCAGCCCGCCGATGATGCCGGGCCAGAGGTAGGTGGGGTTGACCCAGAGGGCGGAGTCATCGAGCCAGCCCAGGCCCGTGGCCAGCAGGACCAGCACCATGGCGGTGACGATGGCCGTGAACATGGTCTTGAGGACGCGCAGATCCGTCAGGTAGAACTGGGCCGCGAGGCGGGTGGCGTTGCCCAGGCCCCCGCGCTCCAGGGCGAAGCCGAAGCCCACGCCGAGCAGCAGGGCGGCCAGGCCGGGGCCCCAGGCGCCGAGCAGGGTGCCGAGATCGAGGGGCGCCATGCCTACCTCCACAGCTTGCGGCAGAAGTACGCCAGGGCGTAGCCGCCGCCGAAGACCGCGAACATGAAGGCCCAGGAGCCGGCGGAGAGCACGGCGCCGCCCGAGAGGGCCTGGCCCGAGGTGCAGCCGCGGGCCAGGCGTGCGGCGTAGCCCTCGAGCACGCCGCCCAGCAGCGCCGCGGCCAGGCGCAGGCGCGGCCCGATGGAGGGCCCGCGGAGGACCTCGACCTTCAAGCGCCCACCGAGCCAGCCCGAGGCCAGGCCGCCGATGGCGACGCCCACGGCCCCCCAGACCAGGCGGTGGTTCAGGATGCTCACGGCCGCCCCGGAGGCCTGCTCGGCCCAGTAGGGGTTGTGCTCCACCGCGCTCGGCGTGAGGAGGTGCACCAGCCAGGCCACCCCGTGCAGGAAACCGCCGGAGCCGCCCAGGCCTCCGCCCGTGAGGAAGAAAGACAGGAACAGCACGACCCCCAGCAGGGCGCCGGCCAGGTACGGGCTCCAGTAGGGTTTCAGCTCGCGGGGGCTCATGGCTCCTCCTCGGGGGCGGGGGCCGGACGGATCTCTTCCCAGCCGACGATCATGGCTTTGATGCTGCTCAATGGTGTGTGCCCGGTGGTGGTGAGGTAGACGTGGGCCACCACGAAGGCCACGAACGCCCAGGAGCCGAGGCTGTGGACCTGGGCGATCCAGAGCTTGCCGTGCAGGCAGGTATCGACGCACACCCAACGATGGCAGGCCCACAGCAGCGCGCCCGTGAGCACCTGCAGGGGCAACAGCACGTTCATGATCAGCAGGTAGGTGGCGCGCTGCAGGGGGTTGAGGCGCGCGTCGGCGCGCTTCTCCAGCGGATGGGGCGCGCCCTTGAAGATGCCCCGCAGGTAGTAGTCGGCCTGGCGGATCGACAGGGAGATGAAGTCCTTGGGCTCGGGCAACAGCTGCCGCACCGTGCCGGTGGTGACGTAGTAGAACAGCCCGAACACGGCGTTCAGGATCAGGATCGCGGCCAGCAGGTCGTGCATGAACACGGCCCGGGCCAGCGAGCAGCAGGGCAGCAGATCCGGGCGGCGTACGGCCAGGCCCGTGAACATGAGCGCCAGGATGCCCAGGGCCTGTCCCCAGTGCCAGATGCGCTCGTAGGGGCTGTAGAGGTGCAGCTTCTGGGGGGCGCTCACGACTCCCTCCTCTCGACGGGTTCGGCTCGCCCGCGGGTCTCGCGGCGGCGGAACAGGAAGCGCAGGCCGCCATGGCCCGCGGCACCGGCCAAGGCGCCCAGCAGCGCCAGGAACCCCAGGCGGTCCACCCAGCCTTCGGAGCCACCGCCGGGCAGGTAGAGGCCGAGATCGTGGCCGGTGGTGGTGTAGACGATGGCGCCATCGTCGCGGCGTTCGATGGCGCCCGGCAGGCTGAGACCATCGAGGCGTTCCAGCGAGAGGGGCGCGCCGGCCGGGGCGTGGCGCATCAGCGCGACGCTGCGGTGCAGCTGGGACACGCCATTCACGTGACAGGTGTCGCAGGTGCGGGTGGCCCAGGGCCCGCCCACGACCCCGTGGTGCAGGCCGAAGGGCCGCAGCTCGCCCTGGACGCGCGGGGAGGGGACCCCTGCGGCGGTCAGGGCGCTCTGGAGCCAGCGTACGGCCTCGGGATCCGTCAGGGCGGCCTCGTCGTCGGAGATGGCGCCGTCGTGGTCGGCGTCGAGCATGGCCAGCAGGGCTGGATCCCAGGCGCCGGCGGGCGCGGCCACCGAGGCCACCACGGACGGGTCCACCTGGGCTCCATCCTCGCCCTGCACCCAGAACCAGACGGTGGTGAGGTTCGTAGGGTACAGGCGGGGGCCCGTGGGATCCTCGCGGAACAGCAGGAGAGGCTCGAAGCCGGTGAACAGGGCGTCGGGCGCCTCTGGATCGCCCTGTACGCCGCGCCAGCGCTGGCGGGGTTGGCCCTCGGGGGTGGGCAGGGTCCAGTCCAGGCTCTCGCGCGCCGGGGCGTAGACGCGGGGCACGTGGCAGGCTTCGCAGGCCAGGGACTTCAGGTGGGCGCCGCGGCGCGGCAGCCAGGCGTGCTCCCTGGTGGCGTCGTGGCAGTCCTCGCAGCGACGCATGGAGTCGTCCAGGCTGTCGGCCACGTGGGCCTGGACGCTGCGGCCCTTGGCGAGCTGGTGGCTGGGGCGCTCCAGGAAGTCGCCGATGGCGGGCCGGCGCGCGTCGAAGCGCAGGTGGGCCGGGCGCCGCGCGCGGGGTTCGAAGAAGAAGGTGGGGTCGTTGGGCGCCGGGTGGCAGGCCGCGCAGTCCAGCAGGTGCTCGGCGTGCACGTCCCACGGGCGGGTCAGATCCTCCTTGCCGGCCAGGGGCAGGGCCGAGTCCGAGATGCGCTGCCCGGAGAAGACCTGGCCGGTCGAGCTGCTGCAGGCGGCGGAGAGATCGAGCTGCAGGGGCTCGGGGCTGGTCCAGACCGCCCCGTGGCACGCACCGCAGGCCTCGGCGGTGGGGGTCTGCAGCGGCAGGCGCGCGATGGAGGCGGCCGCGGTCTCGGTGATGGTGTCTTCGCGCCAGCGCCAGGTGTCGCCTTCGGCGGGCTCCACCAGGCCGGTGTTCGCCAGGGTGGCGGTGGCGGCCCAGGCCGGCTGTCCGGCCGCCAGGGTGGCTCTGCGCGCGGTGACATCGGCGCCGTCGAGGTGGCAGAGGAAGCAGTCCAGCTCCACTGTGGCGGCCCGGGACCCGCCGCCCACGTGGCGCGCGCCCGTGGCCCGGCGCAGCCGCTCGAACAGGCAGTCGTCCAGGCCGGCCTCGGTGTGGTAGCCGTGGGCCGCGATGTAGTCGGTGTCGTGGCAGGCCCCGCAGGTCTGCATGGGCGAGACCGGCGCCAGGCTCTCGGCGACGGGCTGCTCCTGGGCGTCCAGCAGGGGGACGGCGGGGTGCAGGGGGGACGGCGTGGCCAGGGCCGCGCTCAGGAACGCGAGGATCATGAGCCCACCTCCTCGCGGGGAGAGCAGACCGGGTCCACGGGGCTGTCATCGTCGATGCCAGCGCGCAGGGGTGCGCCATCGCGCACCAGGTCGAGCCGGGCGCGGCCGCCGCGGAAGGCGGGGTCGCCCTCGTAGCCGAGCGCCTCCCAGTCCATGCGGCCGCCCTCGCCGTGGCAGCCCTGGCACTGCAGGGCGCGTGCGCCCGGCTGGGTCAGGTGGGAGAGGGGCCAGACCATCTCGGTCTCCAACCAGCCGTAGTGGCCGCTGTAGGCGAGCCCCGTGCTCTCGGCGGCGAGGGTGAAGGCCTGGTCCCAGTCGTACTCGGTCCAGTAGCCGCCCTCGCCGTAGGTCTTCGGGATCAGCAGGTGGTGGTGCTCGGTGTCGTAGGGCTGCCGGCCACGGTGGACCTTGACCGGCCAGATGCGTGCGCCGGGATCCCGGGCGCTGCCACACAGCGTGTTGAGGGCCAGCACCTGCCCCGGAACCACGGGATCGCCGGTGATGTAGCGGGCCACGGGGGCGTCGGCGTCGTACCAGCGGTACTCGGGCTGGACGTCCTGGCCGAACACGAAGCGGCCCTTGTACTTGAGGTAGGAGTAGTGGTCCTGGGGCACGTCGTCGCGGCCGGCCTGCGACCAGTCCCAGGAGAGCTTGGTGGGCACGTCCGTGGCCATGGCGGGGATGTGGCAGCTCTGGCAGGCGACGGAGTCGGTGTGGTCGTCCAGGCGCTGATCACCGTGGGGGGCTTCATCGTGGCAGTCGGTGCAGGCCACCCGCGCGCTGCGATCCATGCAGACCCCCAGGGAGCACCCCGGGATGTCGTGGGCTCGCGTGCGGTGGCAGTCCTGGCAGGTCATGCCGTGCGCGCCCATGTGCACGTCCATGCGCGCGCTGGGCAGGGTCAGGCTGCTGTCGAGGTCGCCGTGCTTGATGGCGTCGCCCCCGCCACTCATGAAATGGCAGCTCCCGCAGGTGGCGCGGGTAGGCGCCGCCACGGCGCGGGCCGCGACCAGCAGATCCACCCCCTCGGCCGGCTCTCCGGCCAGGTCCTTGCCGTACAGGCCGGGATCCACGTGACAGACCAGGCAGTCCACGTGCTCGGCGTCAGAGAAGTCGAAGCTCGCGTCCTGCCAGCCGTAGCCCGCGTGGCAGGAGGTGCAGCGCGCCAGGTTCGGCTGGACGCCGATGCAGAAGTTGTTGATGAGGTTGGCCTTGCCCACCTGGAAGGGCTCCGGGTCGCCGGGGCGCTGCACCTGCTGGCCCAGCCAGGTCCAGTGGCTGGTGGCCATGACCTCGTGGGCCGCGGCCTCGTGGCAGGACAGGCAGGCGCGGGTGACCTCCTCACCGCGGGCGAAGGGGCCCTCCAGCAGGTGGGCGTGATCCACGTGCGCGCGGCGCTCGGGGACGTGGGACCAGGGATCGGAGCGCCCTGTGAGGGGGCGCGCCTCGCCGTACCAGATCCCGGCAGCCAGGATCGCGAGGGCGATCCCGACGGCCGCTCCGGCCGGGGCGAGGCCTCCAGACAAGCTCATGGCTTCTCCGAGGCGTGGGGGATGGGGGCGGCGAGGATCAGCCGAGGAGACCGTGCTCCCGCATGCGCCGCCAGAGGGTGGTGCGGCCGATCCCCAGGGCGCGCGCGGTGCGCTCGCGGTTCCAGCCGTGGGCCGTGAGGGCCTCCAGCAGGATGTGGCCCTCCTGGCTGACCGGGGCTGGAGGTGCGCGCGGGACCGCGGGGCGCGGATCCCGGCACGGGGCAGGGCGCCGGCCCGCGGTCAACAACTCTGGAGGCAGATGCTCCGGCTCGATGGTGTCGCCGTGGCAGAGCGCGACGGCCCGCTGCAGGATGTTCTCCAGCTCGCGCACGTTGCCGGGGTAGTCGTAGGTCAGCAAGAGCTCCACGGCGGCCTGCGAGAGCAACAGACCCTCCCGGCCTTGCTTCTGGCCGACCTTGCGCAGCAGGTGGGTCACCAGCAGGGCGATGTCCTCGCGGCGCTCCGCGAGGGAGGGCAGGTCGAGCCCGATCACCCGCAGCCGGTAGAACAGGTCCTCGCGGAAGCGCCCCTGCTGCACCAGGGCCCCCAGGTCGCGGTTGGTGGCGGAGATGACCCGCACGTCCACCCTCGTGGGCCGGTCGGCACCGAGCGCATGCACCTCGCCCTCCTGGATGGCGCGCAGCAGCTTCACCTGGAAGGCCGGGGAGGTGTCGCCGATCTCGTCCAGCAGCAGGGTGCCGCTGCTGGCGCTCACGAAGCGGCCGGGGCTGTCCCTGAGCGCCCCCGTGAAGGCCCCCTTGCGGAAGCCGAACAGCTCCGACTCCAGCAGGGTGTCGGGCAGGGCACCGCAGTTCACCTGCACGAAGGGGCCGTCGCAGCGCCCGCTCAGCCGATGGATCGCCCGCGCCACCAGCTCCTTGCCCGTGCCGCTCGGGCCCTGGATGAGCACCGCCACGTCCGCGCGCGCCACGTCCGGCAGGAGGCGAAAGATCCGCTGCATGGCTGGGCAGACGCCGACCATGTCTTCGAAGACCCGCTGGTCCCCGAGCCGGCGCTCCAGCCGGGCCACGTCCGAGAGGTCGCGCATGATCTCCACCCCCCCGAGCACCTCGCCGTGCTCCC
Organism: Pseudomonadota bacterium; assembly: GCA_043814015.1. Taxonomy (GTDB): domain Bacteria; phylum Myxococcota_A; class UBA796; order UBA796; family JAFGLY01; genus JBDRKM01. The sequence continues at coordinate 8,556 of JBDRKM010000372.1, forward strand.
CACGCAGCACCGTGGTGGACACCGCCACAGGGATCAGGCGCCGATCCTGATGCCGTATCCGCACCCGGGCATCGCGGACGGGGATGCCCGTCTCCAGGGTGCGCTTGAGGGCGCACCGGGTCGGGCAGAGGTCGGTGCGAAATACGTCCCGGCAGTACCGGCCGATGGCCCGTTCCCGGGGCAGGCCGGTCATCCGCTCGGCGGCGGTGTTGAAGGACAGGATGCGGAAGTCCGCGTCCACGGTGAACACCGCTTCGGCGATGCTGTCGCAGATCAGGTGCCAGAGGCGTGGATCGGGGTGGGTCACCGTTCTCGGTCCTCCTGGCCCCAGCATGGCCCGGACGGCCGCGCGTCGCCTGCTGGGGGGTGGCTGACTGCATGGTACCTCAGTCGTGGAACGTCCCACGGAACGCTGGGGGAGGGCGCCGCGAGAGCAAGTCCCGTGCCAGCACCGGCGGCCACCTTGGCTTGCGCAAAAAGATGTACATATGGCGATATTCGAATCGAGCGCCTCCCGGTGAGGGTGGAACGTTTCACCAGAAACGTTCCATTTGGAACGTGCGAACGTTTCGCTTCGAGCTGCGCTGCGGCGCCTTGGACAGGCCCGTCGTGCAGAGGTAGAGCGACTGCGCAAAGTCACTGGAGGTGCCACGTGACGAACCAGGAAGAGCCTGTCGGGTGCGAACGCCCGGTGAGCACGGTCCCCACCCCCGCGGAGCCTGCTGTGGCGGCCTCCGCGCCCCCCCCTCGAGGAGTCGAGATGCCCCAGGTCAAGGTCGGCGCACCCGCGCCCGAGTTCACCGCGTCAGCCTACTTCAACGGTGGCTTCACCAAGGTGTCTCTCGGGGAGAAGAGGGGCCGCTGGCTCCTGGTCTGCTTCTATCCGGGCGACTTCACCTTCGTCTGACCCACCGAGGTGTCGGCGGTCGCCGACGCGTACCCTCAGCTGCAGGCCCTCGGTGTGGACGTCATCGCCTTCTCCGTGGACAGCCAGTTCGTCCACAAGATCTGGTACGAGGAAGAGCTGACCAAGATGGTCGCGGACATCCCGTTCCCCCTCGCCTCCGACGGCGGCGGCCACATCGGCAGGCTGTACGGGGTCTACGACGAGGCCGCCGGGGTCAACATCCGCGGTCGTTTCATCATCGATCCGGATGGCGTCGTGCAGGCCATGGAGGTCATGACCCCGCCCGTGGGCCGCGCCATCGGCGAGACCATCCGGCAGGTCCAGGCCTTCCAGCACGTGCGCGCCTCCAAGGGCACCGAGGCCTGCCCCGCGGGCTGGCGCCCGGGCAAGCCCACGCTCAAGCCGGGCCCCGCCCTGGTGGGCAAGGTCTGGCAGGTCTGGAAGCCCGGCCCGGAGTAGGACGGCAGCTCAGATCCGGGGCAGCGGGACCCGCGTCGGCCGGGCTCGCATGGCGGCGGCGGCGTGGGCCAGGAGTGGATCCGGGCTGGCGCTGACCTCCACCAGCAGATCGTCGCGGCTACTGCGCGCGGCGGCGGCCAGCAAGGCCAGCGCGAGGTCCACCTGGGGGTCTTCCGAGGTCGGGCGCCGGGCATCGTCGAGGAAGAAGACCCCGGGCTCGACGGGGGTGCTCATCCAGCCTGGGGCGCGGTGGGGGGACCGTAGCCTCGCCACGGGTAGGCCGGCCGTACCGCGCGCCGCCACCACGGCTTCAGCCAGCTCCAGCTGGGTCGCGAAGCTCGCGGGAGGATCCGTGGCCTCGACGGTCTCGACCAGGTGCCAGGCGATGGCCGCGCGGATGTGGGGGTGTGCCTCTTCCGGGGTCAGGTCGAGGGGGGTCCCGACGAGGGTCTCCGTGTCGCCGTAGGCGACCGTCATGGCCTCGGCCCAGATCCGATCGCGCAGCAGAGCGCCCTCGCGCGGGTGCCCCAGGCGGGTCAGCTCGCGCTCCGAGTCGTGGGCCAGGTCCCTCAACCAGTGCCAGGCCTCGCGGTGCTCTTCGGTAGCCGCGGGCGTGTGGGCGCGCACACCTTTCATGAGCAGCGCTTCGTGCAGGCAGGGCCCAGCGTAGCTGCCCGCCGCCAGGCAGAGGCTCACCACCCGCTCCACCGAGATGTGCGTGGTGTCGGAGGAGACGGCGGCGGCGGCCTTGAAGCAGCACTCCTGCCGCAGGTCCCGGGTCGGGATCGCCGCGCAGAGCGCCGCGATCTCGGCCGTGGTGGCACGGTCTCGTTCCGCCCGCTCGAGCCGATCTTGCCAGCAGGCGTCCAGGCGGGCGTCGCAGCCCAGCGGGGCCGGGGTGAGGGCCGCGAAGGGCGAGAGTTCCTCGGGGATCCAGGGGAGGGGGGGGTACTCGAACGGGTGGCTCGCCTTGGGGCCTGTGGGGGCCTGGAGGTGGGGGCGGGTCGCCATCAGGTCGCAGCGCTGGCGCCCCGGTCCAGCGGGCATGACGGTGCAGAGGTCCTCCGCGGCGCCGGCGTCGTCGTTGATCAGGGCCGTGATCAGGGTGGTCTGCTCGATCGGGTCGCCCAGCGCCGCGATGCGGACGGCGGCCGTCATGGGGTCCTGTCGGCCATGTGCGGAGAGCCAGGCTGCGCGGCAGGCTGCGTCTGTGCACTGCTCCCAGGGCGTCTCGGCGGGCTGGCAGGAGGACAGCGCGGCGCACAGGAGCACGACGGGGGTTCGGGGAGAAGGCATGGGTGTGCCGAGGAGCCGTGGTGGAGGGGTTCTGTGCTGTGCCCTGCGGGAGACTCCTGTATTGTGGCAATAGCCATAATTCTTGTAAAAACACAGTCACGCCCGCCTGTCGGCACCGCGCGGGCGGTGACCCGATGCACGGTCTCGAGCGCGCCTGTCTGCCTGGGAGGCGCTGGTGACCCGCCGTGGGAGCCGCCGTTCTCGGGAGCGGTCAGCCGTCAGTCGTCAAGCGCCCCGGCGACCCGTCGGCAGCCTCGAGGTACTTGGCGCGTGGTGACGGCGCGAAGCGCCGGGAGCTGTCAGCCAAGCACGTTTCAGGAAGGCCCTCGCGGCCCCCTGGGCTATCGCCTCCGGTCTCCGGTCTCCGGTCTCCGGTCTCCGGTCTCCGGTCTCCAGCCTCCAGCCTCCAGCCTTTCGCGCCTGGCGCGAGGACCTGCCAGCACAGTAGATCAGGCCAGCCCGGTCAGCACGGTGAGATCCAGCTCGAAGATGGCGGCGGGGTGCTTGAGGCGGAAGGCCTCGAGCGCGGCGGGGTGCAGCTCGCCGAGGGCACCGATCCGGACCTCGCGGCCGTCGCGGGTGGCGAAGACCTGCGCGGCGCGGCCCGGCAGGTAGCCTGGCAGATCGGCACCCTCGGTGCGGATGCGAAAGCCCAGCTCGCGCAGCACGCACTCGGCGGCGGCGCGGACATCCGTGGCACCCACGCGCTCGCCGGCCACCACGCCGCCCACGGCGCGGTGCTCCACGGCGCCGGTGTCGGCCGCGCCATCCAGGAAGGTCAGCTCGCCCACCTCGAAGATGCGCTGGGGGTAGGCGTTGTGGGCGTTGGCGGTGAGGGTCTCCAGCAGGCCGGCGGCCAGGCTGGTGCGCAGCATGGTCTGGTCGCGGGAGATGGGGTTCTCCAGGCGCACGAAGTCCTCGACCTGCGGGCGCATGAGGGCCTCGAAGGCGCGCTCCTCGCAGGTGAGCACCAGGCTCATGACCTCGTGCCAGCCCAGGCCCGCCATGGCGGCGCGCACGTCGTTGGACAGCCGCTCCACCGGGCGCTCGCCGCCCACGGTCAGCGTGGGGACCAGCGTGGGGACGATGGCGTGGTAGCCGAAGGCGATGGCGGCGTCCTCCATCAGGTCCACCGGGTGCATCAGATCGTTGCGGTAGGCCGGAGATGTGACCCGCAGGGAGTCGTCGTCGAGCACCTCGACATCGTGGCCCATGCGCGCCAGCAGGGCGGAGAGCTGCGCGGCGTCCAGCGGAATGCCGATCCAGCCGGCGGTGGCCGACACCGAGAGCGCGGTGACCTGGGGGGTGAAGTCGGGGGTGAGCACCGCCCCGTCGGGGTAGGCGATCTCGACCCGGCGCACGGCGATGCTGGGCTGCAGCTCCACCAGCGAGCTGACCAGCACGTTCAGGCAGCGGCCCACCAGGCGCCGGTTGGTGCCGGTGACGTCGATGAAGAAGGCGGTGGTAGCGTCGGTGACGCGGGTCTGCTCGGAGTTGATGATGGGGGGCATGGACAGCACCAGGCCCGCCGCGTCCTCCAGCAGGGGGTAACGCTCGAAGCCGGCCAGCAGCCTGGCGAAGTCGATGCCCTTGGGGTGCTCCTCGAGCACCTGGCGCGGGGTGATGGCGGCCGCGGGGGCCCGTGGGTCGTAGCCCAGCGGCACGAAGCGCAGCTCCTCGGGGCCCACGGGGCGGTAGCGGAAGCTCGATCCCTCGGTGGTGGCGAGGTCGTACACGCCGATGGAGGCGTGCTTGCGGTCGCGGCCCAGGGCCCAGTGCAGGTTCTCCTGCAGGTTCATCAGCTCCTTGATGAGGTCGTCGTCGAGGCGGATGCCGGTGAGCACGGCGCACGCGATGGCCGGGCGGGGGCAGCCGGCGCCCAGCATGGCCGGATGCACCTCGACGCGGGCGGCCACGGCGCCCACCTCGTAGCGGGGCATCCCGAGGCGTTGGCCGAGGTAGCCGCGCACGGTACGAGCGAGCCCGCCCGGATCGAACATGTCGGGGCGCACGGCCAGCAGCTCCATGCGGATCACGTCGTTCTCACCGAGATCCGTGAGCAGCTCGGGGTGCTCCGTGTAGGACACGCCGCAGCGGCGGCAGAGGACGGGGGGCTCCATCGTGGCGGTGATCTCCACGATGTTGCCGCAGCGCTCGCACTTGAGCCGGCGCAGGGTGGCGAAGCCCTCCACGTCGCAGCCCAGGTGCTGCAGGTGCTGGACCAGGGTGGTGGACGCGAGCGGGGCGTCCAGGCGCTCGGTGAGCAGCTTGACGGGGATTCCGACTACCGGCACAGCGCAGCCTCCTTCAGCCACTGCAGATCGGCGACGTAGAGCTGGCGGATGTCCGTCAGCCCGAGCGTGAGCATGCCCAGGCGCTCCAGGCCCAGGCCCCAGGCCAGCACCGGCACGTCGCAGCCCATGGGGCGGGTGACCTCCGGGCGGAACACGCCGGCGCCGCCCATCTCCACCCAGTCCTGCTTCGACTCGAACCACACGAAGATCTCCACCGAGGGCTCGGTGTAGGGGAAGAACGCAGGCCGGAACTCGAACTTGTCGAAGCCCATCTTGCGGTAGAAGGCGTCCAGCGTGCCCAGCAGGCTGGCGAAGCTGGCGTGCTCGTCGATGATGATCCCATCCACCTGGTGGAAGACGGGCAGGTGCTTGTAGTCGACCGTCTCGCGGCGGAAGACCTTGCCGACGCAGAAGACCTTCTGGGGCGGCTTCGGATCGCGGGAGAGGGCCCGGATGGTGGCGGCGGTGGTGTGGGTGCGGAGCACCGCGCGGCTCGCGGGCTCGTCGCTCCAGCGGTAGCCCCAGCCCAGGCCGCCGGTGTTGCCGCCGTCCTGATGGGCGCGCCGCACGCTGTCCACCACCTGTGGCGCGGGCAGGGGGCAGCGCTCGGGGCGGCCCACGTAGAAGGTGTCCTGCATCTCACGCGCGGGGTGGTCCTGGGGCTGGAACAGGGCGTCGAAGTCCCAGAAGCCCGACTCCACGAAGGGGCTGGTGATCTCGGTGAAGCCCAGCTCCAGGAACACCCGGCGGGTCTTCTCCAGCACGCGGCGGAAGGGGTGGACCTTGCCCGGGAAGGCGGGCTCGGCCGCCAGGCTCATGTCGTAGGGGCGGAAGTCCACCTCGCGCCAGGAGCCGTCGGCCAGCATCTCGCCGGTGAGCTGGTTGACCTGGCGCCGCAGCTTCGCCGTGGGGGCCGCGGCGCGGCCGGCGGGGGTGGCCATGAGCAGGCGGCGGGTGCGGGGCTTGCTGCGGTAGGCGCCCTTGCGACCACGGAGCAGAGCTTCGGCGGCGGGGAGGTCGATGCCGGCGGCGAGGATCTCGGCGTCGGTGGCGGCTTCACGCCCGGCGAGGAAGGCCAGCAGGGCTTCGTCGGGCTGGGGCGCGGCCGGCGGGGCGGCCAGCAGGCGCAGGGTGCCGCCCTGGCGCTCGGCCCAGCCGCGGGCGGCCAGGAAGCGCAGGGCCTGCCCGATCTCCTGGGCCGAGAGGCCGCAATGGGCCGGCAGCTCGGGGATGGTGGCGCTGCCGCCAGCCCTCTGCAGCCCCGCGGCGATGGTGCGCTCCGGCAAGCCCTCGGTGGCCCAGGCGCGTCCGGCCTCGTCGATGCGGTACTCCTGAAAGGACTGCTCTTCGCGGGCGGCCAGCCCCAGCTCCTCGAGGGTGGCGGCCGCGGCGAGCACCAGGGACTGGTCGAGGGAGAGGGAGGTGGCGAGCGCCTCCACCAGCACGCCGCCCTCGGCCTGGGTCAGGGCGTGGAGCAGGCGGTGCTCGTTCTCGCGCAGCGTGATCATGGCGCCTCCTTGCGGGGGGCGCGGCTTATCGCGGATCTGGGCGGGGGGCAGCCCCGAGCCCCAGCCCTCCACTTCTGTGGAGGGCCAGCGCGCTTTGCCCTCCACTTCTGTGGTGGGTAGCGGCGAGCGGGAACTGGACAACCTGTTGAAAACGCAGGGAATAGGTATCGCGGCAGCGGCTGGCACGCGGATTGCTCAAGGGATGCCCGAGCGCCGGATGGACCGACGCACTTCCCCCGAACGGAGAACACCATGAACGCCCGCACCCTCACCGCCCTCGTCCTCGCCGCCACCGCCACCCTCGCCGCCCGCCCCGCGCTGGCCTGCGACACCTGCGACCTGACCTCCCTGCTGGCCACCGCCGACCTCTCGGGCTCCTACGTGGACCTCAAGCCCATCGGCTACGTCGCGGACGACGGCGCCGGCAACGTGAGCCTCAAGCCCATCGGCTACCTCGCCACCCTGCGCGACGGCTCCGTGGAGCTCAAGCCCATCGGCAGCGTCGCCACGGCCCCCGACTTCGGCTTCGCGTGGGACGTGGAGCCGGCCGACGTGTCCCCGGATTTCCCCGAGGACTACGTCTCCCTCAAGCCCATCGGCGTCATCGGCGTGGACTTCCCCACCGACAGCATCTCGCTCAAGCCCATCGGCATCCTGGAGCCCGCGGCCCGTGGCTACGTCGAGCTCAAGCCCATCGGCTACGAGTCACTGGACGCCGACACCGTCTCCCTCAAGCCCATCGGCAGCGACACCTCCGAGCCCATCGGCCTCAAGCCCATCGGCACCGCCTTCACCGACGGGGACGGCTACATCGACCTCGAAGACGTGGGCGCGGTCACGGTGGACAGCGTCCACACCATCGAGGTGCCCGTGACCTCCACCCGCTCGACGCGGAGCAGCAGCAGCAGCACCACCACCACCACGCGCCGTTAGAAATCCCCGGACCAGCCCCCCCCCGGCGGCGAGAGCCTCCGGGGGGTCGTCGCTCAGAATCTGCAGGCGAAGGGGAACCGGACGTGCATGGAAGGGGGCTCCATCGATGTCGGGCCAGGCCATGACCCAGGTTTCGGCCAATGGGCGAGAATTCGGCCTTGAAGGCACGGTCATTTTTTCGGGGCGCGACCAAGCGCCCCGCGCCGCCCATCAGGCGGCGAAGATGGGGGGGAGGGCGCGTGTCGCGCCCGATCAGGG
>JBDRKM010000373.1:0-72917 GCA_043814015.1 Pseudomonadota bacterium
GGGGTGGTCCATGAGGGCCTCGGTTCCACCAAACACCGTCGCTCCTCCTACTATCTCCCCCACCCCCCGTCCCGCGGCGCGAATGACCCCCGAGCCCACTCACCCATGCTCCCCTGATCGCAACACCCGTCCGACCCATGCCCCCCGGATCGCAACATCCCCTCACCGCGCCCGCGCGCCACAACCGTAATACGCCGATATTCGGCGACTCCCCGCACCCCTGCCGGCCTCCGCCGCGCCGCCGCGTGCTCAGGTGTTCGACTTCGAGGAGGATGGGTCCACCCGGTGTTCGACATCGGGGGGCATGGGTTCCAGGTTGCCGTCCCGCCGTCGTCCGCGCAGCCCCCGCCCCTCACTCCCCCCCCCGCCACAGCACCCCGCGCTGGCCCTGCTCCTCGTGCTGGGCCACGGCGCGCCAGTCGCGCCCCATGACCCCGGTGAGCATGCGATCCTGGTCGGTGATCAGCCAGCGCGCCCCCTCTCCGGGATCGGGCCACCGGGCCCAGCGCTGGCAGCGGCCAGGATCGGGGGCCTCACCGAAGGCGGCGGGCTCCGGGTGGTGGATATGGGGCAGCAGGGCCACCTCGACCTTGAGGTTGTGGGAGCAGTCCAGCAACAGGTCATCCGGAGCCACGCGGGCACGGACCTCCGCCAGGATGCGCGCCTGCACGGCCTCCATCGGCCCGATCCGCGAAGGCGGCGGCGCGGGTCGGGCCACGGTCAGGAGCCAGCCAACTCCAGCCAGCATGAGCCAGGGGACCGCCAGCCGACCCCGCGGGAGGGTCTGGGCGATGCGCACCAGGCCCACAGGCACCAGGGCCGCGGCGGGCGCAGCGAACTGCAGCACGTAGCGCCCGGGCAGCAGGGCCAGGCTGGCGGCGGCGGCCAGGGCGACGCCGACACCGACGAACAGCACCAGGCTCGCGGCCGCACCCCGCCAGCCGGCCTTGCCCGGCGCCAGGGCGACGAGCGCGCCCAGGGCGCAGAGCGCCAGCCCGAAGGGCAGCTCGGGCCCCAGCGCACGCAGGTTGTGCCACAGCAGCGCCCGCCCGCAGGGCGCGACCGCGGCCTGCAGCGGCGCCAGCGCCAGCCACTCCTGGCCGCACCAGGGCGCAAGATCCTGCATCCCGAGCCCCTGGATGTCCCCCAGGGTCTGGCCGCGCTGGAACTGCAGCAGCCAGGCCGCGCGCGGCCGCGGGATCACCTCCAGTGCACGTTGCAGCAGCGGCCCCGAGGCCGCCCCGGCCGCGAACAGCAGCGGCCCAGCCCAGCCCCGGTGCCCGCGCCGGGTGCCCAGCAGCACCAGGGCCGCCGCGATGACCGCCGCGACGATCCCGCGCTCGTCGGTCGCCCAGCACAGCCCCGCGCCCAGGCCGGCCAACAAGGGCCAGCCGAGCCCTGGCCAGCACACCGACGCCACGCCCGCCGCCAGCCCGAGACCGGTCAGGGCCGCCAGGAAGGGGTACTGGGCAGCCCAGCGCGCGGACTCCAGGGTGGTGGTCACGCTGGCCACCGCCACGGCCGCCAGCGCCCCGGCCCAGCGCCCGGCCAGGGCCCGCGCCAGCAGAGCCGCCGCGACCACCAGGACCAGGCACGAGAGCGACGAGATGACGACAGCGGCCTGCGCGTAGCCCCCAGAGGCCCCCAGGGCCGCCAGCACCCATGGGTACAGCGGCATGCGGAAGGCCGGGTAGTCCTGGGCCACGCCCACGGAGAGCTTCCAGGCGGCCATGAAGTACTGGTGCCAGTCTGGACCCAGGGGTAGCGCGAGGGGGACGAAGGCGAACCCCCGCACCCAGAGCAACCCGAGCCCCAGCGCCAGCCCGGCCAGAAAGGGTGACTCCAGCAGCAGGCGCGCCTTCACCACCCGGCCTCCTCCAGGGCGAGGCCCAGGCAGCTCACCATGGCCACGTAGCCCTCGACCGTGAGGTGGATGCCGTCCAGCTGGTAGAGCTCGCCCTGGCCCAGCAGCTCCCGCGCTTGCATGCACGGGCGCAGGTCCACCAGGGGCAGCCCACGGGCGGCTGCCTCCGCGCTGAGCAGATCGTCCACCCGGACGTTGATGGAGCCCGCCTCCGACACACGCTGGGCCGGTACCGGGTAGGAGAGCAGCGTGAGATCGATGTCCGCCGCCCGACAGAGGGACTCCACGTGGTCCAATCCTCGGTTCAGGGCCGCCGCGCAGCGCCCGAGGTCATCCCCGGCATCCCGTGCGCCATGCGCGCCCGGCGCGCCTGGCCCGAGCCCCATGGGGCGCAGGCGGAGGAGGATCTGGAGGGCCAGCCGGTAGGTCCGGCTGCGTTGGATCAGGTCGCGGCCAGGCCGCTCAGGCCGCGCCCCCGCGGACAGCAGACCCGGTAGCTGGGCGCAGTCGTTGAACCCCGACAGCAACAGCGCCCGGGTGCGCCCGCGGGTCCGGGTCGTCTCGAGCCACTCCTCCATCACCTCGGCCACCTGCAGCGTGGTGATCCCGGGCTTGCCCAGGTTGACCACCCGCCAGCCGGGCAAGGTGGCCGCCAACAGCGCGGGGTAGGCGTCATCCGTGTCCACTCCCAGCCCGAAGGTGACGGAGTCGCCCAGGCACAGGAGGGTCGCTGCGCCCTGGGGTTCCTCCGCCGACACACGCTCCCGGATCAACGCGCGGGCCACACCGCCCGCCACCCACAGGCCGGCCTCCAGCAGCCCGAAGAAGGCCACGGTCACCGACAGCGAGAAGAGGAAACGGCGCGCGAGGGTCCGCAGGGGCATGCCCGGCTCCGAGGGCGGCCGAGGATCCACGGCCCGCCGCCCAGGATGATAGCCTGTCAGGCCATGCAGAAGCCCACACGCGCCTGGCTCCCCGTCCTCCGCGAGGCCCCTCTCGCGCTCGGGGTCGGGGTCGGGGTGGCCCTGATCCTGCGCCCGGGGCCGGGCTGGTTCTACCCCGAGGGGGTGGACTGGGAGCAGTACATCCAGGGCGCGATGGCCCTGTTCCACCCCAGCCCCGGGCTGGCCCTGCCCCCCTGGCGCCAACCCCTGCACGCCTACCTGGTGGGCACCCTGGGGGCCGACATGGGCTATGTACCGGCGGCCCAACTGCTGGCCATGGGCTGTGCCGTCGTCCTGGTCTGCGCCTCCGGCCTGCTGGCCCGCGCTCTGGCGGGCCCCTGGGCCGGTGGCCTGGCCGCCCTCGTCGCGGTCAGCCTCGGCTCGGTGGCCATGGCCGCGCGCCTGGTGACCCCCTACCCCCTGCTGGCGGCCTGCTTCGGGCTGGCCCTGGCCCTGGGCGCCGCCTGCAGCCGCTGGCCCCGCTGGCCCCTGGCCCTCGGCGCCGGCCTGTTCGCCGCCGCGGCCTGGTCCGCCGACCTCAAGGGCAGCCTGGCCATCCCGCTGGCGGCGCTGCTCGTGCTGCTCGGCGTCCCACGCGCTCCAACCTGGCGCCTCCGCATCGCCCTGGTGCTGGCCCTGGCCGTGGGCCTGGCCGGACCACTGGCCCTGCATCGCACCCTGGCCCGCCACCTCGACCTGCACCCCCTGCCCCTGGCCGAGCAGGTGCGCAGCCAACGGCACCAGAACATCGATCAGCTCGACAACGCCCAGCTGTTCAGCGAGGCCGTGCGCCGAGAGTGCGCGGGCGCCCCCGACGACCTCTCCGCAGGCGCCCTGGTCGGCCCCTGCGGCCGGGCCCTGCTCGCCCAGAACCTGGATTTCCTCGGGGTTCACCGCGCCATCCCGAGCGTACCGAGCGCCTTTCTGCTGCCATTCTGCCTGCTGCCGGCCGCCTGGGCGGGCCGCCGAGGGCGCCTCGTCAGCAGCACCGCGGCCATCGCAGCCCTGGCCGCGCCCCTCCTGGCAGGCCTGGTGGGCATGATGTGGATCTCCCACGGGGTCCGCTACGTTCTGCACCTGGCCGTCCCCTTCGCCGCCCTGGTCCCGGTGGCCGGCGCGCGCCTGGCGGAGCTCCCTGGACAGCGCTGGCCGCGCTTCGCGCGCTGGGGCGTCCCAGCCGGGGCGCTGCTGGCCGCGGCCTGGATCCTGGTGATCTGGCCACGCCCCGATCTCGCCCGGGTCACCCGCATGCAGGGCCCCAACGCGCCCGAAGACGTCCCCTGGAGCCCCGACCAGCCCGACCCCCGCGGGCGCCTCGCCGCCTGGCTCACGGCCCGACTCGGTCCGGATGACACCCTGGTAGACTGCGCCGCCGCCTCCCTGGACATCCTCGTCCTGCCCCGCTCCCTGGCCACCATCCAACCCCTGCCACACGAAAACGTCCGGTGCTCGGCCTTGATCAAGAGCCCGCCCGTGAGCGGGGGCGCGGTGTGGATCCTGCTGCGGCACCTGCCCGACGACCAGGGCCGCCGCTTCGTCCTGCCGCCGAACCTCCCCGCGTCCTACGGCTGGGAGGAGGTCTGGAGCATCCCGTCACGGCCCTACCGCACACCCTGGCCCGAGTGCTGCGACGAGCTGCGCCTCTGGCGGCACGAGGGCGGCGCTCAGGGCTCCTCGGGGTAGGCGTACAGCCGGGTGCGCAGGGAGCGGCGCTGCTGCAGGTCGTTCCGCAGCATCAGGGTGCAGCGCGAGGTGCGGCCGATCCCGCCCTGCTCCAGGACCCGGATGGTGTCGGCGGGCTCGCCCTGCCCCACGCGGTTCTCCCGCCAGGAGGCGCCCAACGCCAGCCAGTTGGGAGGCAGGCCCGCCAGGGCCAGGGCCGCGATGGCCACCGCCAGCAGCGCGCGGTTGGGCAGCCGGCGGCGCAGCGAAAGGCCCGGGCCGAGCTGTACCGGGGCCTCCACCAGGGTGGCCAGGCCCACCGCCATCACCAGGGGCAGCGCCACCATGCTGGTGGAGAGGAAGCGCGCCTGGGGCAGGATGTTGGCGGCGTTGTAGAACACCGCCAGGAAGGGCGCGACCGTGCCGGCCAGGGCCAGCATACGGCGCCGTTTTCGCAGCCCGCCGCCCAGCCCCACCAGCAGGGAGACCACCAGGATGGGCAGCCAGGGGCCGACCTGGTCCCCCGCCTCCCGCGGGCGGTGTACCCAGCGGGAGACCCTGGCCGGGACGCTGGCGTTCAGCTCCCGCAGGAACCGCAGGGTGGTCACCAGCTCGCGCGGCCCCGTCTGTCCCCACACGAAGCCCAGCGGCACCTGACCGCCCACCGCGGTGTTCTCGGTCCAGGTGGGCCCGGCCCCGGCCTGCTCCACGCCCTCGCGCACGTAGTTGTAGCTCTGCTGCGCGACGCTGGGGGTGCGGTCCGGCACGAGCTGGGTGGCCGCGCCCCAGGACAGCACCAGGGGTGCGAGCAGCACCAGCACCCGCAGGAGGGCCTGGCCGCGGTGCTCGGCCGCGAGCACCGCGCCCAGCAGGGCCAGGGGCAGCAGCGCCAGCGCCCACAGGACCCCGCGCACGTCCGCCACCAGCAGCAGCCCCAGCGCCACCCCCGCCACCAGCGCCGGCAGCGCCCCGCGGAAGCGGAAGGTGGCCGCTACCCCTGCCGCGGCCCAGACGCTGCACGCCACGATGAAGGGGTAGAAGGAGACGTCTCGGGCCAGCACCCCCACCGGGGCCACCGCTCCCAGCAGCAGCACGGCCAGCAACCCCGCCGTGCGCCCATGCAGGCTGCGGGCCCACAGGAACACCCCGGCCGCCAGCGCCACCACGGAGCCCAGGGAGAGCAGCGCCAGCGCCGGCACGATCCCCAGCCAGCGCGCCGCCTGGGTGGCCAGCAGCGCCGCCAGCCGCGAGCGCGGTGAGTCGAAGGTGGCCTCGCCGAGCTGGGCGTAGGCCCCCACCAGCTCGCAGTACTGATCGAAGTCGGAGGCGGTCAGCGGGTACAGCGGTGAGAACCGCGGCCCGAAGACCCAGGCCAGCAGCGCGCCCCCCGCGAGGCCCGATCCCACCAGCAGCGCCAGATCCGGCCGCGAGCGCCAGCCGTCCTCGTTCCAGGGTTCCGAGCGCGCCAGCAGCCAGGCGAGGGGCACCGCCACCACCAGCGGCCAGGGGATGGAGGTGAGCAGGTTGGTCATCGGCGTGGGGACTGGGGACCGGGCGGAGGTATCATGGTGAGGTGGTGGGCGTGATATTCCAGCCTCACCCATGCCCACCCCCGCCCTCCCACCCAGGCTCAGGCAGCGGCTCCTCTACGCCGCGAGGATCGCCCTGCCCGCGCCCGTGCTGCTGTGGTGCCTGCAGTACCTGCACGTCATGCCGGCCTTCTCCGACATGGATCTGCCGTACTCCCTGCGCGTGTGGTGGCCCCTGGTGTTCACCCTCGGCGCGGCCGCCGCCGCTGGGATGGTGGGCGCGGGTGTGGCCTGGTGGCGCTTCGAACAGGGCTGCCCCGTGCCCGCGAAGCCCTGGTCTCGTCCGCCGCTCGGCTGGCCCGACCTCGCCACGGGGCTGGGGCTGCTGGCCCTGAGCGCCGGGGTGGTGGCCCACTTCGCCCACGCCACCAACCCCGAGGGCACCCTCGTGGGGGTGGACGCCCCCTCCTACCTCAACAACATGCTGGTCATCCTGCGCTCGGACTGGCAGTGGTACAACGGTGACAAGCGCATCCTGCACGGGCTGCTGGGCGCCTTCCTCGGCTGGCTGCTGGGGGGCGACATCCAGCGCGCGGCCCTCTGGATCTCGGCCGCCTCCGTGGCCCTCATGGGGCCGCTCACCTGGCTCGCCGGCCGGGCCGCCTTCGGGCGCCTGGTGCCGCTGTTGGCCGCCCTGGTGGTGATCTTCGACGCGCAGGTCTTCTCCTACGCCATCCAGACCACCAACTACGCCCTCTACTACGTGCTCGTCGCCGCCCTGTTGGCCGCCTCGGCCTGGGCCGTGGCGCGGCCCGGTGGCTGGCGCCTGCCCCTGGTGGGCCTGGCCGCGGCCCTGCTCTGGTCTACCCAGGAGAAGGCCCCCCTGATCGTGGGCCCCTGCGCGCTGCTGGTCACCATCGCCACCCTCTGGGTCCGCCCCAGGCGCTGGGGCCTCTCCCTGGGGATCGCCGTGGTGGCCGGCGCCCTCACCGTATTCGCCATGGATCCCCCCGTCCCCTACACCCCCTTCGGCTCCCTCATCGTGAACCAGCGGGAAGAGCTGCACAACGAGATGCCCGGCTGGACCTGGGATGACGTGAAACAGCCCGATCCGGCGCGGCCCTGCCCCCTCAGCCCCTGGCTGCCCGAGTCCCTGCAACGCTCGGGCCTGGAGGCCACCCTGGCGGGGCTGATGGCCCCACCCGACTCCGACGTGCTCCGGCTGGTGCAACCAGGCCCCAGCGACCCGGCGGTCTGGGCGGTGGACCCGGACACCTCCATCCCCCCCTGGTCCTACCGGGTGGCCTTCAACCACCGCGCCCTGTCCATCACCTTCGGCGGCCGCCTGCCGGTCCAGCTCTCCTTCATCGCGCTCGGGCTGCTGGCAGCCCTGGTGCCCTGGCCACGCCGTCATGGGCGCGAGCAGCTCCTGCTGATCCTCTGCCTGGGTATCCTGCCCTCCCTGCTGGGCCCCCTCTCCCTGAAGTACCACCCGCGGTACTTCTTCCATGCCCTGCCGGCCCTGGCGCTGCTCTCCGTGGGCGGCACCGCCTGGGTCCTGCAGGTCCTCGCCGGTCCGCGCCGCGTCCCCGCCCTCCTGGCCCAGGTCCTGCTGGTACCCGTGGCCCTGGCCTGGGCGCTCACCGTGTACCAGGGCGACACCGCGGCCTGGCGCCGACCGGTCCGGGCGCTCGCCCTGGCCCCCATGGAGCAGCGCCCCGCCGATCTCGGCGTGGACGGCTTCCCCCTGGCCCTGGCCCGCGCCGCGCACTACCTCGCGGAGTCCCCGGCCACGCAGGTCCACGACTGCGGCCCCGTGCCCCTCGGCCTGCTCCTCGGGGGCGACCCGCGCGCGGAGGCCCATCCCCAGCAGGCCTGCCGCGAGCTGCTGTCCCAGCCTGCCACGCCCGGAGCCCTGCTGATCTCCTCGGACAGGCCCGAGTACCGCGCCCCCGACACCCTCACCATGGCCCAGATCCGGCGCAGCGGCGCCTGGCGCATCGTGCGGGTCTTCGATCCCTGGAACCTGGACCAGGAGCTGCCGAAGCGCATCTCCCCCGACGCGGTGGTCTTCTGGAGCCCGACGTGAGCGCCCCTGGCCGCTGGTGGCAGCGCGCCTCGCTGCGCGCCTGGGCGAGCCTGGGCCTGGCCCTGGCGCTGGGCTTCACGCTGCTGCCGAACCGCCAGGAGCTGGCCCGCCACCTGGTCCCCCTGGTCCTCGTCTGGGCGCCGCTGTTGGCCCTGGCCCTCTCCCCAGCCCTGCTCCGGCATTGGCGTCAGATCCTGCTGATGCTCGGTGGCCTCGCCGTGGCGCTGGGTGGCCTGTGGCTGGTGGGGCCGCTGATCGTAGGGCGCTGGGCCATGCCCCAGTTCAACCTCGATCTGGACCACCGCCCCAAGCCCGCGCCCGGGCGCTTCAACGCCGACGGCGTGGCCCCCGACCTGCCCGCCGGCGCCTACTCCCCGGACGACTTCGTCATCGTCTTCCTCGGAGACAGCTTCACCCAGGGCTACATGCTCGACGACCCGCTGGGCGGCTTCCCCTTCCTGGTGGAGAAGCGGCTCCAGAAAGCCCATCCCGAGCTTTCCATCCGTGTGGTCGATTTTGGCTACGTGTCCTCCAGCCCGGTCCTGCAGCTCCGGCAGCTCCGCGATCTCGGCGCGCGCTACCACCCCGACCTCGTGGTGCAGTGCTTCGACATGTCGGACTTCGCCAACGATCTGGAGTACAGCGACCGGCTGCACGACCTCGGCGTGGGCACTCGGGTGGACCTGGACATCTTCCGCACCGTGGCGGTCTGGGCCTCCTGGTCCCTCGGCGTGGCCGACTACGGCCGCTGGCTCGGCGCCCAGGGCACGCCGCGGGGCCCACGGCCCAACGAGGCGCTCTGGCGCGACAGCAGCCTGTTCCCGATGAAGTACCCGCTGGGCGAGACCTGGGGCCTCATGGAGACCTCCTGGGAGGCCATCACCGACACCGGGAAGCTGGCCAGAGGTCTGGGCGCCGACTTCGCACTGGTGGTGCTGCCCCGCTACCAGCAGTTCGACCCCAGCGCCTGCCCCGAGGACTGGGAGGCGCAGGTGGAGCTGCCCCACCCCGACCAGAACGTCACCGCGCCCTTCGACTACTTCGCCCAGAAGGCCGCCGGCGCCGCCTTCCCCGTCCACTCCTGCCAGCCCGCCTTCCAGGCCGCGGTGCAGGGCGGGCGCCACGGGCTGGTGTTCCCCAACGACCCCCACTACACCCCGGCGGGTCACGAGGTGGCCGCGGCGGACATCGCGGATTTTCTGGAGAGGGAGGGGTTGATCCCTCGAGCTCAGGGCACCTCCAGGTAGACCGGATTCGACAGCGCGAACGGGCGCCCACCCGACCACACCGGCGCCAGGCTCCCGCTGCCATCCGCCCGGAGCAGGTAGTAGGTGTCAGCCTCTGGGCTCACGGCCACCTCGGCGTGGAACACGAGCGGCGGCTCGGCTTCCTCGGGGATGAGGCTCCACTCCTCCAGCACCTCGGCGCTGGGACCCAGGAGCTGCACCCGCTCCACCGGCACCCAGGAGGGCGCGAAGACCTCCAGGGTGAGGGTCGCGGAGGCCGCGGTCAGCGTCTCGCCCATGCCCACATCGCTGGCCCCGTCGGAGAGGCCCACCCGCAGGAAGGGCCCCGCCGAGACCTGGGCGCGCTGGGCGTGCAGGGCGTCAAGCACCAGCGGGACGTCCCCGGGGGTGAGGGTGTCCTGCCCGATCTCCACGTAGGTGCGCGGGAAGCCCGTGCCCGGCAGGCGGGTGTGGCTGTCGCTGACCCCGATGGCGGTGGGGCGCAGGCCCTGGTCGAGGTGGGCCACCCAGTCGCGCAGGAGCTGCTCGGCCTCGCTGTACTCGTCGCTGTTGAGGACCTCCATGACGTCGAAGTCGTCGCAGTAGAAGTCCGGATCCGAGGGCTCGCCGGCCTCGGCGTCGTAGCCGCAGGAGGAGAACATGCCCGTGGAGCGGCCGTGGTTGATCTGCAGGATGCCGCCGTCCTCGGCCCGCTCCCGCCACTCCTCGTGCAGCTCGCAGGTGCTGAGCACCTCCTCCCACCAACGGGGCGCCCCGCCGTTGGGCAACGCGGGGTCGGGCTCCACCGGGTAGATGTTGTGGTGCCCGCGCAGGTTGGAGGAGACCTCGTCGCCGGGGATGGTCACGACGCGGTCCTCCAGGCCCATGAGCGCCAGCACCGGGCGGTAGTCCGCCACCTGGTCGTGGTCGGTGGAGACGTGCAGCTGCAGGTCGTTGGCGATGGCGGTGGTGAGCCGCTCCTCGATGGTGCACTGGCCGTCGATGGAGGGGGTGGCGTGGGCGTGGGTGTCGATGGCCACCCAGCCGGGGGTGTCCACCATGCGCTCCAGCTCGAGGGTGACCTCGGCCGTGCCGCCCGCGGTCACCGCCACGCCGTTCGCCCGGCCCAGCTCGTAGCGGAAGCCGTGGTGCGCGGTGAGATCGTAGGTCCCGGGTGGGACGGGCACCAGCACCTCGCCGTCGATCACCCAGGCCGTCTTGCGGGCCCCGCCGCTGGGGCGATCCTCGCCCAGGCGATCGTCCGGGGGCTGGGGGTCGGCCCCGTCCGTGAAGGAGACATGGACCACCGCCGGCAGGGGGGCGCCGTCATGGTCCTCCGTGACGACGTGCAGCCAGCCGCGCTGGGGCAGCACGAGGTCCTGCGTGACCACATCCCCGTCCGTGAGGGTGAGCGCCGCAGGCTCGGAGCGGCCGTGGCCATCGGCCTGCGCGGAGGGCTCGGCGGACTCCGGTTCGGTCCAGCCCAGCATGGCACGGGCGTTGGCGGCGGTCGAGGCGTGCACGCCGTAGGCGCCGCGGGCGAGCGGCAGCTCCATCCATTCGTTGTCGCCATCACCCACCACCACCACGCTCGCCGCGCCCGGCTCGCCGACCAGGCGGTAGGTTCCGTGGGTGTCGGTGACAGCGACGGTCCAGGGCGCGCCGTCTGCGTCCGTCAGGAACACCCGGGCGCCGGCCACAGGCTCGCCGCTGCCGGCCTCGGTGACCGTGCCGGTGACCACGCCGGTGGGCAGCCCGCGCAGCCCGCGGCGGTGCTCCTCCAGGGTGGACAGATCCGCGGCCACGCCCACCAGCCGAGTGTTGGCTGCGGTCGCCCCCTCCTCCAGCGCCAAGGTGTCGCCCGTGGCGATGATCATCTCCATGGCCGCGCCCAGCGCCGAGATCCCCTCGGGGAGGTCCTGATCGTCGCGGTAGATGGCCCAGGCCTGGTCGTGGGTGCGAGAGATCATGGCCAGCATGGTCTGATCGCCGTCCACCTCGCCGCCCACCCCCTCGCCGGGCACGAAGGGGGCGAAGGTGGCCACGTCCGTCATGCCCGCCGCCAGCATCTGGAGGCTCAGATCCTTGCGGGTGCTGTTGTGGACCTCGGTGGTCACACGCAGGGCCGGGGAGCCGGGCTCCAACGTGTAGGTCTCGGTGATCTCCACCTCGTTGGGCTCGAACATGCCGGGGGACTCGGCCATGCCCTCGATGTAGGGGATGGCCGCGTCGTGCCCGCGAGCCCGCACCACCGCGGCGCCGCCGTCGCTCCCGTCGGCGAGCACCGCGATCTCCTCGGCCACGAACAGCCTCCCGAAGCCCGCCATGGAGAGCAGCTCGTCGAGCCCGTCGCGGTCGGCCTGGCCCTCTGGACGCACGATGTCGAGATCGATGAGGCTGCCCGGCTCGCCCACGTACCAGTCGCCCTGGCGCAGGCCGCGGACGACAAAGCGCGCGCGGTCGTTGTACAGCAGGTAGTCCCCGGGCTGGGACTCCCCCGCCACCCCACCCACGAAGGCGGCGTCATCGCCCTCCGCGAGCATCCCCGCGCGGGCCTCGTCCGCCCCGAGGCGCTCGGTGAGGTCCGGCGGCGGCGCGGGCGCGGCCGTGTCGGCGGGGGGGTGGCAGGCGGCGAGGAGGAGAAGGGTGAGGAGCATGGGACCTCCGGGAGAATATACAGATAGCCAATCCTGGAGTATCATGGGCTACGCACCCAGCGGGGGACACCCCCACGGAGGAACCCATGCACCTCGATCTGAGATTCGCCATCCTCGCCCCGGCCGTCATCCTCTTCCTCGGCTGCCTCGGCATCGGCAAGGACGACCCCGAGGGGAAGAACGCGGGAGAATGTTCCGACGGCGCCGACAACGACGAAGACGGCGACTTCGACTGCGACGACGCGGACTGCGCCGGCTCCCCCGACTGCGAGGACGACACCGTGGACGATCCCGACGACACCGACGATCCCGACACCGACGACACCGACGACACCGACGACACCGACACCCACACTGGCGACGAGGGCATCGACTGGGTCACCTACGGCTATGACAGCACGGGATGGACCTACGAGGTCCGCTTGATCGGCTACGGAGACCTGGTCGAGCTGAACATCACCCAGGACGCATCCACCCCCTGGGAGGAGCAGCACGACCTCGAGAGCTGGGACTGGGACCCGGACGGCGCGTGGGACGAGTGGGGGATCGATCTGAGGATCGTCTACAATTCGCAAGACCAGCAGAGCGGTGTGAGCACCCTGTACGGCAACAGCACGAGCTGCGAGAACCCGGCCTGCGAGCGCTCCATGGTCTGGCAGGTCAAAGACTGGGTGGGCACCCAGGTGGTGGACTGCGTGGTCTGGGCCGGCGACAACGCCAACGCGAGCCTCCTGATGGAGTCCGGCTGCCGCCAGATATATTTCAACTGATCGGCTGGATCGGCACCGCGAACCTCAGCACCACCCGATCCTGCACCGCCATGGCGCCCATGAGCGCCGTGAACGGGGCGATGCCCCAGCGCGATGGCACCAGCTCCACCTCGCCGGTGGCGAGCCCATCGTGCACGTGCAGGTCGAAGGACACGAACCCGCGTCGCCCGTGCAGGTGGAGCGTGCCGCTCACCCGCAGCCTCTCGCCCTCCTGCCGCGCCTCGCCCTCGAAGCGGATCTCGGGGTGGCGGGCGCTGTCCAGCACGTCGCGCGCCGTGTTGGCCAGGATGTCGCGCGCGTCCTTGGCCGAGAGCACGTCCGCGCGCAGGCGCCCGTCGCGGATCACGCCGTCCACGGCGATGGCGTCGGCTCGGACGCGGGCTGTGACCCGCGGACCGTCCCGCTCCACCTGGACATCGGCGATGGAGAGCTGGAGATCGTGGGCCAGCTTGGCGAGCAGCCCGCGCTTGAAGGTGTGGATGCGGAGGGGGGGCGTGACCACGCGGAGCTCCCGAAGGCGGGGCGGTCACACCCCCTATCCGACCCCAGGGGCGGAGATCGCGATCTCGCCGCGATGGCGCCGTAGCCGGCGGCGACCCGACCGTGTCGCCTGGAGGGGTCCGCAGGCGACACCACCCGCCCCAGATAGGCCATCTCCCCCACGCCGTGTCGCCAGGAGGGGCCCGCAGGCGACACCACCCGCCCCAGATAGGCCATCTCCCCCACGCCGTGTCGCCCAGCCCGCGCCCCGGTATAGGATGGTCGCGAACCGTCGATCTGGAAGCGCCATGCCCGAGTCCATCGCCTCCCGCGAGATCGAAGCACGCGCCCCGCGCGATCCCGATCCATCGCTCATCAACGAGGACATCCGCCCCACCCTGGCGGGCGAGCGCCGCTGGGGCACCCTGGACATGGCGGCCCTCTGGATCGGCATGGTGGTCTGCGTGCCTACCTACATGCTGGCGGGCGGGCTCATCGAGAGCGGCATGAACTGGTGGCAGGCCCTGCTCACCGTGCTGCTCGGCAACCTCGTGGTGCTCGTGCCCATGGTGCTGATCGGCTACCCCGGCACCCGCTACGGCGTGCCCTTCCCGGTGCTGGCCCGCGCCTCCTTCGGTACCCGCGGGGCCAACCTGCCGGGCCTGTTGCGCGGACTGGTGGCCTGCGGCTGGTTCGGGATCCAGACCTGGATCGGCGGCAGCGCCGTCTACCACCTGCTGGGCAGCCTCTGGCCCGGGGTGGAGGGGGGCGCGCCCCTGCCGTTCCTGGGCATCAACGTGACCCAGACCCTGTGCTTCCTGGGCTTCTGGGGGGTGCAGCTCGTGGTGATCTGGCGCGGCATCGAGACCATCCGCGTCTTCGAGAAGTGGGCCGCGCCCTTCCTGGTGCTCATGGGGCTCGCGCTGCTGGGCTGGGCCTGGGTCAAGGCCGACGGCTTCGGCCCCATGCTCTCCACGCCCTCGGCGTTCGGCCCCGGCGGAGAGAAGGAGGGCCAGTTCCTCTCCGTCTTCTTCCCCTCGCTGACCGCCATGGTGGGTTTCTGGGCCACCCTGGCGCTGAACATCCCCGACTTCACGCGCTACGCCAGGAGCCAGCGCTCCCAGGTCCTGGGCCAGGCCCTGGGCCTGCCACCCTTCATGCTGCTGTTCTCCTTCATCGGCGTGGCCGTCACCTCCGCCACCGTGGTGCTCTACGGCCAGGCCATCTGGGACCCCACCGTGCTGCTGGGCAAAATGGGCGGGGGCGTGGCCGTGATGGTCAGCCTGCTGGCCCTGTCGGTGGCCACCCTCTCCACCAACATCGCCGCCAACGTGGTCAGCCCGGCCAACGCCCTCATCAACGTGGCCCCGCAGCGCATCAGCTTCCGCCTGGGCGGGCTCGTCACGGCGGGCCTGGGCATCGCCATGTTCCCCTGGAAGCTCATGGAGACCGCCGGAGACTACATCTTCGTGTGGCTCACGGGCTACTCCGCCCTGCTGGGCCCCATCGGCGGGATCCTGGTGGTGGACACCTTCCTGCTCCGGCGTGGCAAGCTGGACCTCGACGCCCTGTACCGCCACGACGGGGAGTACGGGGAGCGCGGGGGCTGGAACCCCGCTGCCCTCGTGGCCCTTACGCTGGGGGTCCTGCCCAACCTGCCGGGGTTCCTGCATGCAGCGGGGCTGCTGGAGAGCGTGCCGGGGATCTTCGACGGGATCTACACCTACGCCTGGTTCATGGGGTTCGGGATCTCGGGGGTGGTGTACGGGGTGATCGAGAAGGCGCGGCGGGGGTAGGGGGGCACCTACGGCTCCAGGATCACCACCCCCTCTCGCTCCAGGAACTGCCGGAAACCCACGAGCGGGCGACCCAGGTAGCTCATGGTGACCGCACCCACAGGGCAGTTGTTCAGGCAGCCCAGGCAGGCGAGGCAGCGGTCCCGGTCCACAGTGCCCGCCCGGCGGTCGAACGCCCCGGTCGGGCAGGTGCGCACGCAGGTGTCGCAGCCGATGCACCTGGTGGAGTCGACGCCATGACCCGAGATGAGCGCCCGGTTCAGCGCTACCTGGGGCACGGCCCGCATCAAGCTGTCGGCGCCAAAGCGCGTGCGCACCGCGACCTCCTCGCCCGAGGCCACCTGGGCCAGGAGCCGCTGGGCGAAGCCCCGGGCGGCCGTGTAGGTGTCGGCGCCCGGGCGGTCCCGGTACGCGAGCGTGCGGGCCTCGTTGCCGAGCGACCAGGTGGGCGCGAAGGCCGACATGCCACCGAAGGTGTCCAGGCCCACGGGCACCCCGCCGCGGGCCGCGGCCAGGCGCAGCAGGTGGGCGGCGGTGTAGACCTGCCCGTCGCCGGGGCCTCCGAAGGTGGTGAAGGCCCCCACCGGGGTACCGCCGAGCTCGGGCAGGGCCTCCAACCAGCGGCGCAGGTTGTCGGGCACGTCGGCGTAGAACACGGGTGTGCCCAGGACGAGCAGATCGGCCTCGGGCAGCGATGCGGGCTCGGCGGCCCGGTAGTCGCCGGCCTCCACCTCCAGACCCGCGGCGGCGAGGCCCTGGGCGACGGCCCGCCCCACCCGGCGGGTGTTGCCGGTCTGGCTGTACCAGAGCACGCGGGCGGTCCGAGGGCTGGTGGTCTTCATGGGCACGCTCGCCTCCGTCTCCTGGGCGCAGCCGGGCACGGCCGCCAGCGCGCAGGTGGCGCCGAGGGCCGTGAGGAAGGTCCGGCGGGTGGGCATGCGCGGTCCCTATCCCCCCTCGTCGGGATAGCGTCATCGCCATGCGCACCCACATCACCATCCTGTTCGACAACGAGGCTAGGGTGGCGGGGCTCCAGACGGGCTGGGGCTTCTCCTGCCTGATCCTGCGCGGGGAGCACAGCCTGCTGTTCGACACAGGCTGGGACGGCCTCCAGATCCTGGAGAACGCCCGACGGCTGGGGATCGATCTCGCCGGCGTGCGACACGTGTTCCTCTCCCACGCCCACTGGGACCACGCGGGCGGGCTGCCCCAGGTGCTGTCCGCCCTGGCGCGCCCCAGGGTCTACGTGCCCGCCTCCATCTCCAGGCGCCTCCAGGCCGAGCTGGCCCGACGGGCCGAGGTCGTGGCCATCAAGGAGCCGCGACGGCTGTTGCCGGGCATGCACACCACCGGCGAATTGGGCGAGGACACCAAGGAGCAGTCCCTGGTGGTGGAGCTGGAGCAGGGCGCAGCCCTGCTCACCGGCTGCGCCCACCCGGGCCTGGACGCCATCCTGGCGCACGCCGCGCGAGGCCACGAGATCAAGGTCGTGATCGGCGGCTTCCACGGCTTCGATCGGATCGAGGACCTCGCGGGGCTGGAGCTGGTGGTGCCCTGCCACTGCACGGTGCACGCAGCCGCCATCCTGGCGCGCTGGCCCGGGGTGGCGCGGGCTGGCGGGGTGGGGGCCTGCTTCGGGCTGTGAGAGCGCCCAGACGCCCACGCCGCCGCGACAAGCCCAGCAGCCCGAGGGCGAGCCAGGGCGCGGCGCCGCCTCCCGGCTGGCAGCCACAGCCGAGGGGGCTGTACTCGCGGCGCGCGCCGGGGGGGTGGCTCGGGTCGTCGGCCTGGGTGTCGCCCGGGTTGTCCACCTCGGTGTCGTCCGGCGTCTCGACCTCGGTATCGTCCGGCGTGTCGGCCTGGGTGTCGTCCGGACCGCCCGCCTGCGTGTCGTCGGGCGTGCTGCCACCCGTGTCCTCGGGGTCGTCCTCCGGGGGCAGCTCGGTGGCGGCCAGGTCGTAGATCCAGCGGCGCACGCTCTGGCCCGCGATGGTGGCGTCGTAGCGGCCCGGGAACACGAAGGCGGTGGCCTGCAGATCGAGCCCGGGCGCGATGTTGAAGCCCCCCATGGGGGTGAGGTAGCCGTAGCCGCCCCAGGCGGCGCCGGTGCCGGCCAGGGTGATCTCCTTGTAGGGCTCGGAGAAGAAGGCGATGGTGAGGCAGTGGGCGCCGCTCGCGTCGCACACGCTGACCCAGTGCTCGGTGAGGGTGCCGTCGAAGCCGCTGTGCACGTAGGGGTCGCGGCCCTCCACGGCCAACATCAGGCCATCGGTATCG
This sequence comes from Pseudomonadota bacterium, assembly GCA_043814015.1. GTDB lineage: Bacteria > Myxococcota_A > UBA796 > UBA796 > JAFGLY01 > JBDRKM01. The sequence continues at coordinate 17,295 of JBDRKM010000373.1, forward strand.
CCACTCACGTGCGTCACGGCGCCACCGGCATCCGTGTAGGGGCTGGCCCCGGTGTAGTACCAGTAGTCGTGGTTGATGCCAGCCGCGGGGAAGAGGGCGGGGATCTCCTGGGCGTGGAGGTTCAGGGTGTACGGGCCGCTGTAGGTGACGCGGTAGTCCACCTCGACGCAGGCGTCGTGCAGGGTGGTGGTCTGCGCGAAGACCATGCCCGCCATGGAGGAGCTCTTGGTGAAGTGGTAGGGCGCGCGCTTGGAGGTGGTCACGACGCTGGCGGATGATGTCAGGCTGTCCACGTCGTTGCTGGCGGAGTCCCAGCCACAGTCCCGGGCCTGGGCCTGGATGGGGTTGAAGGGCGCGCCGGCGCCCCAGTCCACGCAGCTGTCCACGGCCCCGCAGTCGGCCACGTGCGCCCCCTCGGAGCAGCACCAGATCCGGCAGGCGCCGTACCCGGCCGCCAGGCAGGCGGCCTCGCTGGCGTAGGGGGTGGGATCGCAGACGCCGTCACCAGAGGCGAACCAGGCGTCGGCCCCCACAGGCTCGTACCCCCACACCGAGAGCTGCATGGCCCCGCCGCCGTGCTCGGCCAGCAGGTTGAAGCTGTGGTCCGCGCCGTACAGCTCGAAGATGGCGCCCCCGTAGGAGCCGTTCACCCCGACCCGGAGCTGATCGTTGAACAGGTAGGCGGTGTCGTCGGCGCGGTCGCGGTAGTAGGCGGGCACCCCGGCGCACCAGGCCGCGGCGGGGGCGGTGGCCCCGGTGCAGGAGCCCGTGACGGTGCGTGGCGAGTGGGTCAGCGGGGGGTTGACGCCATCCGGAGCGCCGCTGGCGTCCACGCCGATGGCGTACACCGCGACCTCGTGCTCGCCCGGACCGAGGAAAGGGGGGGTCCAGGTGAAGCCGTGGTCCTGGTCCGCGTAGGGCAGATCGGAGCGCAGGGCGTCGGCCAGCACGGCGTGGGCCATCTCGCCGTCGATGTAGATGTGCACCGGGATGGGGGCGGTGTTGTCGGGGTCACGGGCCCAGCCGCCGACGACGGTGGTGCTGGCGCCATCGAGGTAGCCCTCCGCCTGGGCGGCCAGCGCCGCGGCGGGGGCCACGCAGCAGGCGGCCAGGAGCAGCGGGAGCGAGGGCGCGCGGGGCATGGGTCCTCCGGGGTCGCGGGAGAGACGCGGGACGGGGGGCTCGACGCGGACCTACTGCTGCGCGATGTCCCACTTGGTGCGCTGCCACGACGCCGCGAAGCTGGCCTGGTCCGAGAAGAACGTGGTGCGCTCCTTCTCGTGCGCGTCGATGAACACCACGAAGTCGTAGCCCGGCTCGGGCGAGGCCAGGCGCTCGGCGAAGTGCTGGGCCAGGACGTTGGCGGGCAGGGTCACGCGGCCGGCGACGCGGGTGAGCGGAAACTCCAGGCCCTCCTTGCCCTCGGCCGGGCGGTACGAGCGCCAGACCAGCTCGGTACAGACGACCGCGTGGTCCGTGGCGAAGTCGAAGTCGAAGTCGTAGGGCCGACCCCAGTAGGAGAAGGCCTCCAGGATGGCCTGGGCCTTGGCCACCTTGTCGAGCTGCGGGCGCACGGCGGCCATGTAGTCGCCGCTGGCGTGGTTCATGGTGTTGAAGACCACGCCCTCGCTGACAGCCTCGATGATGCGGTGGGGGTGGCCCTCGTCGTCGATGCGGTAGCGCAGCCAGGCCTCGGGGAACTGCTGCTCCAGCAGATCCGGCAAGCTGACGCGCTGCCCGGTGTAGACCTCCAGCCACTCCAGCACGACCGGGTCGTCGAAGTAGGCCGTCAGCTCGTCGGGGGCGCCCAGGTAGAGCAGGGCGTGGGGCCAGAAGCCGGGCAGGCCCACGTTGGAGAGGTACCAGTTCTTGCGGGTCAGCATGATGTCGCCGGGCTGCATCTTCGCGGCAGCCTCCTCCTGCTGCTCCTCGGGGATGAGGTACCAGCCCACGCGGCGCACGCGGACGTCGCCCATCCAGTCGGCGGTCTCCTTCTGCACCGGGAACCACACGCGCCGGACCGAGCGCTTGAGCGGCTGGGCGTCGGCCCGCACGGTGAGGGCGGCGCGGTCGATGGGGGCCACGGCCTCGATGACGGCGTGGCGGCGCTCCAGCTCGCGCCAGAGGTCCTCGACCCCCAGCTCGCGGGCCTCGCGCCGGCCGCCCAGGCCCTTCTCCAGGATCTCGAGGTAACGCTCGCCCGCCAGGATCATGGCCTGGTCGCGGGCGCCCAGGACCTCCTCACGGAGGTGGGAGAAGCTGCCTTCGGGCAGGCCCACGGCGGGGTGGGCTTCGTCCAGGAACTTCTTGGCGGAGGGGTTCTTCAGCACGGGCGCGGTGAAGCGCGCGGCCTTCTCGTACAGGGTGGCCTCGGCCGCGGCGCACAGCAGGAAGGCCCGCAGGTGCTGGGAGCGCTCCACCCGGGAGGGATCGAAGCGGTACCAGTCCTCCCAGAACACCCGCGTCGCGTCGAGCGAGACGAGGTAGTCGAGCAGGGCCTGCCAGGTCTGCAGCAGCAGGACCTCGTCGTCGGCCGAGAGCACCACGTCGTTCCCGGGAGCGGGCACGCCGGCGCGCTCCAGGGTCTGCAGCAGGCGCTCCAGGCCGCGCTCGTCCTCCCGGAGGGTGGCGGCATCCAGGACGAAGGCCTCCTCGAAAGCCGCGGGGGACAGCTCGGTCAGCGGCGAGGGCTCCTTGAGGTAGTGGACCCCGAGGCGCGCCCCCAGCGCCAGGGCCATGAGCACGAGCACGGCCACGACCCGCTTGCGCAGGCGCACGCCCTCCGGCGCAGGCTTGAACAGGCGCCCGCGCAGCAGCTTGCCCAGGGCGATGAACGCCAGGGCACCCAGCGTCCAGGCCAGGGTGAGCTCCAGCAGATCGGGCAGCAGGCGCATGCCCTGATCGGCGGCGTAGAAGCCGGCCAGCGCGCCCAGCCCCGTGGGGAGCATGGCCTGGCCGACCCCATCGATGACGCGGCCGGCGCGCACGACGCGCGGGTGGTCGATGGGCGGGCGGCCGGCGGGAGGGGTGGTGTCCATCAGGCCCCCGTGTCCTGCTCGCAGTAGGGGGAGATGAGGGTGTCGAGGTCGTCGCAGGCGCCGGTCGTGGCGGCGGAGTCGCCGTGCTCGTCGCAGATGGCGCCGTCGACGCAGTCCACGGCCTCGAGCTGCCCGATGCAGGCGGTCACCGTGGCCTCGGCCTCGACGATGGCGCCGTAGACTTCGCTGTCGCAGGAGGCGAAGCCCCAGTTCAGGAAGGTGCTGCAGTCGGCCTCGGACTCGAACGAGATGGAGCCCCCGCAGGTGTCCACCTGGTTCTGCACGCAGACCGGGTCGCTGTAGAGGCGGCAGAGGGCGTCCACGTAGGCGTGGAAGAGGTCACGGCCGGCCTGGTCCGGGTCGGCGGCGGTGTCATCGGTGTCCTTGCCGCAGCCGCCGAGGGCGAGGAGGGCGAGGAGGGCAGGGAGGACGAGCGGACGCATGGGTGCTCCGGGGTCGGGGGGGCGAAGGGGTCTCCTGATGCTATCCTGGGAGCCGGAGGTCCCCCATGCACCGCCACGCCCGCCCCCTCCTCCTCGCCCTGGCCCTGGCCCTGCCCGGCCCGGCCGGGGCGAAGAAGCACCCGGCCCCGGCCCCGGCCGGCCCAGTGGCTCCCGCGGGGTTCACCCCCATGGAGGTGGTCACGGTGCTGCCTTCGGGCGAAGGCGGCACGGTCATGTTGACCGACCCGGACAAGGCCCAGCTGGTGCCCATCTCCGTGGGCGGCACGGAGGCCCTGACCATCGCGCTGCGGGCCGAGCGGCGGCGCTATGAGCGCCCCCCTCACCCACGATCTGCTGGACACGGTCATGCGCGAGCTGGGTGGCGAGGTGACCGAGGTGCGCATCGACGCCCTGCGCTCCAACGTCTTCGCGGCCACCCTGACCCTGCGCCAGGGCGAGCGCTCCACCCAGATCGACCTGCGCGCCTCGGACGCCATCGCGGTAGCGCTGGGGCGCGGCCTGCCCATCTGGCTGGCCGACGGCGTGCTGGCGGAGACCGGCCTGCCCTGGGGCGACATGGCGCCGCCGGATATCCAGGAGGGGGCCCCGGACGCGGGCACCCCGCAGCTCTGAGGAGTGGTCATGGGCGACGAGATGGACAAGCTGGAGAAGGAGCTGGAGCTCCTGGCGGCCAAGGAGGCGGGCAAGGCCGCGGCCAAGTCCGCCTGGCAGGGGATCAAGTCCGCGGTGGGCGGCCTGGCCGACGACGTGCTGGGCTACGCCGAGCGCGAGCTGGCCTCCGCCGAGGCGGCGCGGGGCCGGGGCACCATCACCCACGCGCCCGGCGACATCGCCCCCTCCGACGCCTCCGAGCGCGCCCTGGAGACCGTGCGCCGCGCCGCGCCGCCAGGAGCCGCAGACAGCGCCATGTCCCGCCGCCGAGCCCGCGAGCAGCGCGCCCGCGAGCAGCTCGAGGCCCTGAAACAGGCCCACCTCGAGGGCCGCCCCCTGCGCCCGCCGCCCGAGCCCGAGGAGGAGATCGTGCCGGCCGCCACGGCACAGCCCGCGGAGGTCCAGCCTGTGCCGCGCAGCCTGGACGGCGGCGCCGATCACCCCGTCCAGCCCGAGGACCGCGCGCCGGCCAAGCGGACGCTCTGACAGGGGGGAGGGCCGGCCCCCCTGCTCAGAGACCCACCGACAGCACCTCGGGCCCGGCCACGACGCTGAGGGTTCGGGCCGCAGGATCGAAGCTCACCCCCTCCGGCACCGCGGCCAGGAAGGTGGGCACGAGCTCACCAAGGGTGGTGGGCAGGGCGCCGTCGGGCTGCTGCAGGGTGAAACGCCGCAGGGCCACGCGCACGGCCACCAGAAGCCTGCGGCGATGCAGCCGCGTGATCTTGTCCTGGAAGGAGGCGAAGGAGGGGGCGCTGATGTCCAGCAGGATCCGCCCGATCGGGTTGTCCAGGTACTGGCCGGGATCGAGGGCGCCGTGGCTGAACAGGGGCTCGAAGACGGGCCAGGCGCCGCCGGGCTCTTCGGCGGCCGCCACCAGGCGCGCGCAGCGCCAGCGATGCAGCTGGATGGTCGCGTCCGGGTCGTAGAAGGGCGGGCAGCAGCCGTCATTCCGGACGAGCCCGCCACGCATGCCGGCGCCAGGCCGGGTGGCCTCGAACAGGGCCTGGCGATCCCAGTGGCGCATGTCCTCGTAGGTGGCCTCCGCGCCCAGGCACTCCCCGGCGATGGCGCCGGGCAGGGCCTGCGGCAGGGCCAACCCCGCCTCGAGCTCCGCCTGCAGCCCGACGAGGGCCTGGCTGGGCACCCCCGGGCGGGCCGCCAGCAGGTCGAGGATCTCGTCCAAAGCCGCGTCCTGGACCGCCACCCCCACCATGGTCAGGATCAGGTTGCCGCCGGCATGCTCCAGCAGCAGCCCGAAACGCTCCACGCGCAGCAGCTCGGCCAGGGCCTCGGCGTCCCGGTCCTGCTCGGCATAGCGCCAGGCTCGCAGGAGCCTCAGGCGGGCCGCCACCAGCAGCTTCACGAACTCGGGCTGCGCGTGATCCAGCGCCAGCACAGGCGGGACGATCCCGCCGCCCTCCACCACCCGGTCCATGGCCGCGATGCAGTCCTCGGCGTCCTCCCAGCGAACCCCCACCGCCCGCGGCGGGCCCGCCACCGCCAGCGCCTCCCCCAGGGTGGAGGTGTCCACACCCTCGGGAACCACCGCGATCACCGCCTGCAGATGATCCCAGGCCTCGGGATCTGCCGGGAGACCCGGGTCCGGCAGCGTTGGCGCCGCCTGCCCCTCGGGCCACACCGCGCTCGCACGCTTCACGGCGAAGATCACCCAGGCCCCGAGCACCACCGCGAAGATCGCCCCGAACACGGCCAGGACTGCCAGCCCGCAGCCGACGACGCGCGCTCTCGTGCCCATGCACACCTCCTGCCCACCGCGGGGGGCGGGCCTCTCCTGGCAGGATAGCGGAAGTCGAGGAGGCGCTGCATGGTCCGCGCTGAGTTGTTCGGCCACGTCTACCACACCCCGGCCTGGCCCGCGGGCGTGGCAGGCTTCGGCCTGCTGCTCTGCGTCGCGGCCGCGGGGCTGCTGTTCCTCGATCGCGCAAAGCGCCCGAAGATAGCCTGGCCCGCGCTGCTGGTGGCGCCGCTCGCCGCCCTGCTGCTCCTGGTGCTCGGGCTGATCCCGGTCCTCACGGGCAGCGCCATCGGCGACGGCCTGTACGCCGCGGATTTCCTCGTGGGGCCGCGGCCCTGGCGCGCCTTCGGGCCCCTGCTCGGGGCGGAGGTCGGCGCATGGTGCGCCGCGGTGGGCGTGCTGCTCCTGGCCGCCTGGGCCCGGACCCTGCTGTCCCTGCGCTGGCACCTCTCGGCCCTGCCGATCCCCGCCGCGCCCGCCGCCCTGGGCCTGCTGTTGGCCGCGGTGGGGCCCGCCCACGCGACCTGGTTCACGGCCCGCGGCCCGCTGCCCATGCTGGAGGCCGACCTGCCGCCATGGTTGCATGTGGGCCACGAGGTCGTGGTCACCCCCACGGTCACCGGCTGCTCCCACCCCGGGGACTGCCAGGCGGAAGTCAGCACCCTCCGCCCCGAGCAGGCCGGCACCCTGCAGGTGCCCCTGCGCGCGCGCTGCCCCCTGCTCCTGGCGGAGACCCAGGCCGAGATCCTGGTGGGCGAGGATCGCGGCGATCCGGGCTTCCCCCTCGCGGTCGGCAACCGCTGGTCCTGGCAGCACGTGCGGGAATGGCGCAACCAGGTGCTGTGGTTCTTCCCCGACCGCGGGCGCGAGGAGGGCCCGCTCCTGCACCTGGAAGTGGTCGGCCAGGATGCCTCGGGCCCCCTCACCACCTGGCGCCTGCGGGAGCAGATCGAGGGCCAGGAGCCCACGGAGCATGAAATCTACCGCTGGGACGGCAGCCTGCGCTGGCTCTCCGACGAGGGCGCGCCCACGGACGCGATCTTCTTCGCCACCCGCGATGCCAGCGAGGGCGAAGCCCACGATCCGGAGGGTCACACCCTGGTGGGCTGCGACTTCTCCCTGTTCTCCGAGAGCGCCTGCCGCTGCCTGCCCCAGGCCGAGGGCGCCGCCCATCTGCCCGGCCCCTCGGTCTGCAGCCGGGCGCCCTCCGCCGGCGACGACCTGCGCACCCTCGGCAGCGTCTTTCTGGCCATCATCACCGCCGGCCTGGTGGTCGTCGATCCCGACGACGATCCGCGCTGGGTGCTGCTCTCCTCCTCCCGCGCGGAGACCCCATGATGCTCGCCCTGCTCTGCGCCGGCGTCGCCCTCGCCAACGGCGACCTCTCCCACCTCTGGATCACCGCCCGCGCCGTGGACCGCCTCCCCGCCGGGGAGCTGCGCGACCTCGTCGCCGATCCGGCCTACGCCGACATGCTCGAGAACGGCAGCATCTTCCCCGACGGTGGCTACGCCGTGAACGACGGCTACGGCGAGGCGGCCCACTGGGAGCCCTTCCAGCGCCGCTACGCCGCCTGGATCCGCGCCACCCATGGGCCGCCCCCCTACACCGGCGAGGCCGCCGAGCACGCCGCCTTCCTGCTGGGCATGGCGTCCCACGGCATGGCCGACCAGGTCTTCGACGCCCTCTACATGGAGCGCGCCCGCTACGAGGATGCGGCCTCCGACTGGGAGAACGACAGCATGGACGAGGCCACCGACGCCGCCTTCGCGGCGAGCGTGGGCCCGCAGGACTACGGCGCGCTGTGGGTCCCCGAGGAGCTGATGGCGCAGCTGATGGCCGAGGCCGGCCACGAGGTGGAGGCCGACACCATCCACCTGGGCCAGGTCCTGGTGCGGGTGGCGGCCCAGTGGGCCTGGAACGCGGGCAGCCAGCCCGAGGTCCTGGCAGACTACCAGCGCCGCTTCCCCTGGGCCACGGGCCACCAGCTCGACGTCACGGTGCGCGGCACCCCACTGGACGAAGCCGACGCCGTGGCGCGCTACTGGCAGGTGCTCTGGCGCGCCCTCGAGGACCCCGCCGAGGATGTGGGCGAGGTGCTGTGGGCCTGGCCCGGCGAGGGCGCGGTCATCCCAGCCACCGCGGCCGACAATCCCCAGTCGAGGCTCGCGGTGGTCTTCTCCCGCGGGCTGCTCGATCCGGAGCTCGAGGAAACCGACATCGCCGTGACGGACGAAGGCGGCCAGCCCATCTCCGTGGAGCCCAGGCTCTTCTACGGCGACGACAGCCACGTGCTGCTGCTCGCCCCCACCGACGGCTGGCCGCCGCCCCAGGTCTGCACCCTGCGCCTGCCCGGCGCCCTGCCCTTCTCCGACCCGGCCACCCTGCCCGACGAAGCGCCCTTCACCCGCTCCTTCCGCTCCGGGCCCCTGCCCCCAGAGAGCGGCTGTGCCGCCCGCCCCGGAGCCGGGCGGCTGGGCCTGGCCCTGCTGGGGTTGGTGGGCTTGATCGGGCGGCGCGGGAAATCCGGTTAGGTGGCGCGCGTTCTCTCCCTCCGAGGTCCCCTCATGCTCACCGCCCTCGCTCTCCTCGCCCTGCCCGCCGCCCAGGCCGCCTGCCCCGCCGACGTCACCATCCACGACGCGCTGACCTGCTCCTCGTCCTACGCGGGCTTCGTGGATCACGAGGAGGACAGCTACCTCGGCGGCTCCTGCGACGATTCGCTCTGCTACACCTGCGGCGAACCCTACGCGAACGAGCCCCAGTACGCGCCCGAAGCGGTCTACTCCTTCACCTGCCAGCTCGCCGGCACGGTGACCATGCTCATCACCGATCTGACCTGCGATCTGGACATCTACGTCCTGGACGACTCCTGCAGCCCCAGCACCGGCTGCGTGATGGGCTCCACGGCCTCCTACGCGGTGGACGACCAGGTCACCTTCGACTGCACCCCCGGCCAGACCTACTACATCGTGGTGGAGGCCTACGGCACCCAGCACCTGGACGTGGCCTCCGGGCCCTGCACCGACGACGGCACCGCCACGGGCACGGTCTACAGCCCCACCTACACCCTGTCCTTCGACGTCAGCGCCTCCACCGGCTGCGCCGAGGACTGCGACGACGGGCTGGACAACGATCTGGACGGCGACATCGACTGCGACGACGCCGACTGCTGGGTGGAGGACCTCTGCTGCGACACGGATGGCGACGGCCACCGCGCCGAAGGCGACTGCGGCGGCGACGACTGCGACGACACCGACCCAACTGTCTACCCCGGCGCGCCCGAGGACGGCGGCACGGGCACCGACGGTGGCGACGGCAAGGACAACGACTGCGACGGCACGGTAGACGAGGGCACGCTGGACTACGACGACGACGGCGACGGCTGGACCGAGCGCCGGGGCGACTGCGACGACGGCGATGCGAGCGTCAACCCCGACGCCACCGACACCCCCGACGACGGCATCGACCAGGACTGCGACGGCCAGGACGCCCACGAGCCCGAGGACACCGAGCAGCCCGAGGACACGGACGATGGCGCCACCGACGACAGCCAGCCCGCCGACGACACGGGCGAGGACGGCGGCAAGGACGACGGCTTCGGGGTCTGCGGCTGCGCCGCGGCGCCGGCGGGGCCGCTGGGTGCGCTGGCGGCGGGGCTGCTGATCCTGGGCGCGGCGGTGCGACGGCGGGGGTAGCCGCTACACGCACCCGGTCGGCTTCGGCAGCCCCGCGATCTTGCAGGCTCCCTGGGCCGGCCCCGCGGGGAAGAGGGCATAGATGCGTTGCAGTGGCACGCCCGTGGCCTTGACCAGCCGGCGGACCATGGGGGCGCTGTCGTACTCGATCCAGTAGCCGCGCAGGTAGTCGAGCACGCGCCAGTGCTCCTCGGTCAAGGCGGTGATGCCGTCTGCCCGGGCGAGGGCCTCGGCCAGGGCGCGATCCCAGCGCTCAGGCTCCTGGATGAAGCCGTCGTCGTCGGTGGTGAAGGTCTGCTCGCCGAAGACGAAGGTGGGCATGGCAGGGCCTCGCGGTCAGGAGAGGGTGGGGGGACGGGTGCGGGCGAAGGCCGCGATGCTGGCGACCGCGGCCACGGCGGTGTCGATCTCGGCCTCGGTGACGAAGGGGCCGATCCCGAAGCGCACGGCGCCCTTGAGGGGCACGGTGCCCAGCGCCTCGTGCACCCGCGGCGCACAGTGCAGCCCGGTGCGGCAGGCGATGCCGTGGTCCACATCCAGCAAGGTGCCGACATCACCGGCCAGGAAACCGTCCACGTTGAAGGCCACCACGGCGAGGTGATCCTCGGAGCACTCCTGGCCGTACAGTCGCACGCCCTGGAGCGCCGAGAGCCCCTCGCGCAGCCGCCGCCAGAGCGCGTGCTCCCGGGCCTGCAGTGCCCCGATCCCCTGCGCCTGCACCCAGCGCACGCCCGCCAGCAGCCCCGCGAGGCCCGGCAGGTTGGGCGTGCCGTACTCCATCCGGAAGGGGTACTCGGGCAGGTGCCGGCGCTCGATGGAGCGCACCCCCGTGCCGCCCGCACGGCGCTGCCTCAGCTCCACCCCCTCCCGCACGCACATGCCGCCCGTGCCCATGGGGCCCATCAGCGACTTGTGCCCGGTGAAGCAGAGGACATCGACCCCGAGGGCCTCCATGTCCACGGGCATGGCCCCGGCGCTCTGGGAGACGTCGAGCACCAGCGGGATGCCCCGCTCCCGGCAGGCCCGCCCGATGGGGGCGATGGGCTGGACGGTGCCCAGCACGTTGGAGGCATGGTTGAGGACCACCGCCCTCGTGGTGGGCCGGACCCGGCGGATCACGTCGTCCGGATCGAGGAAGCCCTGCCCGTCGAAACCCACCACGTCCAGCGCCATGCCCGCCTCGTGCAGGTGCCACAGGGGCCTGAGCGTGGAGTTGTGGTCGAGCGCGGAGGTGATGGCGTGGTCGCCAGGGGAGAGCAGCCCGAAGATGGCCAGGTTCAGGGCGTCGGTGGCGTTGAGCCCGAAGACCACCCGGGCGGGGTCCGAGGCCCCGAAGAGCGCCGCGACGGCACGGCGGGCCTCCTCCACCACGTCGCCGGCCGCGATGCAGAGGTCGTAGCCCGAGCGACCGGGGTTCACCCCGATGGTGCGCGCGACCCGGTCCATGGCCGCGTAGACCTCGGGCGGCTTGGGGAAGCTGGTGGCGCAGTGGTCCAGGTAGATCAGGCCATCTGGGGAGGCATCGGCGGCGGTCAACGCGGGTGGCTCCGGGGGAGGGAGGCATGCGCAGTAACCGGCCAGGGAGCCTTGGCCGCCCCCCCGCGCACGGGCTAGGGCGTTTTCATGACACCGATCGTTTCAGCGCTCCTGGTCATCGCGGCCCACGCGGCGCCCCCGGCCTGCGAGGCGCTCGAGGGCGCCGAGCGGGAACGGGCCGAAGCCCTGCTGGCGCGGACCTGGCCCCACGCCTGCTGCGACGACACCCTCAGCGCCTGCCTCGCGGCCACGCCACGTTGCCGCCTGGTGGACCGCCTGGCCACGGACCTCTGCCAGCGGGTGGCCAAGAGCCAACCCGACGAGACCATCGCCCTGGCCCTGCGGCAGCGGGCCTGGAGCCGCATCGCCTTCGGCCCTCCCGCACGGATCGCCCTCGCCACCGCCCCCACCGCGGGCGATCCCGCCGCCCCGGTGGTGCTGGTGGTCTATGCCTCGCCGCTCGGGCCCAACTGCGCCCGCATGCTCCCCCCGCTGTACGCCGCCATCACCGCGGGCGCCCTCGCCGGCAAGGTCCAGCTCTTCCTGAAGCCCTTCCCGCTGCGCTCCACCCCCCACGACACGGAGGCGGGCCTGGTCTTGATGGCGGCCCACGAGCACGGCGCCTTCTGGGATCTGGCCCTGTGGACCTGGGCCCACGCGGGGGACTTCCGCCTCGAAGCCCTGCAGGAGGAGGCCGAGGCCGCCGGGATCGCCGCGCGGACAGAGGATCCCGCGCTGCTGGACGTGCTGCGGGCCAGCAAGCGCGAGGGGGTCGAGCTGGGGGTCACCTCCACTCCTACGTTCTACCTCGACGGCCGGCTCTACCGCGGTGAGCTCGAGGTCGAAGAGCTCGTGGACACCCTGGAGGAGGCCTGGGAGGCCGCCACCGGGCTGATCTACACGGAGGACGGGCCATGATCGGCGTGGCCTCCACCATCGCGCTGGGGCTCGCGCTCGGCGTGGTCCTGCAGCGGGGCGGGTTCTGCGGTTCGGCCCTGCTCTCCACCTTCGCGCTGGATCGCGATGCCCGCGGGCTCATCGGCATCGGCTTCGCCATCGCCATCTCCATGGCCGGCTTCGCCGTGCTGGCGGCGCTGGGCCTGGTCATCGTGGACCCCAACCCCATGCGGCTGCTCTCCGCCGTGGTGGGAGGGGTGGTCTTCGGCGTCGGCATGGTGCTGGCCGGCGGCTGCGTCACGGGCACGATGTTCAAGGCCGCCGAGGGGCGCCTGACCTCCGTGCTGGCCCTCCTGGGCATCGGGATCGGCGCGGTCGCCACCGACGAGGGGCTCCTGGCGCCGACGAAAAAGGCCTTGGTCGGTCCCACCGCGGGCCTCGATGTGCCGCCCGGCCTGCACGATCTGCTGGGCCTGTCCTACCCGGCCACCGCCGGGGCGCTGCCGTGGCCCTGCTGGCGTCAATGGTGTTCCTGCACCTCCGCCAGTGCCGGCGCGCGGGCCGCGCCCTGTTGCCCCCGGCGCGCCAGCTCCTGACCGGCGCCTGGCCGCCCGCTCTGGCCGGGGTCGGGATCGGGGTGCTCGGCTGGCTGGCCTTCCTCTCCTCCACGGCCGCGCATCGCAACTACCCCCTGGGTGCCACCGGCGGCGTGCGTGGCGCCCTCTCCCTGCTGGTCACGGGGCATGCCCCGGGCAACACCTGGATCCTCTGGCTCTGCCTGGGCACCCTCGCGGGCGCCGCGCTCTCCGCCACGCTGCGTGGAGGCTGGAAGCTGCGCTCCGCACCGCCCGAGACCCTGCTGATCGCGCTCCTCGGCGGTCTCCTGGTGGGCGTCGGGGCTTCGGTGGGCCGCGGCTGCTTCATGGGGAACATGGTGAGCGGGCTGGCGCTTCTCAGCTTGCACTCCCTCGTGTTCGGGATCGTCACCGTGCTCGCCAACTGGGCCACCACCATCCTCTACCTGCGAGGGCTGTGATGCGGCTGCTCGTCCCCCTCGCCCTCGCCGCGGCCCTGCAGGGGCCCGGGTCGGCGCGCCCCGCCCCTCATCCCGGCGCCACCCCCCACTGCGACGGCACGCCGCCCGAGCTGGTCAACCAGGACCAGGCCGCCCACGATTACAGCCTGACCTGCGGCAAGCAGATCACCAAGCGCGCCCTGCCGGCTGGCGGAAAACACGTGCTGGACGGCTTCTCCGGCTGCACGATCACCATCGCGGAGCAGCGGGAGACCCTGCACACCGAGATGATCTGCACCATCGCGGCAGGCGGAAAGCTCACCTGTGATCTGCTATAGGGCCGCATGATCCACGACCGCTGGTACGCCATCCTGGAATCGACAGAGGTCCGACGCGGCCAGGCCCTGGGCGTACGCCGCCTGGGCCACGACCTCGTGGTCTGGCGCGGCGAGCAAGGCAGCGTCGGCTGCATGGAGGATCGCTGCCCCCATCGCGGCGCCGCCCTCAGCACCGGGGAGGTCCACGACTCCCACGTGGCCTGTCCCTTCCACGGCTTCCAGTTCGACGCCGAGGGCCGCGCCCGCCACGTGCCCGCCATGGGGCGAGGCGCGGAGCCACCGGCCCACGTCCGCGGCGTGGCCTGGCCGTTGCGGGAGGCCCACGGGTTCTTGTGGGCCTGGTACGGTGAGGCGCGCGAGGATCTGCCACCCCTGCCGTTCTTCACGGACCTGGCCGATCCCTCCTGGCGCTGGGCCAGCGCCCGCGATCCCTGGGCGGTGCACTACAGCCGCGCGGTGGAGAACCAGCTCGACGTGGTCCACCTGCCCTTCGTCCACCGCACCACCATCGGACGCGGCCACCGCACCGTGGTGGACGGCCCAGGCGTCAAGACCGAGGGGGACGATCTGTTCCTCTGGGTCCACAACCGTACGGACGACGGGGCGCCCGCCCGGCGCGCCGAGGAATTTTCCGCCACCACAGGTCGCCCGCAGCTGCACTTCCGCCATCCGGGCATCTGGCAGAACCTCATCTCGGACGACATCCGGGTCTTCATCTCCTTCACCCCCGTGGACGACGAGCACACGGTGCTCTACCTGCGCTTCTACCAGCGCCAGCTCACCTGGCCCCTGCTGGGCGCCCTGTACGCCTGGCTCGGCATCCTCATGAGCCGGGTGATCGCGGCCCAGGACAAGCGGGTGGTGCTCACCCAGCGCCCGGTGCGGAGTCAGCTACGCATGGACGAGAAGCTCATCCCGCAGGATCGACCTCTGGTGGAGTTCCGCCGTCGGCAGGAGGAGCTGGCGCGCCCCGATTCGCCACGTTGAGGCCTCGCGCCCGCGGGACGTGCCGCTGGCCGCGATGATAAACGGGCAGCATGCCTGGGAAGCCCGCCGCCCTGCCCTGGACCACGCGCGCCCTCTTCGCCCTGATCCCACTCCTGCTGCTGGGGGTGGTCGCGGAGGTCGGTGCGCGCCTCTTCGGCCGGGCGGTGTTGGCCACGCGAGCCGCCACCCTGCCACCGCTGCAGAACCCCGAGGCTGGCCGCCGGCCCGTCACGAGCGACCCCGAGGCCACGCTGAAGGTGCTCTGTGTCGGGGACTCCTGGACCTTCGGCATGCAGATGGAGGACGCGGAGGCCTACCCGGGGCAGCTCCAGACCGAGCTGCGGGAGCAGCACGGCATCGCCGGCCAGGTCGTCAACCTCGGTAAGCCCGGAGCCGACAGCTTCCGCGCCGCCCGCGTGCTGCGCAGCCAGCTCCCCGGCAACCCCGCCCATCTCGTCATCGTCCAGATCGGGGCCAACCAGGATCGCGACCCCTACGACGGGGACACCTCCACGGGGGGCATGTTCACCTGGACCCTGCACGCGGCCCTCAACCACCTGGCCACCTACCGCCTGCTCACCCAGGTCGTGGCCCACACCCGGGTGATGAACGACTCCCGTCTCAACGACCAGGGCGGGGGCGAAGGGATCCCTCTGGAGGGCCACGAGGACGTCCTGTTCCACACCCTGGACGTCAACATCGGCCTCATGGAGGACATGGCGCTGGCCACCGGGGCGCAGCTCCTCCTGGTGACCTACGGCCTGCCCACCAGCATCCCTGCGCGTTGCTCGGACACCACCCACATGGTCAACGAGTGGATTCGCGACATCGCCTGGCAGCGGGACCTCCCCCTGGTGGACATGGGCCTGTACTACGCCGTCCACGGCATCCCCGCTTCCTGGACCCTCGGCGCCGATGACGACGTGCCCTGCTCCCGGCTCGACCCCCACCCCGACGCGCGCGGCTACCACCTCTACGCAGAGCAGATCGGCGCGTGGATCGCGGAGCACGAGCGGGAGCTGCGGCGCTGAGGGCGGTCGCCCCACAGGGCATGCGGATCAGGGCGGGGGAGCCCTGGGGCCCGGCGGATTCCGGGCGTGGCCCCCGGTCACGGACCCCCCGGCGCGCTCGCGGGGCAGCCGAAGCCGGGCCCGGACGAGCGGGTTGGTCTCGACACTGGCCTGCTGCTGCAGCCCTTCGCCGTCGGGGCCAGGGGGGAGCAGCCGCACCGCGGTCCAGCGCACCAGGGGGGACGGGTGCACGAGCGCCGGGGCCAACAGCGCCACCGGCACGTCGCCGAACGCGTTGCTGGCCTCCAGCACGCAGACCGCCGCGTCCGTCGCCGGGTCCGGAGAGAAGAGGCGTCGCCCCTCCAGGAACGACACGGTGGGGAGCTGCCGCTCGTCCTCCGTGAGGCTGGGCCAGCGCCACCCCTGCCAGCGGGAGCCCGCCGCGCCGTTCCGGAGGCCAAGCTCGACGGGGCCGCGCTCCCCAGCCACGACCTGCGCCACGAGGGCGGCGAGGTCCTGCTCCCCGCGCACCAGGCGCCAGGCCAGCACCGCCCTGAACTGGGGCAGGGCCTCGGGCGGGAGCGCCGCGATGAACGACCCATCCGCCTCGGCCGCCTTTCCGATGCTCGCCTGGAACGCCTGGGCCCAGGCCTCTTCCCGCAGGGTGACCGCCAGATCGTCCCCGGCCGCGGCCGCGGCCGCGCCGGCGGCGTCGATCTGGACCCCGATGGCGCGCCAGGCCTCGGCCTGCTCGGGCGCCACCGCGGGGACGGGCCGGCTGATGTCCCCGACGAGGTGGGTGAGGCAGCGATCCGCCCAGCGCGACGCCAGGCACAGCTCGACCGCGCCCCCGGCGTCGCCCCCGCGCAGCCGGATCTCGGCGACCCTGAACAGGCACTCGTTCCGCCCCTCCTCGATGACCGCGCAAGCGGCGGCGGCCGCCTGCGCGCCCTCCTCCTCCGCCAGCGTCCGGCTGACGAGCGCCTGGCAGGCGTCGCGCCCTTCCGGCTGGCGCTCGGCGCAGGAGGGGTCCAGCACCGGCGCCACCTCGGCCAGGGGCCCGATGGCCTCGGCCGGCAGGGTGATGCCCCAGAGCTCGGTGGGCGGTGCGCCCGCATCGCGTCGCGGCTGCCGCAGGTGGGGACGCCGGCTCAGCCGGTTGCACTCCTGCCGGAGGGAGGGCTCCGGCAAGGCCTCGCAGACCAGGGGCAGCTCCACCGAGGGATCGCGGGCCAGCTCCCGGAGGAGCGCCAGCTTGCGAATCGGGTCGGCCTCGGCCTCGAGGCGGGCCATGATGGACGGCAGATCCGAGGGGGGCGACGCGGGCTCGCCATCGCACCCCGCCGCCACGAGCAGCGCGATGAGAAGCAGGGACGGGGAGACGGAGGGCATGGGATCACAGCGTGTAACGCGATGAGCGCGTCCTCTGCGTTGGACTCTCCGCATCCTTGACCGCGTGTTCGCCTGGTACCTCCGCGAGGCCGGGCTCCCCTGATCTCACCCTCCCGGACACACCTCCCCCGCGGGCAGCCTCCGGGGCAGGTACCTGCAGCGCGCGGCCTCCGGATGCGCCGGATCGCCCACACAGACCAGGTCGCCGGTGGCCCACGCCAGCGCCTGGCCGTCCGGGGCCGGGGCCGCCTCCGCGGGCAGGTCGGCGCGCACCAGCCTCAGCGCCTTCTCGCCAGGCTCCCAGGTGTACCAGCGCCAGGGTGTGCCCATCTCGAAGGCCGGGATGCCCTCGAGGCCCATGCAGGGGTGGCCCGCGGGACGCTCGGCCAGGGGGCAGGGGGTGATGAGCCAGACCGCCGCGCCGTCGCCGGGGAAGTGGACGTGGAGGGGGCCGCAGTCGTACAGGCTCGGCATGGGCAGCCCCGAGGGGACGAAGCCGGCGCCGGACCGCCGCAGCACCTCCACATCCAGGTGGCCTTCGGGGGAGCGAAACACCGCCAGCCAACCTCCGGGGCCCGGCCGCAGGCCCCACAGCGAAAAGGTCCAGAAGGGGGCCTCGGGCATGATCTCGGCGCGCCCCGCGGCCGGGCGCAGCAGGGCGCAGCCGCCTCCGGCCTCGTAGTCGTCGTGCTGGCACCACAGGTACACGTCGGGTGCGAGCCAGGCGCCCTGGGACGGCACCCAGCGCTCCGGGGACTCCGGATCCGGTGGCACCAGCCTGGGCAGCGGCATGGCCACCACCTTCCCGTCGGCGCCGCGCCAGGTGGCCACACCCTGGGCGATCACCAGCCGGCCAGCACCGTCAGGGGCCGCATCACCAGGCGGCTCCGGCGTCAGCTCCAGGCTGGCCACCTCGAGCCGCTGTCGGCCGCAGGCCAGGCGCTCGGGAGAGTCCTCCAGCAAGAGGCTCTGACCGTCGGGCGCCCAGGTGAGCGCGGGGGCAGCCGCGGCGGCCGCCAGCAGGATCAGGAGCGCGATCATGGGCTCACCTCCATGCAACAACGGAACCCGACGTCGGGCAGGGGGACGGCGGGGGAGGGATACCGAGCATGGGGGACCACCAGCCCCCGTGTCAAGACGGGGCGCCGCCGGGTTATCCTCCCGAGGCCTGCCGAATGACGCAGAGGAGACGCCCATGCTCACGCGGCTCGCCGTCCGCGGCTTCAAAAACCTGGCCGACGTGGAGATCCGCTTCGGCCCCCTCACCTGCCTCACGGGGCCCAACGGGGCCGGCAAGTCCAACCTGTTCGAGGCCATCGCGCTCCTGGCAGCCCTGGCCGAGCAGCCCCTGGCAGATGCCGCCCTGGCCGCCTGCCGCGGGCGGGTCCACGGCGAGGGGGTGGACGCCCTGTTCTTCCGGCGGGGCGCCGAGGGCGCCTCGAAGATGAGCTTCGAAGCGGACATGATCATCCCGGCCCGCGGCACGGACGCCCTGGGCCAGGAGGCCGAGGCCTCCATGACCCTGCTGCGCTACCACCTGGAGCTGGGACGGCTGGCGGCCAGCGCGGAGCGTCCGGGCGGGGGGCTGCGCATCCTGCGGGAGGATCTGTCCGCCCTGCACCGCACCTCGGCCCGCCGCAGCCTGGGGTTTCCCCACAAGCGCCCCTGGCGGGAGTCCGTGGTCCTGGGCCAGCGCCGGCACCCCTACCTGTCCACCTCCGAGGAAGAAGGGCGCCTCGCCATCACCCTGCACCAGGACTCCGGCGCGCGCACCACCACGTTGCCGGCGGATCGGCTCCCCTGCACGGTGCTCTCCGCGGCCCGCAGCGCCTACGCCCACCCCACCCTGCTGCTGGCCCGCCAGGAGATGGCCTCCTGGCGCCACCTGCGCCTGGAGCCCTCGGCCCTGGCCGCGCCCGATCGCACCGACACGCCCCCGGGCCTGTGCGTCGACGGCGCCCACCTGGCCGCCACCCTGCACCACCTCGCCCGCCATCACGGCGGCCCGGCCCTGTGGTCCCGCCTGGCCGCGCGGCTCGACGCCCTGCTCGGCGGTGTGCGCTCCTTCGAGGTCAGCGCCGATCCCACGCGGGGCTTCCTCGACATGCGGCTCACCGACACCCGCGGCACTCCCCACCACGGGCGCGCCCTGTCGGACGGCACCCTGCGCTACCTGGCCCTGGCCGCCCTCGAGGTGGACCCACGCGCCGGGGGCCTGGTCTGCCTGGAGGAGCCCGCCTCGGGCATCCACCCCCAGGGGGTCCCCGCGCTCATGACCCTGCTGCGCGCCCTGGCCACGGACCCCCGCCTCCCCGCCGGCCCCGACAACCCCCTGCGGCAGGTCGTCCTGGCCACCTACTCCCCCGCGCTGCTGGCCGGCATCCCAGAGGATGACGTGCTCCTGGCCCGCAACCTCGATGGGGCCAGCTTCTCCTGGCGCCAGGGCACCTGGCGCGATGAAGGCGCCGAGGACGACCCGCGCGCCATCCCCGCCGAGGCCTGGGACGAGCTCTTCGGCCGCCGCGCCCCCGAGGAGCCGCGCGCGCGGAGGGAGCGGGTGGAGGACACCTCGCCGTTGAAGCAGGTCTCTCTCTTCCCTGGCTCCTGACGAACCCTCACCAGGTTCTCGGCCTCACCTCCCCCGCCCGACCTCCTCAGTGATGTCGGGAAACTCGCCGGCTTCGTCATCATCCAGGGCCTCGCGCAGCTTCTGGGCCAGGCGGGAGGGGGAGAAGGGCTTGGCCAGGAAGTGGACGTGCTCCGAGGCCACGCCGCGACGCAGCACGTCGTCCTCGGTGTAGCCGGAGGTGAACAGCACCTTCAGTCTCGGCATGATCGCGAGCATGCGCTCGGCCAACTCGCGCCCGTTGCACCCCGGCAGCACCACATCCGTGAACAGCAGGTCGGGATCGGCCTCGCCGCTCTGGACCAGGGCGAGGGCACGGTCCGGGCTGTTGGCCACGGCCACCCGGTAGCCGAGCTCCTCCAGCATGGCCTCGGTGGTCTCCAGGACCATGGGGTCGTCCTCGACCAGCAGGACGCGCTCGCGACCGCCGGGGGACGAGCGCGGCAGGGCCGTGGGATGGTGCACCACGGGCTGCTCGTCGCATACGTCGAGCGCGATGGTGAAGATCGTGCCCCGGCCCGGCTCGGAGCGGGCGGCGATGCTGCCCCCGTGCTGATCCAGGATGCTGAATGCCATGGTGAGGCCCAGCCCCGTGCCCTTCCCCGGCTCCTTGGTGGTGTAGAAGGGCTCGAACATGCGGGCGAGGACCTCATCGCTCATCCCGACGCCGGTGTCCTCCACCTCGAGCAGCACCCGTGAGGGCTTGTGGGTGACGGAGCCGTGGGCGAAATTCGAGGTGCGCAGGGCTATTCGCCCGCCGTCGGGCATGGCGTCGCGGGCGTTGACCACCAGGTTCAGCAGGACCAGCTCGAGCTGCCCGCGATCCGCACGCACCACGTCGCGCAGGGCCCCGCGCTCGATCGTGAGCGCGATCTCCTCGCCGATCAGGCGCCTGAGCATGGGCTCGATCTCAGCCAGGCAGGCGTGGAGGGAGACAGGCTCGATCTCCATGACCTTGCGGCGGCTGAAGGCCAGCAGGCGGCCGGTCAGCTCCTGGGCGCGGTCCGCGGAGCGCAGGCTGGACTCCAGGTGCCGGGCCGCCGTGCTCTGGGGATCGATGCGCCGCAGGGCCAGCTCGATGTGGCCACGGACGGCGGTGAGCACGTTGTTGAAGTCGTGGGCCACGCCCCCCGCGAGCTGCCCGACGGCCTCCATCTTCTGGGCCTGGTGCAGCTGCTCGGAGAGGGCCTGTTTCTCGGACTCCAGGCGGCTGCGACGGGCACCCTCGGACTCCAGCTCCCGGAAGGCGCCTTCCCGCTCGGCGAGGGATTTCATCAGCGCGCGCTGCAGGAGCCCCGGGGTGGCGACCATGGCCAGGCAGAGCACGGCGAACAGGGCCGTGGCCGAGGCCCAGACGCCCACGCTGCCGAGGTTGGTGAGGACCAGCGGGTGCAACACCAGCACCCCCGAGGCGAACCCCAGGCCGGCGAGGGAGATGGTGACCATGCCGATGGCCGAGAACAAGAGCCCCGAGCGCAGGCCGAAGAGCACCGCGGCCAGCACGGCCATGGCGATCATCAGCACCGGGCCGGGGCCCGAGAGCCCCGCGTGGGCCAGGGAGTAGACCCCCAGCCCGTAGAGGGTGATCTCCAGCACCGCAGCCCGCAGCCCGATGGGCAGCCGCTCCCGGCGGACCGCGCAGATCGCCAGGAGCAGGTACCCGCCCGTCACCAGGATCATCACCAGCCAGAGCCCACGCCGAGCCAGGCTGGCGATGCTCAGGGCCCAGAAGGGGAGCCCCACGACCGCCAGGCCAGCCAGCATCCACCACAGCAGACGCAGGCGCACGGCCTGGATCTCGGCCTGGGAGTCGTTCACGTTGCACGCGCTTCGGAGAGGAGATGCAGGGTAGCACAGCCCGCCTGTGAGCGCGCGGGTGACGTGCTCGGAGGTTAGTCAGCCAACACCCGCGCCAGTCCCCGCGCATGCTCTCCAGGAGCCCGTCATGCCCGAAAAGATCGACGAGACCCCGCTGCGCCGCGTCAGCCGCGAGGTCGGCGATCCCGGCCTCTTCCCCCCCGAAGTCCACCGCCTGTTCGAGGCCGGCCAGGCGCGCAAGGCCCAGGCCGCGCTGCGCGGCCACCTCGGCAAGGAGCCGAACTCAGCGCGCAAGCGCCGCCAGCAGCAGTACGCCGACGACCCCTACCTCTGGCTGGAGCCCATCAAGAAGGCGCCCACCCTGCACACGGTCAACGGCATCGGCACCACCCTGTACGGCAAGCACAAGCCGAACCAGGACGGCCTGTACGTCGCCACCCTCTGGTTCGTGTTCGTCTTCCTGCCCATCTTCCCCCTCGCCGCCTACGTGGTGCGCAAGGGGCAGGGCAACATGTGGCACTTCTTCGCCAAGGCTCCCCTGCCCCCCTTCGCCCGCATCTGGCGCCTCGGGTTTGTCGGCACCGTGGTGGCCGGCACCCTCCTGGCCGCCGGGGTGGGCGCCTGGACGAACCACACCGCCAGGGTCACGGTGTACAACGGCTTCGATCTGCCCCTCACCGTCACCGTGGGGCCCGACACCCTCCAGGTCCCCTCCCACACCGTCCGGGACGCCGGCCGGTATTCGAAGACCGAGCCCCTGCACCTCACGGCCACACCCGAGGGCTGGGCCGCACCCATCGAGGAGCTCGACACCCGGATCGGCGCCCTCCACGACCGCCGCGTGCTCTACAACCCCGCGGGGCGCGCCTCCCTGGTGCGCAGCTGGATCGTCTACGGCGCGGGCGAGCCCGCCGACGACGAGCTGCTCGGCACCCCCGTGCTCTCCGGGATCGGGGGGATCGACTACGCCTTCACCACCCCACCCACGTCCAAGCAGGTGAAGCAGGGCAGCTCCATCACCGACTCGGTGCTCTCCAACCTGGAGGACCAGCTCCCGCAGACCGTCGCCGCCTTCTTCACCCAGGCCACGGTCAGCGAGGAGGACGGCTGGCGCATGCTCGCCGCCCGCCTGGCGCTGCACCCCGACGACGCCACCACCTTCGGGCTCGCCGCCCGTGTCCACCAGCCAGGGAGCCCCGAGCTGGCGGCCGTCGGAGACCTGGCCCGCGCGGGCCGCCCCGACGACGTGGAGGCCCACCGTCTCTACCAGAACACGCGGCCCCCCGAGCAGCAGGCGCAGATCCGCCAGGAGTACGCCGCCCTGGCCGAGCTGCACGCCGACGACCCCATGTTCCAGTACCTGGCGGGCCGCACGGCCGAGGACGGCAGCCCAGAGGCCGAGGCCCACTTCCGCGAGGCCCTGACGCTGGCGCCCGACTACGCCCATGCCCACCTGGGCCTGGGGTACCTGCTCGCCATGCGGGGCGACCTCACTCAGGCCATCGCCGAGTACACGGCCTGGGCGGCCAGCGGACCCGAGGCGGCCGCCACGGCGGTGCGCTCCCGGGTGCGCCTCCTCCAGGTCCAGGCCACGCCCGGCTGGCGCAGCCAGGCCCAGGTCCTCATCGACGAGGTCGCCGCCCAGCAGGGGCCCACCTACTCCACCGTCACCCTGGCCGGCGGTCTCCAGGCCGCCGCCGGCGGCCCCGCGTTGGACGCCGCCCTGGCCACCCTGCCCACCGCCCTCGGCTCGGTCTACGGCGAGGAGGAGGGGCTGGAGGGTGCCCTGGCCAGCGCGCGCCTGGATCTGGCCATGGCCGCCCGCGACGCCGCCCGCGCGCGCGCCCTCATGGAGGCCCTGGACCCTGAACGCGACGGGCTCATGTTGGCCCGCGCCGCCGTCTCCCTGGCCATGGCCAGCCGCGACCACGACGCCATCCGCGAGGCCCTGAGCGAGCACGAGGAGGCCATCACCGAGCTGGGAGGCTGGTTCATCCTGCAGGCCGCCGCCGCGGCCACCGCGCTCGGACACCCGTCGGCCGCCGCCCTGGCCGAGGCCGCCGGCATGTCCCAGGCCACCCCCGAGCCCGGCGCCGCCGTGGTGCTCGCCCCAGACGCCGACATCTCCTCCCCCGCCGCGCTCGACGCCCTGCTGGCCCCGCTGGGCCTGGACGCCCGCGGGTTCGGCTACGCCGCCGCCGCCATCCTCCTGGACCTCCGGGGCACGGGCGATGACGCCACCGCCGCCCACGCTCGGGTTGAAGCCCGGCGCCTGCTGCTGCCGGACGAGTGGGCCGGGTAACCTCCCGACTGTTTCCTGTTACGGAGGGCGGCGACCCAATCCGTTGGAGGCCCCATGCTCCCCCGCACCCTGCGCCCGGCCGCGCTGGCCCTGCTCATGGCCGCGCCCGCCCTGGCCGACGACTCCAAGGCCGACAAGATCGAGGCCCAGCTCGCCGCCGGCAAGCCCGAGGCCGCCTGGAAGACCTGCGAGAAGATCGAGGAGAAGGGCGGCATCGAGGATGAGGGCGAGCTGGAGGCCTGCGCCCGGGCCGATCTCGAGCGGCAGCGCGCCGCCTCGCCCGGCGGGCTCTCGCTCGAGCAGCTCAACGGCCACTGGGGCCGCTGGAACGGCACCGCCGCCGCCAAGGAGACCCGCGCGGCCGCCGCCCAGCTTCGGCTCGGGGGCGCCCGGGGCGACACGGACATGCTGGCCGCCATCTGGGGCCAGTTCCCCGACACCCCCGCGGGGCAGGCCGCCTCCGACCTCCTCTTCCAGCAGGCCGTGGACGAGGGCACCTCCGCGGCCATGGCCGCCTTCGCGGAGCGCTTCCCGAACGCCCCTCAGGCCGAGAAGGCGCGCGCCCAGGCCGACGATCTGCTCTGGCGCGAGACCGAGGCCCAGGGCACCGTCGAGGCCTGGGTGGCGTTCATCAAGGCCCACCCCACCCACCCCCGCCTGGCCGAGGCCGTGCGCTGGCAGGAGACCCTGGCCTTCCACGAGGCCGAAGCCGAGGGCACCGTGGCCGCCTGGGCCAAGCTCCTGTCCGAGTTCCCCAGGCACCCGCGCTACGAGGAGGCCGAGCAGAACCGCGTCAACGCCCTGTTCGCCGAGTGCGCCGCCAAGGGCCCCGAGGCCATGCTGGCCGTGGCCGAGGCCTGGCCAGATCATCCCCGGGCCACGTTCACCCGCGTCCAGGCCTGGGCCATGATGATGAAGGTGCAGCTGCTCTCCCACGGCTACGGCGATCCGTCGTGGGCGCCCACCGCCGCCAGTGAGGAGCCGCCGGTGCGCGCCCCGGTGGGCGCCGACGGCCTGGACGTCACCTTCCCCGCCGGCCAGCCCCCGGGCCGGGTTGACCTCGTCTACGTCGAGGCCGGCCAGTCCTCGCCGCTCGGGGGCCTGTACGCCGAGCGCCTGGCCGCCCAGGGCTTCCCCTCGGATCGCATCGCCGGCCTCACCCAACCCCGCTGGCTGCCGCCCCAGGGGCAGGTGGTCTCCGCCCGCCTGGCCGAACCCCTGTGCAAGCCCGACGGCTTCGACGCCCACTTCGCCGTGGTGGCCGAGCTCGCGGGCCAGCAGTTGGTCTTCCCCTTCCAGGTCGGCTTGGCCTGCTCGGCGGCGAGGCCCTGACCCTCAGCCTGTCTGCACCCCCACCTTCCGCAGCGCCGCGAGGAAGGCCTCGGGATCGGCGGGCGACAGCACCAGCCGCGCCTCGCCCTCGATCAGCACCACCTCATCGAGGCGCGTGGCGGCCACCCGGGCGCGCGCGCCATCCACCTGGAACCAGCCGGTGTAGTACCCGGGCATGGCCATGCCCGCGACGCGGCGGCTGCGCTGGGGCCGCATGCGGCGCGCCCGGAGGCCGTGGGCGGCGTAGCGCCTGCGGCTGTAGATCGTGCGCACCTCGAGCCAGCCAGGGCCGACCTCGTAGCGGATCTTCCCAGGGCCGAGGAGCATGGCGGCCATGAGCGCCGGGCCTCCGAGGAGGGCCAGGGGCAGCAGCACCAGGGCCAGCAGCTCGATGGGGCCCTTGTCCGCCGGCGGGAGCGCGATGTCGAGGGGCTCGCCACGCCGCAGGGCCGCGACGAAACCCTCGGGATCGGGCGGTGAGAGCACCCATGGCAGATCCTCGCCCTGGACGCGCAGGAACACCCCGCGGTGCGCGCAGGAGGTGGCGAGCCAGACCTTGCCCAGCTCGGCGAAGGTCCAGGTGCCGGTACAGCACCCCTTCATCGAGGTGCCGGCCACGCGCCGGCCGCGGCCCAGATCGGTGGCGAAGGACTCGCGGATGGCCGAGAGCGGCGCCGAGCGGACGCTGGTGAAGGGATCGCCCGAATCCACCGTGAGCGTGCCGTCGAGGACGGTGTACCGGACCTGGAAATCACCGCTGTAGAGCACCCACAGCGGCCCGATCGGCACGATGACGACGAGCGCGATGACCAGGACCAGCGGGATGCGCCACATAGAGGGGCGCGGATCGGGACGGAACTCGGGCATACCGGCAAGGTAGCACGGCGCAGGATCAGGGCGCGCGGTCTCCCGCCAGCCGGTGCGCCCGGACCATGGCCTTGCGGGAGGCGCCGTAGACCTCCACCTCCGCGGGGAAGATCGCGTCGGGTCCCAGGGCGCCCAGCAGCCCGGCCCGCCGGAGCGTCTCGACCGCGCCGGGCATGATCCCGCAGAGCACCAGGTGGCCGCCGGCCTGGCGGGTGCCCTCGGCCAGGCGCGCCAGGGCCTCGCAGATGGTGGCGTCGAGGTTGCGGGCGCTGCGCATCCTGAGCACCAGCACGCCGCCATGGGTGAAGGGCCTCAAGGCCGACTCGAGCTGATCCACCGCGGCGAAGAACAGCTCGCCCTCGACGTTGAGCATGGTCACCGGGGCGTCTCCCGGCACACCCAGGGGCGCCTCGTGCAGCTCGCCGTCCGGCCCCTCCACCAGCCGCTGCACCTCCACCCGATGGGCGCGGCGCATGGCCAGGGCCAACGAGATCCCGATGCCGAGGAAGAGGGCTTGCTCCAGGTGGCTCAAGACCAGCACCGCCCCGAAGGTGACCAGCAGCCCGAAGCGATCGGCGCGGGTGGTGGCCATGGCCCGCTGCAGGTGCTTGCGGTCCACCAGGATGGTGGCCACGTGCACCAGGCTGCCAGCCAGGGCGGGCACCGGGATGCGGTCGGCCAGGGGCCCGAAGGCCAGCACCAGCACCATGACCATCACGCCGGCCAGCACCCCCGACATGCGCGTGCGTGCGCCCGCCTCGAAGTTCACGGCGGAGCGCGTGAACGAACCGGTGGAGGCGATGCCGCCGAAGAGCCCCGCCCCCATGTTGCCGATGCCCTGGGCCACGAGCTGCTGGTTGGGGTCGAAGTTGTGCCCCGAGCGGTCGGCCAGGGTGCGGGCGATGGCGATGGCCTCGATGGTGCCGAGGATGGCCAGCACCAGGGCAGGCCCCAGCAGCTGGGTGGGAGGGATGAGGGTGAGATCGGGCAGGGTGAGGCTCGGCAGGTGCCGCGTGATGTGCTGGATGTCGGCCACCACCTGCACCCGGTGTGGCCCGGCGGGCCCGGCCCCCAGCCTGAGGAGCTCCGAGGCCACCGTGGCCAGCACCAACCCGAGCAACGTGGAGGGCAGCCGCCGCTTCCAGCGCCGCTCCGCGATGCGCATGAGCCGGATGGCCGCGAAGGTGCCGAACCCGAGCGCGACCGAGGCGAGGTGGGTGTCGCCCAGCCGCGTGGCCGTGGCGATGACCTGCACGACGCAGGTCCGCTCCAGGGTGAGATCGCCGATCTGCAGCCGCGGCAGCGGGCCGTGCAGCCCCAACAGGGCCGGGAGCTGGTTGGCCACGATGTAGACGCCGGCCCCCGCCGCGAAGCCGTGCAGCACCGGCGTGCTCACGAAGCGGGTCACGGTGCCCAGGCCGAGCAGCCCCATGCCGATCTGCAGCAGCCCAGCCACCACGGTGAGCACCAGCACCATGGCCAGGGGATCCCCGCCGGCCGCGAACAAGGCGACGTTGGAGGCCAACATCACGGACATGGCGTTGGCCGGCCCGTTGATCAGGAACTGGCTGCTCTGGAACACGGAGGTGAGCAGGCAGGCGATCACGGCGGCGTACAGGCCGTGCACCGGGGGCACCCCGGCGACCATGGCGTAGGCCATGGCCTGGGGGATGGCGAAGAGTGCCACCGTCAGGGCCGCGGGCAGATCCGCCCAGAGATCGGCGAAGCGGTAGCGCCGCACCGTGTCCACCAGCGGGATCCAGTCCGTGAGCGACTTCTGGGAGAGCCTGGACGGCTCCGGCACGCACGCCTCCTCGCGGGGGGGGGACATCGGGGCGGGGGACGTCTATCAAGAAACCCCGCCAGGGCGCGCGCCCGCGCTCCGGGAGCGTCGCGAGATCCCCCTTCGTTCCCCTCATCTGTAGATTCTTGGTGAAGCGTGGGAACTCTCACATGGACGCCACGGGCTTAGATTATTTTCTTTTCGTCGCAGCCAGACGGACATCGCTGGATTCCCCGCTCCGCCTGGCTGCACGAGGGACGTGCGTTCGTCCGTCCCATGCGGGGTGCGACTCCCCGCTCGGTCAACCACCATGAGATCGGTCATCCTGATGGCCCTGATGCTGGGGGCGTGCGCCAAGCCCGATCCAGCGTCGATCAAGTACGAAGAAGGCACCAAGATCACCTTGTTCGGGATCGAGGAGTCCACCGCGCTGCCAGAGGTCGCCGCCCTCGACGCGACGGGCAAGCCCATCCCCGGCGCGCGGATCACCTGGACGGTGGACCCGCCCACCGTGGCGACGATCACGCCCGAAGGCAACGTCCAGGCGCTCGCCGACGGCACGGCGACCCTGACCGCCCACGCCGGCCAGGCGCTCGCCAACATCCCGCTCACCGTGTCCACGGCGGACACCCTCAAGATCTCCGGGCTGCCGTCCACCGGCGAGGTCACGGTCGGCAAGCCCTACGCCATCGACGTGCGCGCCTGGGCCGACGGCCGGCCCGTCAAGGCCCCGCCTGTGACCTGGTCCCTGAGCGACGGGTCGTTGGCGAAGGTGGAGGCGGAGCATTTCCAGGCCACGGCGCCCGGCAAGATCGTCGTGACGGCGCGCTCCGGCGGCCTCGAGGTCTCGCGGGAGATGACGGCGGTCGAGTAGCACCATCCGGCCCGGGAGCCCCACTCGCGGGGCTCCCGGCGCTCCCGCCTCCGGGGTCAGCGCGGCCGCACCAGGCTCCGATCCTCCGCGCCCACCCAGAAGGCCACCCACCGCGCCAGCCACGCCACCGGGAGGATGGAGGCGGTCAGCAGCAGGATCCAGCCCCAGGTGGCCAGCGGCAGCGGCACCGTGCGGAACAGGGCGCCGATGGGCCCGCCCACCTGGACCATGACCACCTGGGCCACCGTGATGAGCCCCACGATGAACAGGAAGTTCTTGTTCTGGATGAGCTTCTCGAAGGGGGACTCGTCGTGGCGCAGCGCCCGGCAGTTGAACTTGTGCCAGAACTGGAACATCACGAACACGGTGAAGAAGACCGTCAGACGTTCGATCTCGCCGGCGGCCCCGAAGGGGTTGGCCAACAGGACCCACAGCAACACGGCCACCTGGAACAACCCGTTGATGAGGATGGTCACGGACATGGCGGGGGTGAGCACGTGGGCCTGGCGCGGCACCGGGGGCCGGCTCATGGCGCCGGCGCGGGGCGGGTCCGTGGAGAGGGCCAGCGCCGCGAAGGTGTCCATGATGATGTTGATCCAGAGGAGCTGCGGCACCGTGAAGGGCAGCGGGTAGCCCACCAGCGGCCCCACGAGGGCGCAGAGCAGCGCCACCACGTTGACCGAGAGCTGGAACTGCAGGAAGCGCTGGATGTTCTGGTACAGCGCCCGGCCCCAGCGCACCCCGGTGACGATGCTGGCGAAGTTGTCGTCCACCAGCACGATGTCGCTGGCCTCCCGGGCCACCTGGTGGCCCGAGCCCATGGCCAGGCCCACGTCCGCGGCCTTGAGCGCCGGGGTGTCGTTGATGCCGTCACCCGTCACGGCCACCACCCGGCTGCCGTCCTGCCGGAGCGCCCGCACCAGGCGCAGCTTGTCGAGCGGATGGGAGCGCGCCAGCACGCGGATGCGCGGCGCGACCTCCTGGAGGGCGGCGTCGTCGAGCTTGGAGAACTCGACCGAGGTCATGACCAGGTCGTCCTCCGAGCGCAGGATGCCGCTCTCGCGGGCGATGGCTGTGGCCGTGCCGACCTCGTCGCCGGTCACCATGGTCACCTCCACGCCCGCCCCGCGGCAGGTGGCGAGCGACTCGCGCACGCCCTCGCGCAGCGGATCGGCGATGCCCACCAGGCCCACGAGCACGCGCCCGGTGCAGGCCTCGCACGCCGTGAAGCTGCCGCCGTGGCAGCCCTCGGGGGCGCGCCGCTCGGCGAAGGCCAGCACCCGCAGCGCCCGGCCGCTGGCCTCGGCCAGCGCGGCCTCGAGCGTGGCGCGCCGCGCTTCGTCCAGCGGCAGATCCACACCGCCGATCCGGACGTGGGAGCAGCGCGCGATGATCCGCTCGGGGGCGCCCTTGTCGTAGCAGATGGGCCCCTCGGGCGCGGCGACCTGCACCGCCGAGAGCTTGCGCTCGCTGGTGAAGTCCACCTGCCACAGCACGCGGGCGGCCTCGCGCAGGGGCCGGTAGTCGTGACCGCGGGTGTGCAGCGCCGCCAGCAGGGCGGCCTCGGTGGGGTTGCCCACGCGGACGGGCCCCTCGGCCCGGTGCTCGAGCCCGGCGGTGGCGTTCACGCTGGCGTTCTGGACCAGCGAGCCCCACTCCGGCGTGGCCTCCACCTCCCAGAGCCCCGCCCCCGTGAAGGTGCGGCCGCCCACGTGGAACCAGACCGGCGCCATGCGGTTCTGGGTGAGGGTGCCGGTCTTGTCGGTGCAGATGATGGTGGCCGAGCCGATGGTCTCGGAGGCCACCAGCTTGCGCACCAGGCAGCTCTGGCGCGCCATGGCCCGCATGTTGAGGGCCAGGCTCACGTTGACCATCATGGGCAGCCCCTCGGGGACCGCCACCACCACGATGGTGACCGCCACCACGAAGGCCAGCAGGGTGGCCTCCAGGGTCTGCTGGGCGGCCAGCGGGTCGGTGAAGTAGCCCCAGCCCCCGGCGCCCAGGGTGAAGAGCACCACGAAGGCCGGCAGGGAGACCAGGGCGACGCCGATCCAGCGCAGCCCGCGCGCCTTCAGCCCCTCGTCGATCCCCCCCAGCACCCGCGGCAGGGCCACCATCGCCAGCGGCACCGCGAGGGCCGCGGCGGCCCCCACCAGGGCCCAGAAGGGCCAGCCGCGGGCGGAGAGCACCTCCAGCAGCCGCGACCCGAGCATGCTGCCCGCGGCCATCACCGTGAAGATGGCCGTGGCCGCCACCGTGCCGGTCAGGCCGATCTGGTCGGCCAGGGTGGTCAGCTTCTCCTGCAGAGGGGTGGTCTCGTCCTCCTGGTGCAGCTCGGCGGCGATCTTGCCGAGCTCGGTGCGATCCCCGACGGCCTCCACCCGGAACAGGCCGTGGCCCTCCACCGCCATGGTGCCGCGGAAGACCTTGTGCTCGGCGCCGGGCTCGCGCCCCTCGGGCTGGGCCCGCTTGGCCATGGGGAGCGACTCGCCGGTCAGCAGCGACTCGTCCACGTGCAGGCTCGAGGCCGACAGCAGCACGCCGTCCGCCGGGATCTTGAACCCCATGCGCGCCCGCACCAGATCGCCCACCACCACCTCGGCGATGGGCACCAGCCGTGTCTGGCCTTCCCGCACCACCTCCACCTCCACGTCCTCGGACTGGCGGTTGAGGATCTCGAACTCCTTCTCGCTCTTGCGCTCGTTCAGCCAGGCCACCAGCGTGGCCAGGCCCACCGCCAGGAAGATGCCCAGGCTGTCCAGGAAGCTGCCCTCGCCGTGCAGGACCCAGCGATCCACGCCGGCCATGATCAGCGAGAGCACCGCCGCCACCAGCAGGATGCGGATGGTCTGGTCGTCGAACTTCTCCAGCAGCTGCTTCCAGGCCGGCGTGCGGGGCGGCGGGGTGAGGGTGTTGGGGCCGTGGAGGCGGCGACTCTCGAGGACCGCTTCAGGAGTGAGGCCGCCAGGAGCGGCGGTGGAATCGGCGGGCGCGGGCATGGGAGCACCTTGGGGCGGCATGACGCCGGTGGTCGGGCCCCGGTGGCCTATCCCGGCCTTCGGCGCGCGCTATGGGTGCAGGCCCTGGGAAGGCGGGGCAAAAAACGAAAAATATACAAGCCGAGACAGCCCACGGGCGATCCTGGGCCGCCGAAGCCTCCACGGGGAGGACAGCACCCACCCCGGAGGCCTACCATGCTGCACCTGGCCCTCCTCGCGAGCCTCGCGCTGGCCGCGCCGAATCGACGCCCGCCCTCCCTGGACCTGGGCCTGGCGGCGGAGCTGCCCGTCTCCACCGGGATCATGGCCACCCTGGAGCTGCCCGGACGCCTGCGTCTGGGCGGCGGTATCGGCCACCTGCCGGGCCTGCTGGCCTACGGCGCGGGGGAAGCCGCGGCCTCGTGGGGCTGGCTGGACGCCGAGAGCGCCGCGGCGGTGGGCGAGGAGCTCGGCTCGGCCTGGGTGTTCGCAGCCTACGCCGGCTGGCGTCCCTTCGCGCGCTCAGGCCTGTGGCTCGCCGGGGACCTGCGCCGCCTGCGCGTGAGCACCGAGGCGGAGCTGCCCGTGCTCGGCACCGATGGCGCCCCCGCCAGCCTGGCCATGGACCTCCGCCTCACCCTGCTGGGAGGCTCCATGGGCTGGGACTGGGTGCTGGGCGATCACGTGACCCTGCGGCTGTACGGCGGCCTGCTGGCCCTGCGCCACAGCGCCACCGAGCTGGATCCGAGCGGGGACGCCGCGGTGGCCGAGCGCGCCGCCGCCGACGCCGCGGCCCGCCTGGACGCCCTGCTCTCCCGTGGCCTGATGGTGCCGACCCTGGGCCTGGGGCTGGGGTGGCATTTCGGTGGAGAGCGGTCAGCTGGCAGCTGACAGCTGATTGCTACTCACAGAACGGCCCGCGCCACACCAGGGTGTTGTTGGTCTCGTCGCACTCGAGATCTTCCGACGAGATCACGAACACCAGGGCGCCCGCATCGGCCACGTCCGCCACGGACAGCTCGATGCGGATCGAGTCGGCGTAGGTGCCGACCGTGATGCCGGCCGTGTACTCCACCGAGGTGAGGAAGGTGTCGGTGGTGCCGTGGCGGGCGTAGACGTCGATGGTGGCCGGCTGGGACAGATCCACCGCGCCCTCGTTGCCCGGGTTGATCCAGAGCAGGAGGCGGTCCTCGTCGCAGTCGATCTCACAGATGTCGCCCTGGGCCAGCGTGAGGTCCGGCGCGTAGGTGCCGTCGCCCGCGGTCATGTCGCCGGAGCGGAAGTTGTTGTACGAGAGCCAGTTGAGATCGGCGTGGGCCGGGATGGTCCCGTCGTCGTTGACGTTGGTGATGCTGTAGGCGTGCTGGTTCCAGATCTTGCGCCCCGGACGCCAGGAATCGTCGGCGTCGCCGAAGACGTAGATGCCCGAGTGGGAGCCGTACTGCTTGGTGTTGGGCACCACGATCTCCGCGTGCCCGTCGCCGTCCACATCCGCGATGGTGGGGTACTCCAGCCAGGTGCCGTTGGAGTGCTCGCTGGAGGAGAGCTTGACCGCGCCGTCCACGCCGTTGAAGACCCACAGCTTGGTCTGGTCGGCGTAGACCACCTCGGCCACACCGTCGCCCTCGAAGTCGAACACGGCCGAGCCCGTGTTGCCCGAGGAGCTGTCGTCGGTCACAGCCTGCCAAAGGATGGTGCCGTCGGCGTTGAACACCGAGTAGCGCGAGCCGGAGGCCACGCCGATCTCGGGCTCGCCGTCGCCGTCGTAGTCCGCGACCGTGGGCGGGCCGCCGTAGTAGGCCGAGCCGGCGCCGGGGATGGACTGGGACCACAGCACGGTGCCGTTGGTGTCCTGCGGCCGCAGCTTTCCGTTGCCCGAGACCGCGATCTCGGCCTGGCCGTCGCCGTCGAAGTCGGCCACCGCGGGGTAGCCGTCGGTCTGGCCGTTGTTCCAGATGGCGGTGCCGTTCTTGCGGTACAGGGCGTTGCCCACCACCACCTCCTGGTTGCCGTCGCCGTCCACGTCGACCGCGAAGGCGCAGGAGCCCACGTTGTTGCCGTTGACCCCGCCGTAGCCGTAGGAGCCGGTGCCCACGATGCTCCCGTTGGCGTCGAGGATGGCGCGCCCGGCGATGATCTCGGGCGAGCCGTCGCCGTCCATGTCGGAGATGGCGGCCACGTCCGAGGTGCCGTAGATGTGACCGGAGATGGCGCTGGAGGTCCACTTGAGGGTGCCGTCGTGCTCGAAGGCCTTCACCGCGGTCTGGGTCATGGAGATGATCTCGACAATCCCGTCCCCGTCGATGTCACCACAGGCCACCCCGCCGGTGCCCTGCAGGTTCTGCCCCTGGACGCTGGCGATCTCGGCGCCGTCCAGGCCCGACACGATCCGCAGCACGCTGCCGTTGATGTAGTTGGCGGGATCGTAGGAGACGAGCACGATGTCGGGGGTGTCGTCCACGTCGATGTCACCGTCGTGGTCGTCGTCCGTGGTCTGGCAGACGATGGGCTGGGACATCACCTCGTAGGCCTGGGGGGCCACGCTCCAGGTGGACTTCTTCCACTTGACCACGGGCGTGAAGGTGCCGGTGGCGACCTCGTTGGCGCATTCGTCGTCCGACGAGGTGGCGTAGCCGGGCACCGACAGGTCGGGGCAGTCCTCCCCGGGGACGTAGGTGTCGGGCTCGCCCGAGTCCCAGGTGTCGGGATCGCCGGAGTCCTGCCCGGGCGGATCATCCTTCTCGTGGAAGTTGTAGTCGTTGCAGCCGAGGAGGGTCAGGACGATGGAGAGAAGGGTGAAGCGGTGCATGGAAACTCCGAGGGACCGCGCGACAGGCGCCGCACAGCGTAGCACGGCTTCGGCCCGGCGCGGCAGGCTTCGTGTGAGGCGTGCATTCCCCCCCCGGAACGTGCTAGCGTGAGTTGAACCCACAGGACTTCCATCGTGGACGCTGGCAGGCTCCAGACAGGCACCGCGCGCAGGTTCCGCCTGCAGAGCTGCATCGGCAAAGGCGGCTTCGGCGAGGTCTACCTCGCGGAGATGTCCACCTCGTCGGGCTTCGTGAAGACGGTGGCGGTCAAGGTGCTGCGCGAGGACGTCCAGGGGCACGAGCAGGTGGCCAGCCGCCTGCGGGATGAAGCCCGCCTGCTGGGCCTGCTGCGCCACCCGGCCATCGTCCGGGCCGACGACCTCATCACCCTGGCGGGGCGCCCCGCGGTGGTCATGGAGTACGTCCCCGGGGTCAACCTCTCCTGGCTGATCAACCCCAAGCGCAACCCTGAAAAACTGCCCCCCACGGTCACCGTGGCCATCCTGCGGCGCGTGGCCTCGGCGCTGGAGGCCGCCTACTCCCAGATCTCGCCCTCCACCGGCCAGCCGCTCAAGGTGATGCACCGGGACATCAAGCCCGGCAACATCCGCATCACGGCCGACGGCGAGGTCAAGGTGCTCGATTTCGGCATCGCCCGCTCCGAGCACCAGGGGCGCGAGGCCGACACCCAGAACTACCAGCTGGGCTCCCTGCGCTACATGTCGCCCGAGCTGATGTCCGGGCGCGGCGCCTCCCACGCCTCCGATGTCTACGCCCTCGGGGTGGTGGCCTTCGAGACCCTGGCCCGCAAGCGCCTGGGCTGGGCCGGCGAGGCGGCCGACGTCCACGAGAACCAGGTGCAGTCGCGCCTGGAGGAGGCCGATCTCTCCGCCTTCCGGGGGGATGCCTGGAACGTGGTGGTGGATCTGCTCGCGCGGATGCTGGCCTACGAACCAGACATGCGCCCGACCGCGCGCCAGGTGGTCGAGGATCTGCGCCTCCTGGAGGCCCAGGTCGAGGGCCCCTCGCTGGAGGTCTGGGCCCCCATGGTCCTGCCCAAGGTCGAGATCCCCGAGGAGCCCAAGGACGCCGATCTCTCGGGCCAGACCCTGTTCGAGGACGCCACGGGTGGCCACGCCGAGCCCGAGCCGCCCGAGCTCGAGCTGGACGAGCCCGAGCCCGAGCCGCTCCAGGCCGTGGACTCGGGTGCCGCCGGGCGCTTCCTGCTCTGGACCGGCGTGGCGGTGGCGGTGGCCCTGGTGCTCGCGGTGGGCTGGTGGTTCGTCCTCGGCCCGGGCAGCTCGCAGCCCCCGCCGGCTCCCGAGCCCGTGGTGGAGGCGCCCATCCCAACGCCGCCCGCCCCGGTGGTGGAGCCTCCGGTGCCGGTGGAGGAGCCGCCCGTGGTCGCGGAAGCGCCCGCCGATGCCGAGCCCCCCGTGCCGGCGGTCGAGCCCCCCGCCGCACCGTCCGTGGCCGCCGCGAGCACGCCGGCAACCAGCAAACCGGCCCCCGCGCCCACCGCCAGCAAGCCGGCCCCTGCGCCCGTGGTCCTCCACCTCGACCCCAAGCCCGGGCACTCCCCTGCCCCCGCCCCCGCGGCCACCGGGGGCCCCGTCAAGGTGCGCTTCGCCTCCGTCCCCTTCGGGCTGGCGGTCTACCTCGACGGCACCCTCCTGGGCAGCACCCCGCGCCAGGCCGAGGTCACGCCCGGCCACCACAGCCTGATGTTCGTGGACGGCGAGCGCACCCAGCGCGTCGAGATCGAGGTGGTCCCGGGCGGCAAGAGCATCTGGACCTACAACCGCAACCGAGGCGACCTGCAATGAACCTGCGCGGCTTCCTGCTCGGGCTGGCGCTGCTGCTGCCCGGCGCGGCCCACGCGGCCGACTGTGACGATCTGGTCTCCTCCATGGACGCCATCTCCAAGGCCCTGGCCGAGGTGGAGATCGAGCGCGCCGTGGGCCTGGCAGAGTGGGCCGGGGGGCAGCTGGAGTGCCAGAGTCGGCCCGTCAACACCGTCGTCCTCACCGGCCTGTTCCAGCTCACCGGGGCCGCGGCACTGTTCAACGGCGACGGGGTGGGGGCCGAGATCGCCTTCTCCCGCGCCGTGGCCGTCTCCCCCACCACCCCGGTGGATCCGATGTACGGCGACGAGGTCGCGAGCCTCTACGGCAAGGTCCAGCGCCGCCTCGTGGCCGAGCCCACCGGCGCGCTCACCGTGCTCGGTCCGGTGGAGGCCTGGCTCGACGGGCGCAGCGTCAAGATCGGCCTGCCCCTCGATCTGATGCCCGGGGATCACCTCCTGCAGTGGCGCGAGGAGGGCGGCTCCGTCAAGGGGCGCGTGATCCAGGTCGCCACCATGGAGGCCCGCCAGCTCACGCTCGGCACCGTGGCCACCCTCGACGGGGAGAAGCCCCCGAGGCCACCGCGCACCGGTGGCTCGCCCCTGCAGATCCCCCTGCTGGCGGGCGGCGGCGGCGGGGTGCTGGCCGGCGCCGTGCTGCTCGGGCTGGCCTCGGCCACCCAGAACGCCTTCTGGCGCGAGGAGGATCCCGCGGCCCTCGCCGGGCTGCAGGCCCGCAACCACGCCCTGGCGCTCACCGGTTCCGGCCTGCTGGTGCTGGGCGCCGGCGCGGTGGGAGCCTCCTTCCTGGTGGATGCCGGGCCCGGCCTCTCCTTCGGCTGGAGGTGGTGACCATGCGCCTGCTCCCCACGCTCCTCCTCCTGCCCGGCTGCGTCTGGATCAGCGACGACGACTACGCCTCCCGCTACGCCGATCTCACGGATCGCGACTCCGACGGCTACCAGGACGCCGCCGCCGGTGGCGACGACTGCGATGACGACAACGCCTCGATCCACCCCGGCGCCGTCGAGACCTGCAACGGCGAGGATGACGACTGCGACGGCACCGCCGACGACGGCCTGCTGCTGCCCTGGTACGCCGACGCCGACGCCGACGGCTATGGCGATCCGGACACGCTGACCCTGGCCTGCACCGCTCCCTCGGGCGCCGTGGAGGACGCCACCGACTGCGACGACTCCGACGCGCGCATCAACCCCGGGGCCGACGAGCTGTGCAACGGCGTGGACGACGACTGCGACGGCGCGACGGACGAGGCCGACGCCACCGACGCCACCACCTGGTACACGGATGCCGACGGCGACGGCTACGGGGATCCCAGCCAGCACAGCATCGCCTGCGCCCAGCCCACCGGCGCTGTGGCCGACGCCACCGACTGCGACGACGGCGACGCCGCCGTGCACCCCGGCGCCGCCGAGAGCTGCAACGGCGTGGACGACGACTGCGACGGCGACACGGACGAGCCCGGCGCCACCGGCGGCGCCACCTGGTACCAGGACGGCGACGGCGATGGCTACGGCGACGCCGGCGACAGCCTGGCCGCCTGCACCCAGCCCACCGGCTATGTCGCCTCCGAGCTGGCCACCGACTGCGACGACAGCGACGCCGCCATCCACCCCGACGCCCTGGAGATCCTGGCGGACTCGGACGACAGCGACTGCGACGGCGGGGATGACTCCTTCCCCTTCTCCCTGCTGGACACCCGCGCCGCGCAGGACGTGGAGGGGCCCCGCCTCGCCCAGGGTGGCGGTAGCGTCTACCTGGGCTGGGCCGCCGAGCGGATGACCGACGGCACCCGCACCTACGACGCCGTCGCGGTGCATGTCCTGGACGACGAAGCCCCGTGGGAGGGCGAGGTGGACTTCTGGTCCAGCAGCCAGTCCGCGGACCAGGCCTACCTGGAGG
The DNA here is from genome assembly GCA_043814015.1 of Pseudomonadota bacterium. Classification (GTDB taxonomy): domain Bacteria; phylum Myxococcota_A; class UBA796; order UBA796; family JAFGLY01; genus JBDRKM01. Next base: position 55,236 of record JBDRKM010000373.1, read on the forward strand.
GGTTCGACATGGTGGCCAACGCCACCTACTGGGCCACCGCCAGCGCCTGGCTCGGCACCTACCGCACCATCCAGCTCGACGGCGTGAACGCCACCTCGCACGTCCACGGGAGCTACCGCGCGGACAGCGCCTGGACCATGCCCTTCGACCAGCTCCAGGCCGGTCTCTCCACCGTCGGCAACATCACCGCCATCGGCTGCGGCCTGGCGGGCTCGGGCCTGCACGCCGTCCAGTACAGCGTGGCCAACCTCACCACTGGGATCGGCGGCCCCGGCGCCAACAGCGTCATCCACGGCAGCAGCGACGACCACGACGTCTGCGAGTACGACCACTACGCCTACCAGTTCGACACCTTCACCAGCGACGGGAGGCACCTGGACTACTACATCCTGAGCGGCGGCATCCTCACGCCATCCTCCAGCTCCACCGGCACCTGGCTCGCCCAGGACTTCGAGCTCACCACCGAGAACGGCTTCCTGGTGATGGCCCTCGCGGATCTCTCCTCGGGCTACGGCTTCCTCTTCCAGATCGTGGATCTCGGGAGCGCCAGCCAGGGCTCCTACTGGTCCACCTCCCCCACCGCGCTCCGTTCCATCGACGCCTCGGTCTCCCCGAGCGGGGTGGCCTACGGCTGCGGCGTGGACGACGCGGGCACCGCCTACCTGCTCTGGTCCGACATCCTGGAGATCGCCTACCCGGTGCTCAACACCACCGCCCTGCACGCCGCCGATCTCACCACCGTCGAGGACTGCGCCATCACCGTCACCGCCGACAGCGTGGCCGTCATCGCGCTACGCGGCGGCGACGACATCGCGTACGCCTCCGTGCTGGTGCCTTGATGGGCCCCCGGGCGCTGCTGGTCCTGGCCCTGCTGGCCGCGGGCTGCGGCTGGCGCCACGAGCTGGCCGCCGGCAACGCCGCCGCCGCCGATCAGGACTGGCTGGCCGCCGTGGCCCACTACCAGGCCGCGGCCGAGGCCCGGCCCGAGGATCGCGCCATCGCAGGGCGCCTGATGGATGCCCAGAAGAACGCCATCGACGCCCTCGTGGAGCAGGCCGCCGCCGCCCGCGATGGCGGCCAGCCCGAGCGCGCGCTGGATTTGCTGGAACAGGCCGAGGAGCTGCTCCCGCGTCAGCTCCCGGTGGCCCTGCTGCGCGAGGAGATCGTCGGGCAGCTGGCCGCCGCCGTGCGCGAGGTCCTGCAGGGCGAGGGCGAGGATCCGCTGGCCGCCGCCGTCGAGGCCTGGGCCGCCTTCGCCCAGCGCTTCCCGGTGCACCCGGAGACCGCGCGCCTGGGCGATGATCTCTCCGCCTCGCTCGCGGCCGAGACGGCGAAGATGATCGCGGATCACAGCTACGCCGACGCGGCGGTCCGGCTCGAGCGCTTCCAGGACCGCCTGCCCATCGACGCGCCCCGCGCCAGCCTGCGGGAGGCCTGGAGCAAGGATCTGCTCGGCCAGGCCGCGGTCGCCCGCAAGCGCGGTCAGCGCGCCACCGCCTGGGTCTGCACGGCGCTCGCCGGCGGCCTCACGGGCCAACCGGCTCCGGGCGCGCGCGAGCGGGAGGCCTTCCTCGACGCCCACGCCCTCATCCTCGGCCCGCGGGTCAGCGGCGACAAGGCCGCCCTCGAGCGCCTGCTCGGCCCCGGCCTGGCCCGCCTTGAGAGGAGCCCCGGCCTGCGCTGGAGCCCCGCTGCGCGCCGGCCCGACTTCGGCGGCACACTGGCCCTCGGCGCCCCGCGCTTCAGCCAGAGCGCCAAGCCCACGGTGGCCGTCCGCGAGGTGCCCGGCGAGGCCCGCGACCACGAGAACCCCGCCTGGGTCGAGGCTTCCCGCAAGGCGCAGGAGGCCGCCGACGCCTTGACCCAGGCGGCGACCGAAGAGCAGCGAGCCATCGCCGCCCGCGCCGCCGAGCAGCGCCACCTGGACGATCTGCGCGCCGGCGTGGCCGCGATCCAGGGCGAACTCAACGAAGTGCAGGCCGCCTTCGACGACGCCCAGGCGGCCGCCCTGGCCGCCCGCGCCGCGCTGGACGAGGCGCTGGGCGCCCAGCAGAGCGTGACCCAGATGGACGCGCAGCGCGCCGCGCTGGAGGCCGCCGTGGCCGCAGCCCAGGCCCGCCTGGAGGAGGCCCTGGCCGCGCTGGAGCGGGGCGAAGCTCCCGGCCCCGAGGTGGAGGCCCGTCGCGCGCTGGATGACGCCCGCGCCGCGCTGCAGGCCTCCCCCCGGCCCACCAACCTGGTGTGGGAGCTCTCACGCCACGTCCCCGACCGCGCCTCGACCCTGGCCGGGAAGGAGCGCGATGTGGAGCAGGCGCGCGCCGCCCTGGACGCCCGCCGCGCCCCCGTACAGGATCAACTGGACGCGGTCGAACGCGCCGAGGCCCGCGTGGCCGAGGAGGACGGCAATGTTCAGGCCGCCCTCGATGCCCAGGCCGAGGCTCGCCGCGCCCAGGAGGCGGCGCAGGCCGAGCGCGACGCCCTGCCCCAGAGCATCTTCGGCCCCGTCATCGACCGCATCGAGATCCCGGTGCAGGCCCACCTGCGCACCTGCGCCCTGGAGCTGGTCGTCCGCCTGACCCAACCCGACGGCAGCAAGATCGAGCACACGCTGCGCGCCCAGGCCGAGACCCGTGACGAAGAGCGCGGCGCGGTGCCCGATCTCGACCTCCCGGCCGATCCCCTCGAGTTCCCCGACGGCGATCTGCAGCTCCAGGCCCGCGCCGAGGCGGAGCTGGGGCGCCAGGTCGGCGGGCTCCTGGCCAAGGTCCAGGAGCTCGCGGCCCAGTGGGAGCTGGCCCAGGCCGGCGCCGCCAAGGACGACGAAGCCCGCCTGCGCGCCCTGCTGCTGGCCTGGCTGGCATCGCCTCCCTCCGAAGGCGGGCTGCTGGACCTCCGCGATGCGCCGGATCCGGCAGGCCTGCTGCAGGGCTACCTGAAGCAGCGTTGGGGGCTCGACGATCTCTCGTGGCTTGGGGTGTAGCCCGTCCCCCAGGTTGGCTCTGGTCGGGTATACTCATCGGCGCGCTCCATTCCGTACGCAGCCGAGGACGACCCATGGACATCCCCCGCCTCGCCCCCATCCACCTCGTGGCCACAACCCTCGTCTTGCTGCCCCTGGCCGCCTGCCGCCTCTTCGACGACCCGCCCGGTGGTGGCCTCCCCAGCTCGGGCTCCCACACCACCCCTGAAGACACCGACGGGACCATCGACACCGACGATCCTCCCCCCGACACCTACACCAGCTACCTCGCGTTCGCCGAGGACTACGCCATCGGGGTCTGCCAGGCCCTCGACACCTGCGGCTACCTCGAGCACTACGAGATGACCTACGATGAATGTGTCGAGCTGCTGAGCGATTCCCTGGGGGGGCCGTGCGATGACTTCGACGGCGACGCCGCCTGGGACTGCATGGAGGCGATCTGGGACCTCTCCTGCGCCGATCTGGAGCAGCCCCTCCCCGAGGCCTGTGGGCAGGTCTGTTCCAAGACCTGACCCCATCTGCGTCCCCCAACTCTCACCGAGTCTCTTCCCCCACCCAGCTACCGAGCTACCCGAAGGAGCACCCATGCGCCGACTCGCTGCCGCGACCCTGATCCTCTGCCTGCCCGCCACCGCCTGGGCCAGGAAGCTCAAGACCGACGACGGGATCTCCATCCTGCCCCAGGAGGGCGACATCGGCGTGGGCTTCGACGCGGTCCCGACCCTCGACTTCCTCCTGAACGCCTCCAACTTTGCCCAGGACACCGGCCAGCAGGGCCAGGGTCTGTGGGACTACCCCCGCGGCTTCGACCAGGTCCTCGTGGGCCGCTACTTCCTGGACGACGACAAGGCCCTGCGCCTGCGCCTGGCGCTCAACCTCGAACACGACAAGACCGGCACCTGGTACCGCGACCCGGTGCAGGTAGCCGATCCGGACATCGCGACCGGCGACGAGAAGCGCGTCCACGACGAGGTGGTGGACTCCACCGTCGACATCCTGCTCGGCGCCGGCCAGGAGTGGCGCCGCGGTCCGGGTCGCCTGCAGGGCCTGCTCGCCGTGGAGGGCCTGCTCGGCCTCTCCCGCGAGAAGACCACCACCGACCACGGTTGGAGCTACGACGACGACGCGTACGACTACGGCGTCATCCGGGACGGCACGAGCCGCGTCCTCGAGGATGACTCCGGCCTCGGCTTCACGCTGGGCGTCCGCGGCGCGGTCGGCATCGAGTACTTCTTCGCCCCGCGCATGTGCATCGGCGCCGAGTACGGCCTGAGCGCCGGCGTCTTCGTCCGCGGCAGGAGCAGCACCCGCTCCGAGGCCTGGATCGTGGACAGCTACGGCCACGGTGATCGCGTGGTCCGAGAGGAGGACGGCACCAGCGCCGAGCTGGCCTTCGGCACGGGCGTCGACAACGGGATCAACGGCCGGACCCGCGCGGGCTCCGCGGCGCTGACCTTCATGTTCCACTTCTGAGGGCCCACCCTCAGCGCATCGATCGCACCGCCACCTGCTCGCCGGCCGCCCAGTCCTCCTCGCGGAGGAGCGCGCCCGCGCGGTAGTAGCGCCAGGTGCCGTCCGCGAGGTCGTCGGCGTACTGGCCCTCCTCGCGCAGGCGGCCCTCCTCGTCCCAGGCGATCCAGGCGCCTTGCTGCTTGCCCGCGGCGAACTCCTGGCGGTCCTTGGGGATGCCGTCGTCGCGCCAGTGGGACAGGACCCCGTGGAACTGGCCCGCGGAATAGTCGGCCTCGCGCAGCAGCACGCCGTCCTTCCAGGTGCGGCAGGTGCCCTCTTCCTTGCCCGCCTGGTAGGTGCAGTCCTCCGCAGAGCGCCCCCTGGCGTCCCAGGTCTGACAGCGGCCGTCCTTCTCGCCCTCCGTCCAGGGACACTCGGCGCGGAGCAGGCCCGAGCCATCCCAGGTGCGGCTGACGCCCACGCGCCGCCCGCGGTCCCAGGTCTCCTCGAAGAGCATGGCGCCCTGCTCGTTCCACCAGCGCACCACGCCGTCGGGCTCACCGTCCACGAAGGTGGAGGCCTTCACGAGCTGCCCGTTCAGGGCCCACTCTCGCTGCGGGCCCGTGCGCCCGCTCCCCATCCAGTTCCCCTCCTCCCTGAGCTGCCCGTTGGGGAACCAGCTCCGGGTCAGCCCGCCCAGCTCGCCGCGGATGTAGTGTGTCGCCCGCTTCGGCGTGCCGTCGGGGTACCACTCCTTCCAATCCCCCTCTGGGGCGTCGAGGTCGTAGGCGCCTTCCAGCACCAGGGTGCCGTCCGCCTCCCAGCGGCGCTCGGGGCCCTGCCTGTGGCCCGCGGCATGGACGGCCTCGAGGATCAGCGTCCCGTTCTCGGCCCACTCCTGGACCGGACCGTCCAACAGGCCGTCCTTCCAGTGCTGGCGGAGACGCACCTGCCCAGCGCTCCAACGCTCCTCGGAGGGACCCTGGCGGCGGTCCTCGTCGTCCTCGCACCAGGCCGCGGTGGCCCCGCTGCGCTCCGGGTCGTAGCTGCTCTCGAAGCGCGTGCCCGCGGGGCAGTCGAAGGGCCGTGGCGTGTGCAGGGCGAAGGCCAGCAGGCCCAGACCCATGGCCAGCAGCGCCCCCGCGCCCACGAGCAGCAGGCGTTGGGCGTCCGCGCTGACCTGGGCGCCGCTCTCCGGCGCGTCGAAGACCTTGCCGGCCTCCGCCTCGGCCCAGCGCGCCCTGCGTCGGCGCTCGTTCCAGGCCACGCCCAGGCTGGCGAACAGCGCCGTCCCCACGATGGCGGCGGTGATGCCGCCCACCATCAGCGGGTTGCGTTGGACCGCGTCCCACCAGGAGACGGCCGCGACCACCACCAGCAGGCCGAGCACGGCGAAGAGGCGTACGACGAGCTTGCGGGAGAAGTTGTCGTTCATGGGAGGTTCCTCGGAACTGCGGGATCAGGGCATGGCCCACAGGCGCTGCCGGAAGCCCTCGGCGTCGAGAGGCTCCCGCGCGCGCAGGGCGTCCGAGGGCAGCCAGCCGGGCTCCAGCAGCAGGCCGGTGACCAGGATGGCGGGGCTCACGGTCTCGGTGACGGTGAACTCCATCTCCTCGGGGCGCAGGGACTCCAGCAGGCACTCACGCCGCTGCCTGGGCAGCAGATCCTCCAGCAGGGCGTCCACCTCGGCCGCGGTGGCGGCGCCGAAGGAGGGCGGCAGCAGGGAGAGGTCGGCGCCGTCGAAGGCCGGATCGCCGCGGGAGGACTCCTGGTAGCCCCAGACGCGCTGGCTGCCCTGCGAGGGCACGGAGGGCAGCGCGCCGTAGAGCGTGATGCCTGGGGAGGCCTCGTCGATGCCGTCGGAGTCGGAGGGACCGTGCAGCGCGGTGACGGTGCGGTGGTCGCCCAGGCCCGTGGTGTCCACCCGGCCCTGGGGGTTGAGCCCGAGCTGCACGTCCAGGCCAGCCAGGACGGCGGTGCGGTAGGTGGTATCACCCGTGAAGCGCCAGGCCAGCGCGAGGTCCACCAGGGGGCGGTAGCGGCCCTGCCCCCAGCCCCAGTTCTCGTGGTAGCGGTGCTCGGCGTCGTACCAGGCCCAGGGGTAGGGGTTGGCGCCTTGGGCCGCCAGCCACACGTCAGCCTGGTCGGTCAGGGCGTCGAGCGCGGCCTGACCCCAGCCGGCGGGCAGGCGATCCGAGAACAGGATGACGTCTACCGCCTCTGAGAAGTCCTGTTTCCACCACAGATCCCCGACCCAGGTGTCGAAGGGCTCGTCCAGATCGGAGAGCAGCTCCCAGGTCTCCGCGTCGCCTGTCGCCAGGAAGAGCTCGACCGCCGCCAGCATCAACCGCTCCTCGCCCGGCACAGACTGGTCCACAAAGGTGAGCGGCTCACCGTCCATCTCGAAGGCGGCCGGGGCGTGGGGCGCGGGGTCGAGGGCGTAGTCCCAGGCGCGCCAGGCGCTGTCGAGCCAGGCCGCGGCGGCGGCGGGATCGATCTCCTCCAGCACGCGCGCCATCATGGCGGCGTGGCGGGCGTAGTCGAGGCTCGAATTCCGGGTGGCGTAGGACAGGTAGTAGGGCTGGGTGTCCTGGCCGGGGTCGTCGATCAGGGGGTGGCTGGTGGCCTCGATCCAGGTGCCCACGCCGCCGTCGGCCTGCTGGGAGCTGCGCCACTGCCCCAGCCCCCAACGGGCCTCGTCGAGGATGTCGGGCACGCCGTTGGCGCGCTCCGGGATGGCCCACTGGCCATCGGAGAAGTTCTCGGGGGCCAACTCGAGAGCCGCCAACAGCTCGTGCACGATGCCCAGGTGGTAGGGCCGCCGGTCGAAGTCGGCCGCATCGTGCCAGCCGCCCACTATCGCGACGGGGGTGGTGGTGGCGGTGGCGGCGACCACGTCGAAGTGAGCGAGGGAGACCCAGGCGCCCTCCGCGTCCAGGATGCCCCAGCCCTCGGCGGCATGATCGCCGTAGTCGTCCTTGTCGTCGGGGGGGAAGGCGCCCTGGTACACCTGGTGGAGGTCACCGCGCGCCCAGGGGGTGACGGCCGCGTCCAGCGGCGCGCAGCGGTTGTGGTACAGGCCCTGCGCGTGAACGTAGAAGGCCTCGCCCAACGCGTCGTCGCCCAGCTCGAAGCTCCAGGAGCGGCCCATGCCGGGGACGACCACGTGGTAGGTCCCGGGTGTGGAGAGGGCCGACAGATCGAGATCCAGCAGCACCTCGCCGGTCTCGGCGCTCTCCCGAGGCTCACCGATGAGGCCGTTCAGCGCTGTCTCATCCGTGGCCTCGTCCACCACCTCGAAGTGCTCACCGGCGAAACGGGAGAGGTCCAGCGCGCCGGCCGGGCCGAGCCAGGCGCCGAGGACAGCGCGCCGGGCCGGGTGGTCCGCGGGCCCGCCCACCTGGTTCACCTTGATGGCCCATGAGACGGTCTCCCGCGAGGAGAAGGTGAAGGTGGCCTCGTTTCCCCAGCGGTCCTGCACCGCGTAGGTCCCGCCCTCCTGCAGGGCCCAGGGCAGGCGCAGGTAGCCCACCAGCAGGCGCTCGGCGTGGGAGTCGTGGCGCGTGCCGCTGCCCGGTGCGATGCGCGGGATGCGGGCCTCGCGGGTAGGGACGAGCCAGCGGAGGGTCTCGGCCGGCAGCGCCGCCTCCTCGCCGGCCTCGCAGCCAGCCACCCGGAAGGCCTCGGGCGCGGACCAGACCTCCATGAGCCAGGGCCAGGCCCACAGCAGGGTGTCGGACAGTGCGTAGTGGTACTGGTAGCGCCACCACCAGTCCTCGAGGTCACCGAGGTTCTGCTCCATGGCGGCGAGGTAGGTGCCACAGTGGGCGGCCAGCTCGCCGTACAGCCAGGGGGAGGGGTCCTCAAGGACCAGGAGGGTCATCTCGTCCAGGACCCGCACCTCCATGGGCATGGCCGGCGTGGAGGGGCGCTCCTGGGGGCCGAAGGTACAGCGGGGGCCGGGCTCCCAGGGCTCCCGCACCGCGGGGCAGACCGCGCCGGGGCCGCGGGGCAGGGCCGCGACGGTCACCTCGTCGGCGGAGAGCGGGCGGCCCCAGAGGCGCAGCTCGTCCAGGCGCATGAGCCCGCCGTAGCTGAGCTGGAAGGTGGCGGCGGTCACGGGGCCGCCGAGGATCTGCAGGCCCGCGGGCAGGGTGGCGTCCCCACCGGTGGGGGTGAGCTCGACGCCGTCCACGTACACCGCGACCCGGCCGCCTGCCGTGTCGAGGTCGGGTGGCGCGACCACGGCCACGTGGTGCCAGCAGCCGTTCTCCTGGCGGTCATAGGAGACCGTGGTGCCGTCGGCGCCCGCCACCACCTGCAGGGCTCCCCAGGCGTCCTGCAGGTAGAACCGCGGCGTGCCCCAAGTGGCCTCGCCGAGCCCGAAGAGCACGCCCTTGGTGTCGTTGCCGGGCTTGTAGTACCAGCCCTCCAGGGTGAAGCCCGCCGCGAGGTCGAGGGAGGGGATCCCCATGGAGACCGCGCCGTTGTCGCTCTCCGCGCCCGTGGGGCCGTAGGCCTGGTTGGCGCCGGGGGCGGCCACGTCGGCCGCGGAGAAGCCGCCCTCCCGGAAGGGGGTGAGGTCGAGATCGCCCAGCGCGTCGTCCCAGTCGCCATCGAGCGGCCAGAAGGCCACCAGGCCCGTGGGGTCCACCTCGGGGAGGTCGGGGGCGCCGGTGTCGCCGGTGTCGGACTCCTCCCCGGGCAGCTCCGGAAATTCCGGGTCGCAGGCTTCGGGCTCCGGGTCGGGGCCGGGGCGCTCGCGAAATTCGGGCGGACAGCCGAACAGGGAGGCGAGGAGGAGGGGGAGGAGGGCGGGGCGCATCACGAGCAACCTACCCTCTCGGGGCTATTCCCCGCAGAGCTCCGCGTACAGGTCGAAGGAGAGGGTGCCCGTCTCGACGCCCTGCCAGTCGTCGATGGTCAGATCGCTGCCCGTGGCGCGCAGGACGTCGTCGGCGGCGGCCTCCAGCACCACCGCGCCGGCGCTGGTGTTCCAGTAGGGCATGGCCTGCATTTGGGCGGCGAGCACGGCGTCCAGGCGGGCGTCCAGGCTGGCCTCGTCGGTGACGCCCTCACAGCCATCGAAGGCCGCGACGATGGCCGCGCCCAGATCGGCCTGGGCGTGCCAGAGCGCGGCCATGGCGTCGAAGTCCGCGGTCTCGTAGCTGCCGGGCTCGGCGGAGGCCGTGAGCAGCTCCAGGGTGCAAGACCCCGCGGGCATCATGGCGTCGTTGTAGGGCTGGTAGGCCTGCTCCCAGGCGAGGCGCGCCTGGCAGGCCGCGGGGTAGTCGCCGTCGTCCATGGCCTGGGAGTAGGCGGCGTAGAGGGCCTGGTAGTCGGAGGCGATCAGCGCCTCCGAGGCCAGCCAGGTCGCGCAGAAGTCGGGGACGGTGCTGGCGAACATCAGCAGGGACTCGCTCTCGCCCGTGGGATCCGCGAGCCAGATCACCGACGCCAGGGGGCCGCAGTCGGGGTGGGCGCTCGAGGTCCAGGAGGACTCGCCCGAGTGCGTGTCGGTGTCACCGGTGTCGCCGCTGTCGCCAGGGGATTCCCCGGTGTCGGCGGAGTCCTCGGTCTTGGGCGGGCAGGCGGTGAGGGTGAGGAGCAGCAGGCTGAGAGGGACGATGCGCATGAGGTCTCCTGGGTCCGTGCACAGGGTAGACACGCGAGGTGGGCTGGGTGGGAACCGGGGGCGTCCCTACTTCGCCCCCTTCCGGATGAACTTCGCCAGCTCCTTGCCCGCCTTGGCGTAGGCCTCGCTGATGCGCTCGCCGGTGTCCACCATGGCGACCACGGACACCCCCGGAGCCCGCTCCAGGGTGAGGTGGGCGATCTCGGTGCCGGGGGCGGCGGCGCTGGCCACCGAGATGTCGAAGTCCACCTCGGCCGGCCGGTTGACCATGTAGCTGTAGAAACCGGGCTCGATGCGGGTCACACGGACGGTCATGATCAGGGTGGGCGTGGCGGGCGCGTCGGCCAGGGTGACCTGAGCCTCTTCCAGCTCGCGGTTCATGAGCTCGAGGAATTTGGGTTGGTAGCGGCCCTCGCGGTCCGCGCGCCAGCGCTGGGCCCAGTCGTCGCCCGTGCTGGCCTCGTCTTTGTTCCGCTCGGCGACCTTCTCGGCGACGTAGGCCTCCTCGGGGGTGTCGCCCACCATCAGGCCCTCGTAGACGAACACCACCTGCACGGCCTGGGGGGAGGTGAAGGCGGAGAGATCGCCGCCGGTGAGCTTGATCTTCGGCAGCCCGGCCAGCGCAGCGGGGGCGCACAGCAGGCAGCAGGTGGCGAGGGTGAGGGCGGCGAGGTGGCGGGCGAGGGAGCGGATCCCCATGGTGGACTCCAGGTGCGGGGTGGTCCGTCAACCTACGCCGCCCGGCTGGGCGGGGCTATGGCTTGAACAACCCCGGATCCACCGCCCGCCCGTCGATGCGCAGGCCGAAGTGCAGGTGGGGACCGCTGGATCGGCCCGTGTTGCCCGAGTCCATCACCACCTCGCCACGCGCGACCGCCTCCCCCTTGGCGACGTGCAACGCCGCGCCGTGACAGTAGGCGGTGGTGACGCCGCGGCCGTGGGAGAGCAGCACGTACTGGCCGTTGACCGCGTCGCTGCGGGCGCGGGTGACCGCGCCATCGCCCGCCGCGGCGATGGGGGTGCCCACGGGCACGGCCAGATCGATGCCCTCGTGGAACTTGCGGGTGTGCAGCACAGGGTGATCGCGCCAGCCGAAGGGGCTGGAGACGCGGGTGGTGGGGTCCACGGGCCAGCCGAGGTCGAGCACGGTGGCCAGGGAGAGGACCTCGTCTACGGCCTCGCGTGCGCGGGCCGCGGCGTCGGCGGGCAGGTAGCGACGGTGGGCGGCGAGAGGGCCGGGCTCGGCCTCGCCCGCGGCTTCGGCCCGCCGGATGGCGCGCTCCACCACCTCGTCGCCCAGCGCCCAGCGCTCCAGGGCGACCTCGGGGTGGTCCATGGGCAGGGCCTGGAGCTCGACGGCGGCCGCCTCGCCCAGGTGGGTGCGCACGGCCAGATCGAGGGCCGGGCTCCAGCCGGGGGGCAACGCGCGGGCGGGCGCGTCCTGGCGCTGGGTCACGGCCTCCTTGATGGCCTCGTCCACCCGCCCGGGGACCTCGGTGGAGAAGGCGGCCAACACGTCGTGTCCGGGGACGCCGCGGGCCCAGGCCACGAGATCCCCGGCCAGGATGCCGGCGGGCGTGCGCACCCAGCAGGCGGTGCAGACCGCCGCCAGCAGGCCGAGCTCGATGAACCCCCTCACGGCAGCCACCCCCACAGCGGCACACCGTGGACCCAGGCCAGCAGGCCCAGCGGCAGGATGCAGATGGCCACGGCGAGGTCGCGCAGGGGCTTGCCGGAGCGCTCCAGGGTGGCCACCGCCCGCAGCCAGGCCGGTAGCCCGAAGCGCAGCCCCACCGCCGCGGCCACGGTCCAGGCGATGACGCTGGCCCAGGCCGCGGACGGCAGCAGATCCTCGACCGCCATGCTCATGGACCAGGCGCCGGCCAGCAGCACCCCGGAGAGCGCCAGCGGCAGGACCAGAGCGTGGACGGAGAGGGCCCGGCGCCAGGCGGCCCAGGAGGGGCGGGCCTGGCGCGGGGTGAGCAGGAAGGAGGCGGACAGCAGCGCGCAGGCGATCAGCTCGACGATCAGCGCCGCCCAGGCGGCCATGCTGGCCAGGGGCAGCTCATCCCAGAAGAGGAGGGTCTCGTAGCGGGCGCCCACCGCCTCGGAGAAGCGCAGCATGGGGCCGGCCAGGGTGGCGTCGAGCCAGGCCTGGGCGGCCGAGAGGCCGCCGAGGAACTGGTCGTCCAGGTGATCGGCGGCCAGGTGGGCGCCGAGGCAGACCAGGGCGATCTGGCCCAGCGTGGTGGCCACCCGCGCCAGCCCACCGGCCGCGCGGTCGCTTCCCCTGAACAGCGCGAGGACGGCGCGCAGGAGGCCGCGGCGGGGAGGCGGGACGGGCATGGTTCACCGGCGAGGGGAGCGGATCGACTCCTTGAACGCGCAGAGGTTCCAGGTTCTTGCACCCGGGATCAGTTCCTGACGTAGAAGGCCGCGTAGTAGGTGCCGAGGCTGGTCTCGACCCAGCAGTAGTGGTCGCCGTCGGGCAGGCCGTCGGGCAGGGTCAGGTAGTAGTAGGCGTAGTACCGGTCGCCCTCCCCGAGCCGCAGCGGCAGATCGATGCGGTTCTGGTAGGCCTCGGTGTCGGTGATGTAGTAGGGATCCACCCAGTCGGCGTCGCAGCCCATGTCGCAGAGGTCGAGCCAGCCCTCGATGTAGAAGATGAGCCCCTGGGGGTTGCCCGGCGTGACCCAGTGGATGTTGCCGACGGGGTCCGCGGTGAGCCGGGTGTCGATCTCGCCCCAGGGGGCGCTGCACAGCTCGCGGGGGGGGGTGTCCACGTCGGCGTCTGCGTCGGCGTCGGCGTCGGCGTCGGCGTCGGCGTCGGCGTCCGAGTCGGTGTCCGCGTCGCCCTCGGTGAGCCCCGAGTCGGGCCAGGGGGGGTGGCAGGCCAAGGCGAGGAGGGCGAGGAGCGGGAGGGGCGGGCGAAGCATGACTCTCCTCCAGAGGCGGACGGCCAGGAGGGTAGCACGGAGAACGAGGGGCTGCCCGGGGTGAACCGCAGCGCCGTTCCGTGGTCCAAACCCCCGCCGGATGCCCCGGCCGTCCACGGAGGACCCCATGCCCAGCAAGCGCCCGGAGCGCCCCGCCGGCCTCGATCTGATGCCCGTGATGAACCTCGTCGCCCTGCTGATCCCCATGCTCCTGGTCACGGCCCAGGCCGTGGGCCTGGCGGTGATCGACAGCTCGGTGCCGGCCATCGTGGGAGACAGGGAGCCCACCGACCCGGGGCTGCAGCTCAGCCTGGCGGTGACCGACCAGGGCCTGACCGTCGCGAGCGCCCAGCCCCTGCCCTTCGAGGTCCCCGAGGGCCCGACCCTGCCCTGCGCGGCCCAGCCCTGCGAGGTGGGCGACTACGACTACGACGGCCTCACCCGCCTGCTGGCGCAGGTCAAGGACGTCCACCCCGACGAGGAGAGCCTGATCCTGGTGCCCGAGGACCAGGTCCCCTTCGAGGTGCTGGTCAGGGTGATGGACGCCTCGCGCGAGCAGATCGGCGAGGATGGCACCCGCAGTCTGTTCCCGGCCGTGGTGATGGCCGGGGGGGCGGAGTAGCGCCCGTCAGTAGACCCGTCGTGGCTCCGGCACCGTCCCCCATGCCAGCACGAGGCCCACGGCCAGCCAGGCGCCGGGCTCGGCGTCGAGGTCGCGCAGGGCGGCGAGGGTGCGGTCATCCTCTGCCCGCCACAGGCCGGCGCGTGTCAGCAGACCCTCGCGGAAGGCGAAGGCCTGCTCGGCCAGCGCGGCGATGGGCAGCTCCTCGGAGCTGAAGGAGACCAGCTCCGCGCGCACGCCCTGCAGGCCCGCCACGGCCAGGTACCCGGCGAGCTTGCGCCCCACGTGGCGGTCGCCGCCGAGGCTGGCCTGGGCCGCGGCCACCCGGGCCTGGAAGCCGGCGAAGCCCGGGGGCTCGGGGTGCACGAGGAGGGCGCTGTCGTCCACGTCCAGCACGGCGATGCGTCCGCCGGGGCGCACCACCCGGGCCAGCTCGCGCAGCACGTCCACGGGCTCCGGGACCTCCTGGAACACGAAACGCGCCCAGGCGCCGTCCACCGCGCCCGCGTCCAGCGGGATGCGCTCGCCCGCGCCCGCCAGGAAGGTGCAGCGATCCTCCAGCCCAGCCTGCTCGGCCCGCGCCTCGGCCCGGGCGCGCCGGGCAGCGTCGGGCTCCACGCCCACGACGCTGGCCTCCGGGAAGGCCCGGGCCAAGAGCAGGGTGGAGGTGCCATCACCCGCGCCCAGGTCCAGCAGCACGCCGTCTCGCCCGAGCCCCACGCGCGCCAGCAGGTCGAGCTCGACCTGCTCGCCGCGCCGCCGGGCGCCTCCAACGGGCGGTGGGAGAGGCACGACCTCGGCCACGGGGGGCGCCTCCTCCACCAGCACCCGCTCCGGGCTACCGCGCATGAAGCCCGCCACCTGCCGACCCAGGGCGTCGAGGCGGGCGGCGGTGATCTCGGCCAGGTTGGCGCGCAGGCGCGCCGCGAGGGGAGGATCGCTGGTGCCGAGGCGCTCGATGAGATCCGCCGGCAGGGCCAGGACCTCGCTGTCGTCCAGCGCCCGCAGCACCGCCGCCCGCCCGCTGGTGACGAAGTCGCCCAGCTCGCCGAAGACCTCGCCGGGGTGCAGCACCGCCGTGTAGAACGGCCGCTCCCCGGCCTCGGCGGTCACCCCCAGGCGGCCGCGCAGCAACAGGCCCATGCCCCGCACGCTCCCCTCCTGCGGGGACAGGCTCTCGTTGGCGCGCACCACCCGTGAGGTCAGCCCCCGAAGCAGGGGTTCGAGGCGGTCGCGGTCGATCCCCTCGAACAGGGATGGCACCCGGAGATCGGCGCTGGCGTGGGCCACGGAGGCCCACAGCTCGGCCGGCCGCGGCGGCGCCACGCCCTGGTCGCGGAAGTCGGGGTAGAGGTCGGCCAGCCGGGCAGCCACGATGGCGCGGTCTGGCTCCCGCGGGCCCATGCGCGCGGCCAGGGGGCTGCCGAGCCGCGTGAGGTAGCCGCGGTCGCGCACCACCAGCACGATGGGCAACTGCAGGCCCTCGGCCGCGGGATAGCGCGCGGGCGGGCCGTAGGGCCGGAAGCCGATCTGGAACCAGGTGCGCGCCTGGGACAGCTCCACCAGGGAGGCCAGGAGAGCCACGTCCTCGTCCAGCAGCAGATCGAACAGCCCGCCCAGCAAGCTGGAGGCCACGGTCAGACCGCGGTAGGCCGGCTCCACCACGAAGGCGCCCATGCAGGCCAGCCCTGCATCGCCAAAGGCCACCTGCATGGAGTCGAGCGCGAGCCGCGCCACCAGCTCACGGGGCAGGGGGTGGTCCTTGCCGAGGTTGCAGCGCAGGGTGCCGAGGATGGCCCCGCTGGCCTCGTCCACGGCCACCAGGATGCGGGCGTGCTCGTCCAGCGCGTCGGTGGCCTGGGCTCGGGCGTGGTCGGGCTCGGGCAACAGGAGCCCCGCGCCCTCGGCCATCAGCCGGTAGCGGAAGCGGAAGACCTCCTCGCGGTCGGCCCGGGCGGTGGCCTGCTGGACGCGGATGAACATGGGGGGGCTCCGATTGGGGTGTGCCGGGGATTGTAGGGGATGAAGAGTAGACTTGGCTACCGGGCACGCGAACATGGAGGTGCGCGCCGCGACAGAACCCCGCCCAGATGATTCATCTCCTCCGGGCCGTGTCGCCCCGCAGGGCTTCCCCGCGACATAACCCCGCCCAGATGATTCATCTCCCCCGGACCGTGTCGCCCCGCAGGGCTTCCATGTCGGCCTCTTTCCGCGTTATCTCCCCGGCATCCCGCCTCTGGAGCCCACCGTGCGCGCACTGTTCCTGCTCCCGCTGCTGATCGCATGTGCCAGGCACGAGGAGGCGCCCGCCACCGTGGCCGAGCCCCCCGCTGCCTCCGGCCCCTTCCTGTACGCCACCGCCACCCGCACCGCCGAGCCCACGCCCGCGCGCTTCGCGGGTCCCCTGCCAGCTTCCCTGACGGCGCTCGGCGGCGACTGGCACGACGCGCCCCCGCGCGTGCTCGTCAGGGCTCAGCTCTGCCAGGGCCAGGCCGCCACCTGGGACAAGCTGGGCACCGCAGTGGACGCCGCCGCGGCCGATGGCGACCCCGTGGCGGAGGTGGCGAAGGGCTATGGCGAGCTGCTGCGCTACTGCGACGCACCCGCGAGCTGCGCGCTGGCCCGCCGCTGGGTGCAGGAGCAGCCCGCCGGCACCGCGCGGGCCGGGGTGGCCTGGATCCGCCTGGCCGAATGCCCGGATGCCATCGACCTCTTCCGCACCGAGGTCGCGCCGGATACCGCCCTGGCCGCCTTCTGGTTCGAGCGCGCCTGGGGGTCCGCTCCGGAGTACGTCCCGGCCCTGGGCGCGGCGCTCGGCCGCATCGCCGCCGGTGACGACTCCTGGCTGGTCCGCCAGGCCGCCGTCGCCCACGGGAAGCTCGACGATGGGCGCGTGGCACGGGACCTGCTGGCCGCCCACGCCGCCGCCCGCGAAGATCGCGTCCGGGGGCAGGTCATCGCCGGCATGTCCGAGCAGTCCGATCCCCGCGTCAAGGCCATCTTCGCGGCCTACTGCGCCCAGCCCGACACCCGTGAGACCCTCTGCCCCGGCAAGGCGAGCGTGGTCATCGGCGCCGAGCCGCCCCGGGAGCCCGCCGACCCCGAGGCGCCCCTGCGTGACCCCGCCGTGGTGCATTCGGCCCTGCAGGACGGTGACCGCCAGGCCACGGTGGCGCTGCTCACCGGCCTGCGCACCCTGGCCGACCGCGACTGGACCGCGGCCCACGCCCTCGCCGCCACCCTGACCCCGGGGCCGCGCACCGATCCCACCCTGGCCGACACCGTGGCGGCCCTGGCGCGCTTCGGGGCCCGCGCCGAGGTGGAGGCGGCCACCCGCGCCATCGCCCCCCTGCGGGAGGCTACCGAGGCGGCGTCCTGGCTCACCCCCGCCGACCTGCTGGCCGAGCGCGGCCCCTGTCACTGGTTCGACGTGGAGACGGGGATGTTCCCCAACGAGCACGACGGGCTGCTGGCCGAGCTGGCCGCCCTCGCCGGCCCGCCCCTGGCCGACGTGGTCTTCACGGAGCTGCCCCCGCCCCTCGTGGAGGCCGGCGAACCCCTCGGCGTGGCCGTGGACGTCATCATCGACGGCAGCGGGCGCCTGTTGAGACCCGCGGCGCCCGGGGGAGCCTACCGCCTGCTGGCCTGGACCGGCACGGAGCGCTTCGAGGTGCCAGCCCGGGATCTCGGCGACTGGTACGATCTGGCGGCGGTGCTCGGCATGCTCAACACCCTGGCCCGCGCCCTCGGCCAGGACTCCCGCTTCGTCACCCTGCCCACCGGCGACCAGACCGCCATCGTGCTGACGGCTCCCGGTCCAGCCATCGAGGCCGCCGTGGCAGAAGGCCTGATCAGGCTGGAGGACGCCGGCGCCGGGGAGGCCGACGGCAAGGCCTTCGAGGAGGAAGTACGCCGCCGGATCGAGGCCGGGGAGTGGTAGGGAGACGAGCATGACGCCCGCTCCGCTGCTGGCCCTGCTGCTCGCCGGCTGCCACCCGGCCGCCGCGCCGCCCCCCGCGCCTCCCGAAGGCGTCGTGGCCGCCGACCACCCCCTGGC
>JBDRKM010000374.1:0-4827 GCA_043814015.1 Pseudomonadota bacterium
CGGCGTCACGGACGATCTCGTGTGGGCCTCCACCACGGACGCGGACGGCGACGGCTACGACACCACGACGGACTGCGACGACACGGACGCCACGGTGCACCCCGGCGCCACCGAGATCTGGTACGACGGCATCGACCAGGACTGCGACGGCCTCAGCGACTACGACCAGGACTACGACGGCTACGACGCCAGCGCGTACGGCGGCACCGACTGCGACGACCTGGACGCGGCCGTGCACGTGGGCGCCACCGAGATCTGGTACGACGGCGTGGACCAGAACTGCGACGGTCTCAACGACTACGACCAGGACTACGACGGCTACGCCAGCGACGCCTACGGCGGCACGGACTGCGACGACCGCGACGCGAGCGTCAACCCCGGCGCGGCCGAGATCTGGTACGACGGCGTGGACGAGGACTGCGACGGGGCGGACGACTACGACGCGGACCGCGACGGCTACCGCTCGGACAGCTACGGCGGCACGGACTGCGACGACAGCGACGCCGCGGTGAACCCCGGCGCCACCGAGGTCTGGTACAACGGGGTGGACCAGGACTGCGACGGTCACTCCGACTACGACCAGGACTTCGACGGCTACGACTACGACCGCTACGGCGGCACCGACTGCAACGATCGCGACGCGAGCGTGCACCCCGGCGCGGCCGAGGTCTTCTACGACGGGGTGGACCAGGACTGCGACGGCGCCAGCGACTACGACCGGGACGGGGACGGCTACGACGCCGGCGCGTACGGCGGCACCGACTGCGACGACACGGACGCGGCGGTGAACCCTGGGGCCGTGGAGGTCTTCTACGACGGGGTGGACCAGGACTGCGACGGTCACTCCGACTACGACCAGGACTTCGACAGCTACGACGCCAGCGCCTACGGCGGCACGGACTGCGACGACACGGACGCCGCCATCCACGCCGGCTCCGCGGAGGTCTGGTACGACGGGGTGGACCAGGACTGCGACGGTCACTCCGACTACGATCAGGACTTCGACAGCTACGACGCCAGCGCCTACGGCGGCACGGACTGCGACGACACGGACGCGGCGGTGCACACGGGCGCCACCGAGATCTTCTACGACGGGGTGGACCAGGACTGCGACGGCGCCAGCGACTACGACCAGGATCTGGACGGCTACGACTCCGACGCCTGGGGCGGCACGGACTGCGACGACACGGACGCGAGCGTGAACGAGGCCGCCACCGAGATCTTCTACGACGGGGTGGACGGCGACTGCGACGGGCAGAGCGACTACGACCAGGACGGCGACGGCGAGGACTGGGTGGCGTTCGGCGGCCTGGACTGCGACGACCTGGACGCGGCCATCCACACCTCGGCCACCGAGATCTGGTACGACGGCATCGACCAGGACTGCGACGGGCACAGCGACTACGACCAGGACTTCGACGGCTACGACGCGGCGGCCTTCGGCGGCGCGGACTGCGACGACACGGCCGCCGCCGTGAACCCCGCGGCCGCCGAGCTGTGGTACGACGGGGTGGACCAGGACTGCGACGGGCACAGCGACTACGACCAGGACTTCGACGGTGACGACTCCGACGCCTGGGGCGGCAGCGACTGCGACGACACCGACGCGAGCGTGAACGTGGCCGCGGCGGAGATCTGGTACGACGGCACCGACCAGGACTGCGACGGGCACTCCGACTACGACCAGGACTTCGACAGCTACGACGCCAGCGCGTTCGGCGGCACGGACTGCGACGATCTGGACGCGGCCATCCACGAGGGCGTGCCCGAGACCTGGTACGACGGCATCGACCAGGACTGCGACGGCGCCAGCGACTTCGACCAGGACATGGACGGCTTCGACGCCGATCTGTACGGCGGCACGGACTGCGACGATCTGGACGCCGCCATCCACACCGGGGCCACGGAGGTCTGGTACGACGGGGTGGATCAGGACTGCGACGGTCACTCCGACTACGACCAGGACTTCGACACCTTCGACGCGACCGCCTGGGGCGGCGACGACTGCGACGACACCGACGCCAGCGTGAACATCGCGGCCATCGAGGTGTGGTACGACGGGGTGGATCAGGACTGCGACGGTCACTCCGACTACGACCAGGACCTCGACGGCTACGACGCCCTGGCCTGGGGCGGCGGCGACTGCGACGACACGGACGCGGGCGTGAACGAGGCCGCCGCCGAGGTGTGGTACGACGGGGTGGACCAGGACTGCGACGGCGCCGGCGACTACGACCAGGACCTCGACGGCTTCGACGCCGACACCTACGGCGGCACGGACTGCGACGATCTGGACGCCGCCATCCACACCGCGGCCACCGAGGTCTTCTACGACGGCATCGACCAGGACTGCGACGGCCTCTCCGACTACGACCAGGACGCCGACGGCCACGACCACGACGCGTTTGCCGGCGACGACTGCGACGACGGCGACCCCACCATCTTCCCCGGCGCCACCGAGGACGCCGACGGCATCGACCAGGACTGCGACGGCCTGGTGGACGAGGACACGGAGTGGTCCGACGACGACGGGGACGGCTTCACGGAGGCGGGCGGCGACTGCGACGATGGCGACCCCGGCGTCTCCCCCGCGGACCCCGAGGTGGCCGACGGCGTGGACCAGGACTGCGACGGCCTCATCGACGAGGGCACGGAGGTCTACGACGACGACAGCGACGGCTACGCCGAGATCGACGGCGACTGCAACGACGCGGACGCCTCCGTGTCCCCGGACAGCTTCGAGATCCCTGACAACGGCATCGACGACAACTGCGACGGCTCCGTGGACGACGAGGCGGTGGACGCCGACGGCGACGGCTACTCCGAGGACGGCGGCGACTGCGACGACACGGACCCGGCCACCCGCCCCGGCGCCGAGGAGCTTCCCGACGGCGTGGACAACGACTGCGACGGCGAGGTGGACGAGGGCACGGAGGTCTACGACGACGACGGCGACGGCTTCACCGAGGCCGACGGCGACTGCGACGACACGCAGGCCGACACCTCGCCCGGCGCCGAGGAGCTCCCCGACAACGGCATCGACGACGACTGCGACGGCGAGGTGGACGAGGGCCAGTGGGCGTACGACGACGACGGCGACGGCTGGAGCGAGGAGGCGGGCGACTGCGACGACGCCGACTCCGCCGTGCACCCTGGCGCCGACGAGGACCCGGCCAACGGTATCGACGACGACTGCGACGGCGAGGTGGACGAGGGCGACAGCGGCGACGCCGACGGTGACGGCTACACCGCCGAGGGCGGCGACTGCGACGACGCCGACGGCTGGATCTACCCCAACGCCTACGAGTTCTGCGACCACATCGACAACGACTGCGACGGCCACATCGACGAGGAGTGCGAGGGCGAGGACACCGGCACCGGCACGGACAAGCCCGGCAACGGCGGCGGCTGCGCCAGCGGCCCTGGCCGGGGTGCCTTCGCGGCCCTGGCCCTGCTCGCGGGCCTGGCGTTGGCAGGAGGCCGGCGGCGGCGCTGATCGGCACGGACTTTATCTGAAGGCGGCTGGTGCTCCCGCCGGATTCCCGTCTACAATCGGGCATCGATGGCTGCCCAGGGAGTCCCTATGCGTCTTCTCCTCCCCATCCTGATCCTCGCCGTCTCCTGCCAAGCCCCCGACGACACCGTCGTCGTCGCTGGAATCGCGATCCCGGGGCGCGAGCCAGCCGCCGATCTGGCCACCGCGAGCGCCGCCCTGGGCGACGCCCTGCTGTGGCAGGCGCCCCGCCCCTTCACCCCCGACGATGAAGGCTTCGCCGTGGAAATGGGCTCCTTCGGGGCCCGCTTCGACGCGCTGGGCGCCATGGTGGACCAGGACGGGAGCCTGATGGGGATCCGCACGGCCGCCTGGGGCCGCGGCGTTGCCCTGGCCCCGCTGCCCGAGGTCGTCCCCGCGGAGCGCGCCTGCGCCCTGGACGAGCCGGGCTGCCACGCCGGCATCGCCTACGCGCTCCCGGGTCTCACCGAGTGGTGGTCCGCCGCGGACGGCACCCTGGAGCAGGGCTGGATCGTGGCCGAGGCTCCGGCCGGCGCCGGGCCGCTGGCCCTGGAGATCGCCGTCCATGAGGCCGACACCACCGTCGAGGACGAGCGCGTCGGCCTGCTCGGTTGGGACGGCGGCGCGCTGCTGGTCTCGCGCCTCTTCGCCCAGGACGCCGACGGCGAGCTGCTCCCCGCGCGCTTCGAGCCCGCCGCCGGCGGCTTCCGCGTGGTCGTGGAGGATGCCGGCGCGCGCTACCCCCTGTCCATCGACCCCACCTACACCACCGTCAACTTCGACGACCGCTCGGCCCCCTGCGTCTTCTCGTCCGCGGGCAGCCCGGCCGCCTTCTACACCTCCCTGGGCCTGACGCTGTCCGGCGGCTTCGAGGTCCTCAACTACTGCGGCAACTTCTACGTCACCGGCTACTCCTCGCCCAACTTCCTGGCGTGGAACACGAGCTGCGGCACGGGCACCACCGAGACCTTCATCTTCGCCAGCGGGGCCTCCAGCGTCAGCCTGAACGCCGGATCGAGGTTCGGCGGCACGGCCACCCTGGCCGCCTACGACTCCAGCGGCACGCTGCTGGCCTCGACCTCCGCGGCCATGAGCTCGAGCCTGCGGACCTACACGGTGACCTCCACCACCCGCATCGCCTCCGTCCGGTTCACCGCCAACGGGGCCCAGTACGGCGTCACGGACGATCTCGTGTGGGCCTCCACCACGGACGCGGACGGCGACGGCTACGACACCACGACGGACTGCGACGACACGGACGCCACGGTGCACCCCGGCGCCACCGAGATCTGGTACGACGGCATCGACCAGGA
>JBDRKM010000375.1:0-2376 GCA_043814015.1 Pseudomonadota bacterium
CCTCAACGTCCCGGATCCGGCCCTGCTCGAGCGCCACTTCCGCCTGCTCGTGAACCACGGTCGGGTCATCGTGCAGCCCGAACGCGGTGCGGTCACGGTGGACCACGAGCGGGTGCGCGGGCTCATGCCGCTGCTGCCCGGCGAGGTCTTCTCCGCGGGCGAGAGCGAGTTCAAGATCCAGCGGGTCACGGATCACGAGCAGGACGAGGCGGAGTCCTTCGGCACCATGATCGGCACCAGCCCGGCCATGCGGCGGGTCTTCGGGCTGCTGCGCCGCATGGCGCCGCATCCGGTGCCGGTCTTGCTGCAAGGGGACTGCGGTCGTCTCCGGAGAACTCGGGTGGGGCCGGTAGCGGCGGCGTAGCGCCGGGGTCAGGGCCGAAGCGGGGGCGGGCCGCGCCACCCGGGCTCCGTCGTGCGCCGAGGGAAGCCCGCCGTGCGCCTGTCCTGGTTCAGGAACCGTGCGCCGCTCGGTGGACCAGCACGGCCAGCACGAGGGAGACCACGCGGCTACGGTCCACGTTTCGGCCACGGCCTCAACGAGGACCTCGCCCTTTTTTGGTATGCGGGGGGCTCCGCCCCCCGACGACAGATTCTTCCCCCCCTGATCGGGCGCGACACGCGCCCTCCCCCCCCATCTTCGCCGCCTGATGGGCGGCGCGGGGCGCTTGGTCGCGCCCCGGAAAATGCTCCTACCTTCAAGGCCGAAAACTCGCCGATTGGCCGAACCCTGGGTCATGGCCGACCACGCCAGCGCGCTCGGCGATGGATGAATCGCAGTACGCCCCCACCAGGATGTCGTCCAGCCCATCTCCGTTCACGTCTCCTGCGTTGCTGACGGCGGTGCCCGCCATGTCTCCAGAGGAATGTTCCTGTCCCAGATCGTGGCGCCGATTCCCCCCACGCAGAAGGAGCGTCCGGTGGGGACTCCAGCGGGCGGACCAGCGGCGGCGAGAACTCTGCACTCCGGTGGTGGAGAGCCGAGTACCGGCCGCGTGGCGGCCCGTACTCGCCGCTCAGGTGGTGGAGAGCCGAGTACCGGCCGCGTGGCGGCCCGTACTCGCCGCTCAGGTGGCGGAGAGCCGAGTACCGACCGCGTGGCGGATCGAGTCAGGGGGTGAGGGACCTACGCTCTGCGAGGCGCTTCGCACACCGGCGCCACGATCTGGGACAGGAGGGATTTGTCCGCGTTCTGCACATGCGGCTCGGCGGCCCCGCCGTGGAGGCGCTCGCAGCGCGTTCACCGACGCGAAGCCACGCGCGAAGGAGCGCCCGTGACGGTGGCGCACCGCTACACCTCCGCCGGCAACAGTGAGCTCACCTCCCCCGGCGACTGGACCCAGAGCTGCCGGCGGGCGCGGGTCAGGGCCACGTAGAGGTGGCGGCGGGCGTCGTCGTCCTCCGGGTAGGTCCAGGCGTCGGCGTCGGGGACCACCACGGTGTCGAACTCCATGCCGCCGACCTGGCCGACCCAGGTGACCTGGAGCTCGCCGCGGCCGAAGGTGAAGTCGCCGGCCAGCACGAGGCGGGCGGGCAGGGCGGCGTCGAGGACGGCGAACAGGCGTCGGGCGCCGTTGGGGTCGCGGGCGATGATGGCCACCTCGGGGCGGGAGCCGGTGGCGCGTGGGGCGACGAGGGCGGCGACGAGGGCGGCCAGGGCCTCGCCGGCCCCGCCGTAGCGGGAGACGGCCACCGGGGGGCCGTGGTGGATGGCGGGTTCCTCGGGACCGGCGGCCAGGGGGCCGAGGACGGCGTGGGCGAAGGCCCCGATCTCGGCGGTGGCGCGATGCGAGAGGCGCAGACGCACGGGGAGGAGGGCGGCGCGTCCCAGCAGCGCGCCCAGATCGCCCTGGGCCGCGGTCTGGCCGCTCCGGTCCACCCGCTGGGCGCGGTCGCCGCTGAGCGTGAGGTCGGCCCCCGGTGCGAGCACGCCCCCGAGGGCGAACAGCTCGATGGCGGCGCGCTCCTGGTGCTCGTCCACCAGCAGGTGGTCCCAGGTGGGCATGCGGCCGCCGCGCGGGCGGGGGGGGCCCAGCTCCAGCAGGCGGATGGCCAGCAGGACGGGGAGGTCCTCCGGGTCCACGGTGCCCGCCACCTCCCGGGGGGTGCCGTCGTCGATGGCCTGGCCGTCCAGGGTCGCGAGGCGCTCGGGGTCCACGTACCAGAGCTCCTCCTCGGTGCGCTGCGAGGCCTGCAGCCAGGCGTGGTCCAGTACGGCCTGGACGTCGTCGGGGCCCAGATCGCCGCCGGAGCGGGCGGCCACGCCGGACAGGAAGGCGCGGTCCTGCCAGAGGGCCTCGCGGTGCTGGGCGGTGGCGCGCAGGGCGCGGCGGGCCTGGGCGAAGAGGGCGGCGGTGCGGCCGGGGTGGCCGCCGG
>JBDRKM010000376.1:0-37007 GCA_043814015.1 Pseudomonadota bacterium
GTGGGCGAGGGCGACCTGGTGGCGGACTTCATCCACGTGGTGAACGCGCCGGTGATGGTGCGGGATCGGTAGGGGCTGCCCAGCGGAGGGGGTGTCGAAGCGACGAAGACCGGTCGACGAAGGGTTCGACGTTTCGACACCTCTCCCCGCGAAAAGGAGCGTACGAAGCCCTCCGCGATCTGGCATGCATCTTCCGGGGCAACGCAACGTTGGCGTGCTCGTCATCTCCTCGTCATCTCCTCGTCATCTCCCGCTGCTATACTTCACCTGTCGATGGGTGCGTCTGTTCCTGGAGCGATGCCATGTCCGACGGAAACGACAAACCAGGTTTCATGAGGAGCTTCCTCGGCCACGCGCTCGAGATCGCGGCCATCCCAAGGGGCGCCCCCTCCCTGGACGCGGCCTTTCTGCTCGAGGAGGTCGATCGCGGCGCCCTGGCCGCGGGGATGGAGGAGTTGGCCAGTGCCAACGCGCCCCTCCGGGTGCTCCCCTTCGTCCTGGATGCTGCGGTCGTCGGCGAGCCGGAGGCCTGGCGGCCCGTGGGGGGCTGCGGACTCGACACCGGCGGGAAGCTCTGGATCCGGGGAGTCCAGGAGCACCGCTGCCTGTGGGATGGGGTCCTCGACCCCTGGGAGGATGCCGGTATTCTGCTCCTCCGCCGGACGCCGGAGCGGGCGGATGCGGTGCTGCTGTGCCGCACGGGTCGCCTGGTGGCAGGGCTGATGCGCCCCGACCTGGACGACGCCTTGGAGAAGCTGCGGGAGATCCCCTGGGGGACCGGGGGGGGCGTCGCGGAGCTGGTGCTGGGGTCGCGCCACCCCGGAGTGGTGGAGGCGCTGGCCCTCCATTCTGGAAGACCAACGACCTACGTCACCTTTTCCGCGCTCGATGACCGTCGGGTCCTCGATCCACGCGACATCTTCCTCCGCCTGCACCGCGAGCGTCTGGTCATCGAGGTGGACAAGGGTCGCTTCTGGGTCGGGGTGCACAGCGCGCGACGGCCGGAGTGCGCGCGCCTGCTCCACGCCCTGGACGACCGGAGCCCCATCGGTGTCGAGCGCTTCGCGGTGGAGGTGACCGACCGCTCGCCTGACAAGCCCGAGCAGGCCATGTCGGAGGTGCGCACGCGCCTCCTGGGCCCCCGCGGCGTGGTGGCGGAGCTCGAACGAAGGGCGCTGGCGGAACCAGGGCGCGACCAAGGGCAGCTCGTGCTCTGGCCCCGGATACAGGGCCTCGTCCCCCGTCGGACGGGTGCCCAGCTCTCCCTGGACAGGAGCCTGGTGCCGGAGCCGGTATCCATCGTCCATGAGGCCGGTGACGACACAACCACCCATGAACTCCTCCACCTGCTGGATCGCTGCTGGGCGGGGGGCAAGCACAACGAGTACGCCGAGATCGCCTGGGCTGCGCTACCCGTGTCGGACGCCCCGGAGCCCCTCCTGAGCTGGATCGGGTACTTCCAGAAACTAGGCGAAAACAAGGGCGACATCGGCCATGTCCCGCTCCCCGAGGGACCAGCGCCCGCCTGCTGCCCGAATCTCCGCGCACTGCTGGAGGGGAGGACACCCCCCGTCCACCTCGGCCTGCCCGTCCCTCCCGGCGGGTCCGGTCCTCCGGCGCAGGAACCGGAGCAGGAGCGTGGACCAACGGTGTTTGTGTTGGTCGGCCTCGGGGACCTCTTTGTAGAGAAGCTGGCGCCGCTGCTGCGAGACCTGGAGCCAAAGTACGACACCCCGCAGGTGTTCGAGACGGTGCTGGTGGACGTGCTGCCGATGAACATTCTCGATGAGCGCTGGGGAGACCGGGCTGAGGCGTTGGATCGGCCTTGGATCGAGCGGCGCTTCCTCCACACCCCGCCCGACGCGGACGCCACCCAACTGATCGAGACGCGCCTGAACGAGATCAAGGGGAGGCTGCGTGACGAGGGGCGGCTGGAGGGCCGGGTACGGATCGCCGCGATGGTCGCCATTCCCCCGGTGCACTACCCCCGCGCGCTCCAGACCCTCGCCCCGCTGGCAGCGCGGGCGCCGCTGACGGTCGCGCTCGAGAAGCCCCTGGCCGCCGACAGCGCCGAGCTCGAGGAACTGAAGGCCACGGTGCTGGCGCTTGGCCGGGACTACCCTGGCCTGAAGGTGGCCGCCATCGACCACTACACCCAGCGCTGGGCCCTGCGCCTGATCGAACGCCGGCGCCGAGGCCAGGATGGAGGCCTGGTGGGCCGCCTGCTGGCGGGGGCCGAGCGGGCCACTGTGCGGTCCCTGGAGGCCGGCGTGGTCCCACCGGGGCGGCGCGATTTCTATGATGGCGTCGGCGCCACCCTGGACATGTCCGTCCACCTGTTGGCGGTGCTCCTCACGCTCTGCGGCTGGCTACCTGCGCCCAGCGACCTGAAGAGCGTCCACCTGGCGCAGCTCGAGGACAGTGGCCTCAAGCCGGATACCGAGACCTTCTTCCGCCTCTCGTTCCACTCGTCGCGGGAGGAGCGCGGACGCCAGGTAGCGCTGGTGAGCGGAAAGGGGCTCAACGAGGATGACAAGTGCGTCCGTCTCGAATGCGCGGGGGGCTCACTGCGTGCCACGCTGGCCAGCAGGGGAGGCAACACCGTGACCATCTGCCTGGGGGACCTCGCCCCGGAGATGCAGTACCACAACCCCCTCCCCGACGGCTCCTATCCCCTGGTCATCGAGCGCCTGCAACACCACGACCCCCCCGGGCCTTTGGAGTTCCAGCAGGTTGTCCAGGTCAACGACTTCGTCTTCCAACTGATCAAACGTGACCCCTTCCGCGAGCGGAAGGACGCCGGTTTGCCCACCTACGCGAAGGGCTCGACCCTCGAAGCGATCTTGGAGTCGACCCGATGACCCCCCCGAGCAAGGTCTTCCACCTCCTGCGTGACGGCGACGTCGAGATCCACGCAGCCGTCGATCTGCTGGACGCGGCCGCTCCGCCCGGCGAGCCGGTGTCGCTCGATGATGCACCCCCCGGCACACGCGGCCGGCTCACCTGGCCCGCACAGGAGAGCACGCTCACCCTGTGGCGGCCCCCCAACGGCCTCCCCCTGGAGGGGCTCGCCGAGGCCCTGGAGGCCCTGCGCGAGCCCGGCGAGGCCACCACGGCGGTGATGCTGGAGCCCGTCGTGGAGGTGGCGCCCGCGATCCTGGCGATCCGGTCATTGCTGGCCAACCCCCTGGCCACCCCCGCCGGTGCACCCTTGGAACGGCTGTCCCTGTACCTGGGGGGGCGCCCGGCGGCGGACGACTGCCTCGTCGCGCTGGCCCTCGCCCTGACCTTCGGTGAGATCGTCCAGACGGGCGGTTCCCGAGCCGTCCTCGGGGAGCACCTCGCGGTCTCGGCCACGGTCCGGGGCCAGCGCTTGGGCGCGGTGCCCCTCGACCTCGAGCTGGATCCGGAAGGTGAGGCGCGCTGGCTGGAATGGAGCATCGCGGGGGACACATGGCATCTCGATCTGGCGGCGCGCGAGCTCTCCCTCGACAGCGGGGGCAGCCGCTGGTGCGGCACGGTCGGCGGGGCGGAGGCAGCGCTGACGACCGCCAGGTCCTGGCTGTTCCAGGCTGGGGAGCGCCGACGCGCACGCCAGCGGGTGGCGGACTGGCCGGCCGGTGAGGGGACGCTGAACGAGCGGCTCACGGCTGCGATGCCCCTGGTGGAGGCACCTGCGCTCCTGACCCATGCCCTGCTCGACGGTGCGCGGCAGTTCTGCCGCGCGGTCACGGCCCTGCGGGCCCGCGGCGCCGATTCCACCGCACTGTGGCACCTCCTCGGCGCCACCGCCGGCACACCCCCGGGCGCGTTCGCGTCGATCCGGCTCGCGGATCACTACCACCGCCTGCAGAAGACCCACTGGATCGGAGGACCGGCGCTGCGTGACGCGCTGGCGGGGAGCCGGCGTGCCGACACCCGCCTGGTGGGTGCCTGGGCCGCCCGCGGGACGGGCCAGCTCGCGCGGGCAGAGGCGCTGCTGCGGGACGTCGACCCCGGCGACCCGCTCGCGGGGGTCGCGCAGCGCTGCCTGGACCGGCTGCAGGCGGATGCGGACGCCGGGAGCGCGCCCGTCGCCAGAGAGCGCCACGGCGAGGTGGTCTACCTACCCCCGGTGCACCCGGCCGCGCTCGTGGATGATCGGGCTTGGTCCACCCCCCACCTCGCGGAGGCCAGACATCCCGGCTATCAGGCCGCCATGGGCCCGCCGGGCTGGGAGCTGGTGATGCGGGCGCCCAGCGCCACCATCCACATCGGAGGGAGCCCGTGTGCGGTGGCGATCCGGGTGGAGCCCGACAAGGGATGGCTCCAGGTGGAGCTGGTCGCGACTCCCGAGGCTCCGCTTCCACGAGCCGGGTGGGAGCCCGCCGGATGCGTGGATGCCGCCACCAAGCGCTCCTCCGGGTACCGCGCCCCCGACCTGCGGTGGCGGACCAGACGCGGCGCCTCGCCGGGGGACAACACCCGCCGAATCGATCTGTCCGGGGCGCTGGCCTGGGAGCTGTGCCTGATCATGGGTGGCTCCACGTTGGTCATCCCGGTGCTGCCATGAGCGGTCGCGCCCTGGTGCTCACGGTCTTCGGGAAGGATGTCTGGAAGGATTACGAGATGCAGAACCTCGTCGCGGCGTGGGGGCCCAAGTACCACCTGCGCGAGGCGGTCGAGGCGCGGTTGCGCAGCGAGTCCTTGGCGGCGCGCGTGGAGCACCGCTCCCCCCAGGAGGGCCGATGCTTGAGCCCGCAAGAGCTGGCAGCGATCCTGGGGGGAAGCGGGAACCCTCGAGACACCTGGGACAAGCGCGTGGTGATCTTCATGGGCGAGGGGCCGGGCGGGGATACCCAGGCCACCTTCGCACTCGATGGGTACGTGGGCACGGCGGCGGATGTCCAGGGCTGGCGCTTCATGCAGCCCACGGTGCTCGTATGGCTCTCCTGCCACGGAGAGCGCGTTCGGAAAGCCATGGGCTCGGCCTTGCCGCAGGGCTGCGAGGCCTTCCTCTACATCAAGGGTGAGCTGCACGAGGCCATCGCTTGCACCTGGCTCTGGGAGTGGCTCTGGGCCTATTTCGAGGAGCCCAACTTTTTCCGGGTCCGCGGCCTGCCCGAGAAGCGCGGCCTCTGCAAGCACAACGCCAGACGCTCCAAGATCCACGCGGATCAGGCGGCCGTGAGGATCTTCGGCCACTATTTCGAGAGAGAGAGCGATGAGCCGGGTAGGGTCGTCTGCGAGGTGGCGCCGCGGCGTTGGTGGCAGGTGCCCGCAAACCTCAGGATCGCCCGACGCATGATGGCAGGTGCTACGCTGGGCATCGCCGCCGCCGTTCCTCTGCTCCACCTGGGAACGGTCCTGTGGGGCGGCGTACATGGACACCGTGCGTTCCTGGTCGACCCCCACGGGGCGAACGAGCGGCAGCTCGAGGAGCGGCAGACCCAGCCGATCCACCCTTCCGACATGCTGGGCATCGCGACCGAGAGCAGCCTGAACGAGGGACGGGGGCTGCTGCTCGGTCCGGTGCAGGTGCGCGCGGCGATCTCCTGCCGGAGCCCGCGTGGTTTCGACCTCGCCTGGTACGACCGGCTACACACCCGCTGGTTCCTCGACCGGGGCCGTCCAATCGCGGTCCCCATCGAGACCATGGAGGGCTTGAGGGACCTCCCCCGGGGTCAGTCCTGCAGGCTCTCCTGGAGCCTCACGCCCAGGATCTGGTGGTGGGGATACCCCGGAGCGAGCACCGATGGCAGCGGCAACGTAGTCCTCCAGAACGACCCCCCCGTGACCCCTTCCCCTTCAAAGGAGTGACCATGACCCCCGAGACCATGCTGCGTACCGCCATCCCGGCCCTGGCTCTCTTCGCTGGCTGCGGTGGGACCATCACGCTCACCAACCACACGGCCACGGTGGGCAGCGGAGGCAACGTGGCCCTGATGGCCGAGAAGAAAGGATCGGTGGACGAAATCCACTGGGAGGTGGTCAAGAGCGATCCGGAGGACTGCCGCGGTACCGTCGTGACCGACCCCGCGGTGCCGACGATGGCCACCTTCCTCGCGCCCGAGGGCTGCGGCGGGAACAACATCGTCGAGCTCACCGCGAAGGCGGGGCTTCGCCCCGTCTCCCAATTGGTCGAGGTGCAGATCACACCCCCCACGCCATCTGCCGTGGCCGCCAACGAGCCTGCGAGTACGGAGGTGCCGAGCGCAGGTGTCGAGTCGCGGGACGCGTTGAGGCTGGTCCCTGCTTTCTCCAGCGAGACCTACATCGCCTTTCAGGAACAGGGGTTCCGAGCCAGCTTCGAGGAGCTGAACGGCCGGATCGGGGTGCGCCTGGCAGCCCCGAATTCCAGCGGATTCGGCGGTGTCTGCATCATTTCGAGCCACGACGAGGACCTGCGCTCGGCCTCGACCATGTACGTCACCCTCCAGAGCGAGGGGCCGCACCAGAACATCGAGATCAAGCTCGAGAAGTTCAACTGGCAGGAGCACAACGGCCACCGCATCGTCTACGACGGGGCTCTCGGGACGGACAAGCTCACTACGCTGCCGATCGACATCAGCGGTGAGGCCAGGGACCTGATGGCCAACCTGCGCAAGGTCTGCTTCTCCACTTCGTCCTACAAGATCCACGGCGCCCCTCCGGTCCACCAGCTCTACGTCCACGGCGTGCGCTTCGAGTAGCCCTCACAACGCCTGGATGGTCCCACCCCCGAACCCGTGCGGACCGCTTCGAGCGGTCGGGTAGTCCGGGGAGGGCAACCTCCCTGGCCTACCCGACCAGGAGGTCGCGCACGGCACCTTGCGATGCGCCCTGGTGGTTGGAGGTGATGAGCCCGCCACGAGGGAGGGGATCGAGGTCGTGCCCTGGTCCCGGTTGGGTGCCTGGTTGGTGGCCGACCGGGCGCCGTAGAGGGGCACCTGGCCGGGAGGGTCCAGGGCCCGACCGTCCAGGAGATCCGCGGCGGGCCGCGAGCTACTCCGCCGCCACCACCCGCACCACCACCGTGCTCGTGGCCGCGCTCCCAGGCGCCATGCGCAGGGCCCCGGCGCCGCGGGTGCGGTGCTCGTCGAGCGCATCCCCCAGCAGCAGCTCCAGCGGCCCCGGCTCGGTGCCGCGGGTGCCGGCGGAGACCGGGCCGTTGTCCAGGATCGGGCGCAAATCCAGGGGCTCGCGGGTGGCCAGGAGCTTGATCACGTCGTTGCCGTAGGGCGCCTGGGCCACGAAGCAGGGGTCCTGCAGGAGCTGGGTCCGGCCAGGGGCCAGCTCGTTGTCCGAGGCGCGTTGCTGCGGGTCGGGCCAGAGCTGGGTGAGGGAGCCGTCCGATGGCAGGTCGAGCACGGTGACCCAGGCGGGGACGGCCCCGCGGTTCTGCAGGCGCAGCATCCAGGCGTCGCCGTCGCGCAGCGTGAGCAGGCCGGCCTCCACGGGCCAGCGCTCCTCGGGCAGGGCGCAGCAGCCCTCGAAGTCGCCCGCGGCGTTGAAGTGGGCCTCGGCGGGCACCACCGTGACCCCGACGTCGATCCCGCGGCCGGAGAGCTCCAACCGGCGGAGGTAGAGGGCGCGGGCGTAGGCCACCAGGTGGGTCTGGAGGGCCTCGGTGAGGTCGCCCTCGATTGTCCAGGTGATGGCGTCGCCATCGGCGGTGACCACCTCGAGCTTGCCGTTGGCCCAGCCCAGCGAGAGATCGGGCTGCTCGTCGGTCAGGCGCACCAGGCCGTTGTCCGCCAGGCGGGCGGCGAGGCCGTCGCGGATGGCGCGGGGCAGGCTGTCCGCCAGGGAGACGCGCGCGGCCAGGTCGCCGAGGGAGGCCCTGGTCACGAAGGCCCAGCTCGTCTGGAGCTTGTCCGCCGGGGCGGGGGCGGTGAGGGTGACCTTGGCGCCGTCGGGGGTGGCGCTCTGGACCGTGCCCGTGGCGATGGGCTTGCCCTGGGCGGGATCCGCGGTGCCCGGGGGCAGGAAGGCCAGCTCCGTGCCGGGCAGGATCCCCAGCAGGGTGCCGCCCTCCACGGTCACGCCGGCCTCGTCCACCGCCGTGACCGCCAGCCAGGGGGCCTGCTCGACGATCTCGCCGCGGAGCACCACGGCGTCGATGGCGCCCTCGATCTGCGGGGTCTGGCGCGGGACGCTGGTGGCCATCTCGGCCTGCACGGCCGCGAACAGCGCGCGGTAGCTCTCGCCTTTGTGGAGCCTGGCCATGGCGTGGCTGTAGGCCAGGGAGAGGCCGCCCACGATCTCGCCGTCATGACGCCGGTCGCGGGTCTCGTGGGCCAACTGGTCGTGGCTGGCGGCGGAGAGCACCACCATGGGGGCCAGCTCGTCGGAGGGGGGCGGGGCGTCGAAGCCGGCGCCGCTGTCCTGGCCGTCGGCGCCGCGGGCGGGGAGGCCCAGGGGGGTGGTCACGCCGCGGGCGGGCAGCTCTTCGTCGGCGCCGCGGGTGGCGGAGCCCGAGTAGCAGGAGTCCAGCGTGACCAGGAGCTGGCCGTCCGGGCCGAGCCTGGCGCGCAGCTTGGCCAGGGCCGCGCCCAGATCGTCGTCCCGCAGGTGCTGCTCGCCGTGGTAGCCGTCGTCCCAGCGGGCGGGGGCGCCCCAGGCCACCAGCACCTCGTCGTAGCCGTCGAGCTCGTCGCCGTCGTCGTCGGGCACCTGGTGGCCGTGGCCCGAGTAGTGGACCTGGACGATGTCGCCGGGCGCGGCGCGCTCGGTGAGGGCGGCGATGCCCGCCAGGATCCCCTCGCGGGTGGCGTCGGAGTCCTGGATCACGGCGATGTCGTCGCGGGCGAAGCCCTGGCGGCGGAGCGCGCCCGTGAGCAGGCGCAGGTCGTGGTGGGAGTCGAGGTCCTTGTAGCCGCTCTCGTCGGGGTAATCGGCGATGGCCACCAGCAGGGCCAGCTTGTGGGGCGCGGCAGCCTGGGCCGGCGTGGCGCTGAGCAGTAAAAGGAGGGGGAGGGCGCGGCGCATGGACGTCTCGTGGTGGACGGTGGCGTGGGGGCGGCGCTACAGGAGCCCCCATGCGAGCCTCTAGCTTCCTTCTGTTCGTCCTCGCCACCGGCTGCCGGCCCATGGGGCCCGCGCCCGCGGATCTGGACGGCCTGCTGCACTACCTCTGGCAGGGCTACGAGCAGGGCTACGACGATCAGATCGCCGAGGCGGCCCGCAACCTGCACGAGGTGGTCGGCGGCGATGCCCTGAGCGAGAAGATGGACGGCACCCTCACCCCCCTCACGGATGAGGACGCCGCGCTGGTGGGCCGTGCCGGCGTCGCCATCGCGGGCGCCCAGGGCATGTACCTGGTGCGCACCTTCCCCTGCACCCTGGCCCGGCTCGAGCCCATCCTCTACGCTCTGGACCAGGCCGAGCAGTACCCCGGCTCCTACGACACCTACGACCGCAGCTACACCAGCAGCCTGGCGGACTACGAGGCGCGGGAGGAGCCCTGGCTCTCCTGGCACGTGGACTACGCGGCCTCCATCCTCGGCACCTCCTACGACGCCGAGGTGGAGGGCGGGCTGCGCTGGGTGCCCGACCTGGGAGCGGAGGACTCCCCCTGGGGCCCCCTCCTGCTGGCCCGCTCCTGGATGCCCGCGGCCGCCGTGATGGAGGAGGGCTCCAACAAGTCCATGACCCAGGACTACCAGATCGAGCTGTTCTACGAGCGCGTCCCAGGCGAGATCCTGCACGCCTACGGCATGTGGCGGGAGGCGGACTTCGGGGGCTTCGGCACCACCGCCGACGAGCCGGTGCAGCGCATCATCGTCGGCGCCCTGGCCGACTGGGACGACGACACCGCGGGGCTGTGCGCGGGGGAGTGATCAGGAGCAGCCGCCGGAGGTGCAGGTGAAGCTGGCGCTGCCCTCGTAGTCGAACGCGCCGCCCGCCCACACATCCTCGGGGCTGTTGTCGCCCACGTTGGCGCCCCAGTCGGTGGCGTCGGACTGCAGGCGGCCGTCCACCCGCGCGCCCCCGCCGTGCCCGGTGGCCTGGTTGCCCACCACCTGGCAGGCGGAGAGCACACCCAGGGCCGAGGAGGCGATGAGCAGGCCCGCGCCGTCGGTGGCGTAGTTGCCGCTGAAGACGGTGTCCGTGACGGTGACGTCCGCGTTCGCCAGCATGCCGCCGCCGTTGCCGGTGGCGTGGCTGCCGCCGATGTAGGCGCCCGTGAGGGTGTGGCGCCGCCGATGAACAGGCCCCCACCGTGCAGGGCATCGTTGCCGCCAAAGGCGCCGCCGTTCCATGAACCCTCGCCGTCGAGGTAGGCGCCGCCGCCGTAGCTCTCGGCCGCGTTGCCGTACACGGCCAGGCTCTGGGCGGGATCCTGCAGGTGGCTGGACTCCATGCCCAGGCCGCCGCCGAACTCGGCGCTGTTCCCGGTGATCTCGGCGCCGTCGGCCACCAGGGTGGCCTGGTACAGGTACAGGCCGCCGCCGGTGGTGCCGGCCTCGTTGCCATCGGCCGCGAGCGCCGAGACGGTGAAGGTGCCATCGGCCAGGAGCGCGCCGCCCCCCAGGGAGGCGGCCTGGTTGCCCTCCAGGGTCAGGCCGGAGAGGACCACGTCTCCGCTGGCGTGCAGGCCGCCGCCGTAGGTGCTGGCGGAGTTGTCGGTGAGGGCGCTGTCGGCCAGGGAGGTCCCGGTCTCCAGGTAGGCCCCGCCGCCGCGCTCGGCGCTGTTGCCCGTGAGGGTGGCGCCGGTGAGGTTGCAGTCGGTCTGCAGGTAGGCCCCGCCGCCGTGGGTGGTGGCGCTGTTGCCCGTGGCGCTGGCGCCGCTCATGGAGCAGCCCGTGCTGAGGTAGAGGCCGCCGCCCTTCTCTGCCGCGTTCTGGTCGTAGGTGCCGCCGGTGAGGCTGGCCTCGCGGGAGAGCATGATCCCGCCGCCCTGGGTGGCCTCGTTGTTGGAGAAGAGGGTGCCGTCGATGCTGCCCTCGCCCTGGTCCAGCAGGCCGCCGCCGCCGTAGATGGCGCTGTTGCCCGTGACCGCGCCGCCCTCCATGTGCAAGGCCAGGGCGTAGAAACCGCCACCTGAGGCTTCGGCGACGTTGTCGCTGATGACGGTGTCCACCAGCTCCAGGGTGCCGGCCTCGGGGCCGAAGACGCCGCCGCCGTACTCGGCCGTGTTGCCGCTGATGACGCAGTCCTCGATCCTGAGGCCGGTGGCGCCGCGGCCGTTGATCCCGCCGCCGAGGGTGTCGGAGCCCGAGACCGCGCCCGTGCCGCCGGTCAGGCTGAAGCCAGCGATGGTGACGCTGCCCGCGGTGACGTCCACGGCGGGGCCCGCGCCGTCGGCGTCGATCACGGTGGTCTCCGGGCCCGCGAGGCTGGCCAGCAGCAGATCGGCGCTGAGCGAGAGGCCGCCGGGGTAGGTCCCGGGGCCCACCACCACGCAGCCGGCACCCGTGGCGACGGCGGTGGGGATGTCGGCCATGGGGTCGGTGGCGGAGCCGGCCCCGCCGGCGCTGCCCGTGGCCTGATCCACGTACAGGGGCAGGCCGGGATCGGCGTCGTCGCAGTCGTAGCCGTTGTCCACCAGGCCGGCCTCACCGGGGCAGGCGTCGCGCTGGCCGGCCGGATCGCCGAAGCCATCGCCGTCGGCGTCGACCCAGCGGGGGGTTGGCGCGCCGACCTCCGGGTCGCTGTCGTCGCAGTCCTCGGCCGTGGGCACGCCGTCGCCGTCGGCGTCGGTCACGGCGGGGTCGCCCGTGTCGTCCGGCGGGTCGTCCTTGCCGCAGGCGAAGAGGGCGAGGGACAGGAAGCAGGCGAGGGGCAGGCGCATGGGGACCTCCGGGAGGGAGCGTATCCCGAGGGACCGGGCCGAGGGGCGACCCGGTGCGATCAGGCCCGGGTCGAACCTACCGTCGTGCGATCAGGACTCAAGTGAACCTACCACCTGCCGCAGTTTCCTCGGTGAGCCGACGGATGAACGTGCCTTTTGGTAGAGGCGCACGGCGGATGGAGGCGGAAGTGGTCAGTTCATCAGGGGGCTGACCGCAAACCGGTAGGTTCGGGCGTGGGCTGCCCGCGGGCGGATAGGATCCGGCCCTCTGGAGCCCGCCATGCCCCGCGTGTTGCTGCTCGACTACTCCACCGACCGCACCGAGGGCCCGCTGACGGCCCGCTGGCTGCCGCAGGGCACCCCGCTGGTCACCTGGGCCCAGCTCGACGGTGGTCCGTTGCCACCGCTGGGCGGCGTGTCCCACGTGATCCACACGGGCTCGGCCCACTCCATCAACGACGATCCGCCCTTCGTCGCGGGCGCCATGGCGCTGGTGCGGGAGGCGGTGGCGCGCGGGATTCCGCAGCTCGGGATCTGCTACGGGCACCAACTCCTGTGCCGCGCCCTCGGCGGCCGCGCGGCCGTGCGACGCTGCCCCACTGGCCTGCAGGCGGGTTTTCTCCCGGCGCGCTTCAGCGCCGAAGGCCAGGCGGTCTTCGGGGTCGCACCGGAGGCGGTGGTCTGGCAGTACCACTTCGACGAGGTGGTGGCCCTGCCGTCCGGCGCCGCGATCCTGGCCGCCGACGATCACAGCGCGGTGCAGGCCTTCGAGGAACCCAACCGCCGCCTGCTCGGCACGCAGTTCCACCCCGAGGTGGACGCCGTGGCGGGTCGCCGCATCTTCCGCGCCGAAGCCCGCGAGCTGGCGGGGCATGGCCTGGACGCCGAGAAGCTGGCCCAGGGTGGGCCCACGGAGCTGGACTGCGGGGCGCTGTTCGCCCGCTGGCTCACCAGGTGAACTTGAAGGGCATCCCGTCGCCCATCCAGCGGGTCAGATCCCAGGCCACGTCGTCCCAGCGGGGCTCGCCGCGCTCGGTGCCGGCCCTGACCTGCTGGCCGTCGAGCGCGCCCCAGGCGATCAGGGCGCCCTGCTGGTTGTCCCACCAGGCGAAGGAGCCGAAGACGGGGAAGGCGAGCTTGGTGGCGGTCCAGTCGGACTTGGCCTCGCGGTCGTCCGGGGTCATGTCGTTGAGCACCTTGAGGTCCTGGATGATCAGGACGGCCGCGGGGGTGCGGCGGTCCAGCGCGAAGCTGGCGCCGTCCTCGGGCAGGAAGGCCTTGCGGCCGCCCTCCTCGAGCTCGCGCTCCGGGCCCACGTTGGCGGCGGGCACCACCACGCAGGAGACCAGGCCGAAGGTGTCGGTGGAGCGCAGGTAGTGGACCAGGCGCGGGCAGAGGGAGGTGCCCACGACCTCGTTCTCGCGCCGCTTGGTGGTCTTGTTCCACTCGAAGGTGGCGTCGCCGGCCAGCACGATGCCGAGATCCGGCGGCATGGCCTTGAGCTTGCGGTACTCGGGCGTGCGGATCACCTTGACGCCGCCGCAGGAGGTCAGGAAGAGGAGGGCGAAGAGCAGCTTCCTGGACATGGTCGGCTCCGGGCAGGGGGAGGGATGATCCTACCCCAACCCGGGGGCGCGCGTCACAGGCAGACGGCGGAGAGGTCTACGCTGGCCTCGTTGTCGGTCTCGCCGCGCTGTTTCTTGATAGCAGCCCCCCATGCCCGCCCCCCCCCGCCTCCTCGCTCTCGATCTCGACGGCACGCTCTGCCGCCGTGACGGCTCCGTCCACCCCGACGATCGCGCCGCCATCGCGCGCCTTCAGGCCCGCGGGGTGCGGGTCTGCCTGGTCACGGGGCGCCTGTACAGCGGGGTCCGGGCGCTGGCCGAGGAGCTGCGCATCCGCGATCCGCTGGTCTGCGCCGATGGCGCCGAGATCGTGGACCCGGCGAGCGGCCGGGTGCTCGCCCACCGGCGGCTCGAGGGAGAGGCGTCGCGGGCTCTGTTCGGCTTGTTGGCGCTGCGGCCCCTGGATCTGTTCCTGCTGGCCCAGGACCGCCTGCGCCACGACCACCACGGCCGCGCCCTCGCCCGCTATGTGCGCAACTGGACCCCGGCCATCCTGGAGGTGGAGGACGTGCGCGCGCTGCCCCATTGGCGGGGCTCGCCCGGCATCTCCATCGTGGTGGCGGCGGGATCTCCGGAGCAGGCCGA
The DNA here is from genome assembly GCA_043814015.1 of Pseudomonadota bacterium. GTDB lineage: Bacteria > Myxococcota_A > UBA796 > UBA796 > JAFGLY01 > JBDRKM01. The sequence continues at coordinate 13,966 of JBDRKM010000376.1, forward strand.
CGCGGCGGTGGCGGCGGTGCGGGCCGACGGGCGCTTCTCCTGCGACGGTTTTGCCATCCGTCTCGCCCCCGGGGCGGCCGACGAGGGCCTGCAGCGGGGGCTGCTGGTGCGGGCCCCCGGGGTGGACAAGGGTCGGGCGCTCCAGGACCTCTGCGCCACGGTGGGCTGTGACCTGGCCGAGGTGGTGGCCGTGGGCGACTGGGTCAACGACATCCCCATGCTCAGGATCGCGGGGCGCTCCTTCGTGATGGGCGGCGCCGAGCCCGAGGTGCGCGCGGCGGCCCATGAGGAGCTGACGGCGCGGGCCTGGATGGGGGGCGGGGTGGCGGAGGCGGCGGCGCGGGTGTGGGCCCAGGAGTCTGACACAGGGATCGCGGTCGGCCGGGGTTGACGGCGAAAAACAGACGTTCTACCGTTTGGCACGGCCCGTGCATTACCAGCGGTCAACCCACCCCGCTCCAAGGAGCACCCCATGAACCGCGCTCTCCCGTCCGCCCTCGCCCTGCTCGCCCTCACCTCCATCGGCTGCCACCCCGCCGACGATCGCCTCGTGGACTCCAAGACCGGCGCCCTCGCCCCCATCGTGGAGGGCAACAACGAGTTCGCCTGGGACATGCTGCAGACCGTCCAGGCCATGGACGACGGCAACCTCTTCTTCTCCCCCCTTCTCCATGGTGGCCTGCCTCTCCATGGTCTACGGCGGCGCCAACGGCGACACCGAGGCCCAGATCGGGGCGGCCATGTCCGTGCCCGAGGGCGGCGAGGCGAGCTGGCACGAGAACCTCGGCGCCCTGCTCAACGACCTCTCCGGCGAGCACTACCGCGGCTACACGCTGTACAGCGCCAACCGCGTCTGGGGCCGGGAGGGCTTCCCCTTCGAGGCCGACTTCCTCTCCCTGCTCGCGGACAGCTACCTGGCGCCCCTGGAGGAGGCCAACTTCGCCGCCGATCCCGAGGCGGTGCGCGCCGAGATCAACGGCTGGGTCTCCGAGATGACCCGCGAGCGCATCCCCGAGCTGTTCGAGTCCGGCGACATCAACGCCGACACGGTCCTGGCCCTGGTGAACGCCATCTACTTCCTGGCCGACTGGACCACGGAGTTCGACCCCGACCTCACCTCCGACCGGCAGTTCACCCTGGCGGACGGCGACACGGTGCGCGTGCCCATGATGGAGGGCGAGAGCACCTACCTGGCCGCCCGGCTCTCCGACGACACCGAGATCCTGCAGCTCCCCTACGACGGCGACGAGCTCTCCATGGTCATCCTGCTGCCCCCCTCCGCCGATGGCATCGGCGACCTGGTGGCCTCGCTGGACGACGCCACCGTGTCCGCCGCGCTCGCCGAGGTGGAGGAGCACGAGGAGTTCACCGTCGTCCTGCCCTCCTTCCAGATGGACTACGACCTGCCCTTCGCCGAGGCGCTCGCCGCGCTGGGCATCGTGGACGCCTTCGACCCCTACACCGCCGACTTCTCCGGCATCGTGGACCCGAGCATCGACCAGCTCTGGATCGGCGCGGCCCGCCACAAGGCCTTCGTGCGGGTGGACGAGCACGGCACCGAAGCCGCCGCGGCCACGGGCATCACCATGGAGGACGGCGCCGCGGATCCCGAGGAGTTCTCGGCCATGTACGTGGACCACCCCTTCGTCTACATGATCCACGACGATCTGACCGACACCGTGCTCTTCGTCGGCCTGATGATGGACCCGTCGCAGGCGCCGCTGGAGGACTGATCCCTCCGACTCGGCAGGCCGCCCGTGGGTGCTCCCGCGGGCGGTCGCGCTTCGGGAGGCTGCGCGGGGTAGGTTCGGCCTCCCACCGGAGCGCCGCCATGCCCTGCCCCTTCTGCCGCATCGATCCAGCCGCCGCCTTCGCCGCCAACGATCTCGCCTTCGCGGTCCGCGACCTGCACCCCGTGTCTCCCGGGCACACCCTGGTGATCCCTCGGCGCCACGTGGAGGGCTGGTTCGACGCCACGCGGGAGGAGCAGGTGGCCATCCTGGAGCTGCTCGACACCCTCCGGGCCGGGCTGGACGCCGGGGATCCCAGGCCCGACGGCTACAACATCGGCACCAACGTCGGGCGGGTGGCCGGCCAGACCGTGATGCACCTGCACGTGCACCTTATCCCGCGCTTTGCGGGCGACATGGACGACCCCGAGGGCGGCGTACGGCGCGTGATCCGCGGGCGTGGGAAGTACCCCACGGGGGCGTAGGGCGCGGGGGAACCAGATCGGGTCCAGGCGGCTCCCAGGGTGAGACCGTGCTACTCGGGCGCAGCCGACGCTGGCACCACCCCGGGCGCGCGGCCCGTCCGCTTCCAGCTTCGGGTGAGCCATGCGACCGTGGGATTACATCGATCACGAGTGCGTGCCAGACGACGACGGCACGATCTACCTCATGAACCGCGGCTCCGAGTACGCCATCCACGTCAACGGCTACGAGCTGATGGGCAGCAAGGAGCATGGCTCCGAGGCCGCGCTCGCGGATCTGGCCTGCGATCGCCTGGCGCGGCTGGACGACGCGCGGATCCTGGTGGGCGGGCTCGGGGTGGGGTTCACCCTGGCGGCGGTGCTGCGCAGGTTGGGCCCGGCCGGGCGCGCCACCGTCGCGGAGCTGATGCCCGCGGTGGTGCGCTGGAACCGCGAGATCTTCGGGCACATCGCCAAGCATCCGCTGCGCGATCCGCGCGTCACGGTGCACGTGGGCGACGTGGGCGATCTGCTGGAGACCCCGTCCGGCCCACCCTGGAGCGCCATCCTGCTGGACGTGGACAACGGCCCCCGGGCCCTGACCCGCCCCACCAATGGCTGGCTCTACACGCGCGAGGGCCTGGCGGCGGCGCGCGCGGCGCTGATCCCCGGGGGGCTGCTGGGGATCTGGTCCGCGGCGGCGGACGGGGTCCTGACACGTCGGCTGCGGGTCGCGGGGTTCGAGACCGAGGCGCTGCGCTACAACGAGCCGAATCGCCCGACCCCGGACGACAGCGGCACCCAGCACCTGTGGATGGCGCGGCGGCCCTGATGGGGCCCCCTGCCTCCCCGTGTCACTGTCCCCCAAGCTCTCCCACCAGCTCCATGGGCGTGGTGCCGAGCTGCCCGGCCAGCTCCTTGAGCGTGCTCTCGGGTGCGGCCTCCACCCCCTTCTCCGCCAGCATCGCCTGGACCGAGACCAGCTCGAGCCCCTCGGCGGCGCAGTGCTCGGCGATGGTGCGCTTGCCGAGGCCCGATGGCTGGGGGTCGGGGGCGGCGGGCGCACCCTCCGCGTCCACCGGCCGCGCGGCCTGGATGACGGCGTAGACGGCGGCGGGGGAGGTGTGGTGCGCCCGCGCGATCTCCTGCAGGGTCTGGCTCGGGTCGGCCACCGAGAAGCCCGCGGCGGAGAGCGCGGCGCTGGCCTGCGCCACGGGCACGTCCAGCTTCCTGGCGGTGCTGCTGAGGGAGGCCAGCTCGGCGTGCCCGTAGGGCGGGCTGCCCTCGTGCTCCTCCCACCAGTCCTTGACGGCGGCGCCCAGATCCATCACCTGGGCGAAAGGAGGCCAGGACAGGGCCGAGCCCACCGTGAGCAGCAGCGTGAGGACGACGGCCACCACCATCTCCGGAGTGAAGACCCGCAGCCTGCGCGCCTTGTCCTTGAGGTAGCTGACGATGGCCTTCCAGTTGTACCAGGTGTGCAGCACCCCCAGGATCACGAAGGTGAAGGAGGTGATGGTGTGGATGGCGCCGAGCTGCTCCTTGTCCAGGCCCAGCAGGTGCCAGTCGGACCAGTAGGCGATCTTGCCCGCCGGCGCGATGTAGAGCACCAGGCCCGTGAGGGCGAGCACCAGCCCGACCAGCAGCATGGAGAGGGAGACGACGCGGCGAATCTGCAGGCGGGGCATGGTGGGGCCGTTGTCAGAGGGAGCGGGAGGGTAACCCCTTCCGGGCGCAGCCTGGGCGCTCAGGGACGCCAGGTCAGCGCCCGCTCCAGGTAGCGGGAGTGCAGCTGCGCCTGGGCCATGGTCCACTTCGCGGCGGGCAGGCGCATGAGGACCCCGAGCACCGCGGCCAGGGCCCGGTGGCTCCAGCGCGCGGGATCGTCGAAGATCAGGTGCTGGAGCTTGCCGCGCTCGATGGCCATGAGCACCGCGCGTTCGACGCCATCCGCTGGGGTGAGCACCCGCGCTGGCCGCGCCTCCAGCGTGAGGGCGCCGCGCGCGCAGGCCATGACGCAGACCCCGCAGCCGAGGCAGCGCCCTACGTCCACGACGGCGCCCCCCCCTGCCTGTACGGTGATGGCCTCCACCGGGCAGGCCCGCGCGCAGGCGCCGCAGCCGGTGCAGGACGCGGGCGCCACCACGGGCAAAAAGGGCGAGGTGTGGATGCTCTGCAGCAGGGTGAAGCGCCGGTGGGCCAGGAGCGCTTCACAGCAGCAGCCGCAGCAGTTGCAGATGAAGTTGACCCCCTCGCGCACGTTCTCGCCGAACTGCACCAGGCCGCGCGCGCGGGCCTGCGCCAGCAGGTCCAGGGCCTGCGCGACCTCGATGGAGCGCGCGTGGCCGTGGTGGACCAGGGAGGCGGCCGCGTTGTTGAAGGTCAGGCAGATCTCCAGGGGCGCCGCGCAGGCCCGGCCGAGGTGGCTCGCCTTGTGGCGGCAGTAGCACAGGCCCAGGCCGATGGTGGCGGCGGTGCGCGCCACGTGGGAGGCGCGCTCGAAGTCCAGCACGTGCAGCGCGTTGGCCTCCGACAGCGCCGGTTCGGACACGAACACCCGCCCGAGCCTGGTCTCGCCCACGGTGAACAGCTCGCGGACGAAATCCTCCTCCACGTTGAGGTACTGGTGGAAGAGCTCGGACAGGGCGCGCTGGTCGAGGTCGGCGCGCACCCGCATGAGCGAGAACTCGAAGAAGCCCGCCATGGGCGGGGGCAGCACGTAGCGGCGCTCCTCGTCCTCGAAGAGATCGAGCAGCAGGGCGCGGGAGGCCAGCTCGTCGAGCAGCGCCCGGGCTTCGGCCACGGGGAGCCGCCAGCGGCGGGCGGCCTCGGTGACGGTGAAGGGCCGGATGGGCAGCCGGGAGAGCAGCGCCGCCTCGCGCTCGTCCAGCAGCAGCTCGAGGATGCGGTCCAGCAGGGCCGAGGGTGGCGCGCCCTGGGGCGCCCGGTTCAGGCGTTCCACCAGGAGGGCGTAGCCGGAGCGCTGGAGGTGATGGGCCATGATGGGGGTGTACCCGGATGGGGGCGTGGGGTCACGCCGGGGGTCCCGGGCCGGTGGGATTGCGCCCGCCGGGTCATGCCCACGATCTTGCACCACGGGCGCAGGTCATGCCCCCGATGTTGCCCCATCGCGGGACGCCTGGTGGCCTGTGGCGCGCGGGCGATCCTCGAAAAGGAGCTTTCTCTCGAAGGGCCCGGCCTCGGCCCAGCGGAAGATGGGGCAGATCGGGCAGCATGACCCTGGAGGTGGGTGCAGATCGGGGGGCATGACTCGGCTTCGACCGGGGTAGGCTCATGGCCGGCCCCGGAGGCACCTTGCCTTTCTTCCACCTCGCCCTGCTGCCTCTGCTCGGCGCGCTACCCCCCCAGCACCACCACCTCCCGCGGCTCCAGTGTGAGGTCCACGGTGCCGCCGTTGGCCACGGACCAGGTGCCGTCGCGGCCGAGCAGGTCGCTGAGCGCGCTGCCCCCCGCGAACGAGGTGCCCACGGTCTCCGACACGGCCGAGTCCGCTGTGTTGATGGCCACCAGCAGCAGCTCGTCGCCGTCATCGCGCTCGAAGGCCAGCAGGCCAGCGCTGTCGCTGCTCCAGACGAAGCGCAGCTCGCCGTGGGTCAGGGCGGGGTGGGCCTTGCGCAGGGCGATGAGGCGCTTCGTCCAGCCGAACAGCTCCCCGGAGGTGTCCAGCCCGCTCCACCACAGGGGCTCGCGGTTGGCGGGGTCGTTGCCGCCGTCGAAGCCCTGCTCGGTGCCGTAGTAGAGCACGGGCAGGCCCTCGGTGGTGAAGAGGAAGGTGAGCGCCCCGCGCAGGGCGGCCTCGGGATCGGGGAGATCGGCGTTCTGCGCGTCGAACAGGAAGCGGGCCGTGTCGTGGTTGTCCATGAAGTTGACGGCGAGGTCCACGGGCGCCACGCCGACGCCGCCCTCCTGGGGCTGGGTGCCCCAGTTGTCGGCGCGCTGGGCGTAGAGCTCCTCCACCTTGCGGGTGGCCTGGCCGTACTTGAACACGTCGTCGAAGACCTGGTACTTCTGCGGGAAGTAGGCGGCGGAATCCAGCATCCCCGCCTCGGTGTAGGAGCCCACCAGGGCGTCGTCCCCGTCGAAGCTCTCGCCGAAGATGAGGAAGTCGTCCTTGCCGATCTCGTGGGCGAAGGCGCGGATGGCGCCGCAGAAGACGGGCCAGAAGTCGTACTCGACGTGCTTGACCGTGTCGATGCGGAAGCCGTCGGCGTCGGTCTCGCGGATCCAGTCGGACCACACGGCGATGAGCGCGTTGCGCACGTTGGGGTTCTCGGTGGCCAGGTCCTTGAGGCCGCCGGGGAAGTCGCCCTCCACCACCTGGTCGAAGTCGTTCCAGTCTTCGACCCGGCCCTTGCGGTGGTACCAGGTCTCGTCGGCGAACTCGGGGGGCTCGGGGGGCACGCGGTTCAGCTCGGGCATCCACAGCCACTCGACAGGCGCGGGCCCGGCGTAGCCGAGCGTGGTCCAGGCCTGGATGCCCTCGGGATCCCAGCCCGGGTCCCACTCGGTGACGGTCTCCATGCCGCCGGAGCCGTCCGTGGCGTAGTAGTCGGTGATGTCGGGCCGGCCGTTCATGTTGATGTCGTAGTAGAAGAGCTGGCCCACGTGGTTCACGATCACGTCGAAGACCACGGCGATGTCGTGCTGGTGCATCACGTCCACCAGCTCGCGCAGCTTGGCCAGGTCGCCGAAGTGGGGGTTGGTGTCGCGAAAGCTCTGGGGCCAGTAGCCGTGGTAGCTGGAGACCCCCGCGTCCTCTTCGACGTTGCGGAAGACCGGCGAGATCCAGATGGCGTTGACGCCGAGCTCGTCGAGGTAGTCCACCCGCTCGATGAGGCCCTCCCAGTCGCCGCCCTGGTAGCGGGCCAGCGCGGAGGGATCGCGGCTGACGTTGATGTCGTTGGAGCCGTCGCCGTTGGTGAAGCGGTCGGTGAGCACCTGGTAGATGGTGCGGTCGCGCCAGTCGTCCACGATGTTGGTGATCTCGGGGGCGCTGGTGTAGGGCGAGGGGGCGCAGGCGAGGAGCGCGAGGAGGGGGAACATCATCGGTAGCTCCTGGAGTTGAGCCACCACTCGGCGCCGACGCCGAGGAAGTGGTGGACGTTCTTCTGGCTGCGCGTGTCGCGGGCGTCGAACCAGAGGCGCGCGTCGTCGTTGAGGTAGGTGAGCACGTACTGCAGCCGGAGCTGGGGGCGGGCGAGCGAGCCGCGCCCGGCCTGGACGGCGGGCAGCACGGCCAGCTTGGTGACCATGGGGACATCGAAGGCGCGGTCGTGGGGGTTGAGCCCGTCGGGGCGCAGCACCTCCTGGGAGAGCTCCACCCCGAGCGATGCGAGATCCGTGAGGAAGAGGGTGGGGCGCACCGCGATGGCCCCCTCCCAGCGATCGTCCGGGTCCACGTCCACGCCGTCGGCATCGACGAAGCGCCGCAGGTAGCCACCCACGAGGAACCCCACCCGCTCGGTCTCGTGGTTGCCGGACAGCGCCACCTGGAATTCGCGCGCGGCGTGCACCGAGTAGTCCGTGGCCATGCCGTCGGCGGGCACGGTGAGCAGGCCGTAGGCGGACAGCCCCGTGGCATAGCGCACGAACAGGTGGGCGAAGGCGTCGTGCGCCCAGCCCCAGGAGGAGAGCTGCAGGCCCACGGCGCCGCCGCGGTCGGCGGGAAGGTCCAGGCTGCTCTCCCAGTCGTCCTCTACCCGGCTGGCCGCGGGCAAGAGCTGCAGCTCGCCGTAGGCCTTGAGGCGCAGGGTGCTGCCATCCCCCACGTCCCACAGCCTGGCGGCCCGGGCCCCGGTCACGAAGCGCTGGCGGTCCATGGTGAGCACGGGCTCGCTGCCCACCCCGGCCTCCTCGGGCACCTCGGTCCACTGGACCTGGTACTCACCGGCGGACAGGCGGTTGAGGCCGGTGGCCAGCCCCAGATCCCAGCCCTCGGGCTGGTAGGACAGGCCGCCACCCACCACGTTCAGCTCGTCCAGCGGCCAGAAATCGAGCAGGTGGACGTCGTCCCCGCGCCACATGCGCGAGCCGGCCCAGAGGTGCAGGTGCTGGGCGTGCTCCAGCGCGCTGGCCTCGGCGTAGAGGTTGCGCAGGGCCAGATCCGCGTCCCACTGCCCGTCGTAGTGGAACAGGTCACCGGCCAGGGCGGGGGTGAGGACCACCTCGAACAGGCCGGCGTCCTCGAGCCGCTTGTCGAGCACGATGTCCAGCTCGAGGTAGGGGTCCTTCTCGAGGCGCGTGCCGTGGTTGACCACATCGACCGCGTCGCCGGCCCCCCCGGACAGGTCGGTGGAGGCCTGGACCCGGCCGTAGGAGCCCACGGAGACGTCGGCGAGGACGGGGTTGAGCAGCAAGAGCAGGAGGTTCATGGAGCGCTCCGATCAGCGAACGAGCAGCACGTACTGCCAGGAATCGAGCGTCAGGCTGACGCGGCCGCTGCTGACGGTAACGCTGCGGCCGGAGCCCAGCGCGTCGGTCAGGGTGGCGCCCTCGATGCCCAGGGAGGAGACGTCGATGGACTCGGAGCGGGTGCCCGAGGACTTGTTCATGCCGACGATGGCCACGTCACCAGCGCCGGCGTCGCGGGCGTAGACGTCGTAGTCTCCATCGACCCACAGGCCCCGGCGGGTGCCGCGGCGCAGGGCGAAGGAGGCCTGCCGGGCCTGGCCGACGGCGCGCACGCGGTCGCGCAGGGTGCTCTGGTTGGCCGAGAGGTAGGGATCGAAGTTCATCAGCCGGCGGTTGTCCGGATCGCCCCAGCCGTGCAGGCCGATCTCGTCGCCGTAGTAGACGAGCGGGGCGCCGGGCTGGGTGAGGGTGAAGGCGAAGGCCATGGACATGCGGTTGATGAGGTCCCACTCGGTGATCGCGCTGCCGCCGTCGGCCATGGGGTCGTCGGTCCAGCCGCTCCAGCCATCTCCAGCCTGCCCGTCGTAGGCCGTGGCGAAGCGCTCCACGTCGTGGTTGCCGAGGAAGGGGGACATGACCGCGTCGCCGTAGGCGGCCTGGCTGGCGGCGGCGGCGGCCTCCAGGTCCGAGAAGGAGCCGCCGTTGGTGAAGGCCTCGCGGATGGCGTAGTAGATGGGGAAGTCGAACTGGCCCATCAGCTCGTGGTCGGCCACGTAGTCCATGATGAGGCCGCGGTCGGAGGTGAAGGTCTCGCCCACGCTGTAGATGGTGGCGCCACCCCCGGCCTCGATCTCGTCGCGCATCCGCAGGCGCATGCTGCGCATGATGACGTGGTCCATGTGCTTGGCGGCGTCCACCCGCACGGCGTCCACGTCGTAGGCGGACAGCAGGGCCAGGGTGTCGTCCAGCACCCGCACGGTGATGTCGTGGTTCTGGTAGTCGAGGTCGGGCAGATACTCCATGAACCAGCAGTCCACGGCGTGCTCCTCCCAGTCGCAGCCGCTCTCGCCGCAGACGCAGCCGGCGCCGAACCAGTCGGGGCGCTCGGCGACATAGGCGTGGTCCTCGTGGACGTGGTTGAGCACCAGATCGAACAGCACCCGGATGCCCTGCCCGTGGGCGATCTCGATCAGCTCGGCCAGGCGGTCCCCGGCGGGGGTGTAGCCGCCGTCGGCCCAGTCCCCGAGGCGCTCCTCGATGGCCCAGGGATCGGTGGGCCAGTAGCCGTGGTAGCCGGTGTAATAGTGCGTGCGGTCGATGCCGATGTAGGACCCCTCGGGGTTCTCGTAGACCGGCGAGAGCCACAGGGTGTTGACCCCGAGGTCCGTGAAGTAGCCCTCCTCGAGGGCATCGATGATCCCCTGGTAGTCGCCGCCGTTCCAGTTGGCGCAGTCGGGCACGCCGGTGACCGGATCGAAGGCCTCCGTGACACCCCAGTCACCGTTGCGGAAGCGGTCGGTGAACGCGAAGTAGATGAGGGCGTCGTTCCAGTCCCAGGGCTCCTCCTCGACCCACAGCGGCACCCACAGGGGGTTGTTCTCGGCGGCGCGGCCCTCTTCGTCCCAGGCCCAGACCCACAGGCTGTGCTTGCCGGGGGCCAGCCCGGTGACGTCCACCGTGATCTCGCCGCTCTCCACGTCCACCGCGGGGGTGATGGACTGGGTGCCCACCAGCACGGTCAGGCGGTCGGTGTCCACGGGGCTCTCGTCCTCGGCCGAGGCGATCTGGATGGTGGCGGCGAGGTGCCCGCCGGAGGAGGCCTGGGCGGCCACGGTCTGCAGCAGGGGCAGGTGGCAGTCGCCCACCCGCAGGGCGCGGTTCTCCGAGCCACCCAGCCACTTGGTGTAGACGTTGGCCGGCGGCTGGCCCTCGTAGCTGCCGTCCTCCACGAGCTTGTAGGCGTACTCGCCGGGGTCGAGCGCGCCGAGATCGATCCAGTGGTAGCCGTCCTGGTCGGGGCCCTCCATCGCCTCCGCGCTCCAGCCGTTGAACTCGCCGGAGACGGCCAGCGTGCCCACGCCGTCGGGCTTGCGCTGCCGGAGGAGCACATCGCAGGAGCGGACCGTGAGGATCTCCACCGGGGGGACGTCCGTGTCCACGCCCGGATCGCCCGTGTCGTCACCGTCGTCGCCGTAGCCGTAGCCTTGCGGGTCGGCCGTGTCGGTGCCCGGGTCCCAGGGGAGCGCGGGAGGCGAGTCGCAGTCCTCGCCGACGCAGTGGGGGTGGCAGCCGAGGAGGGCGGCGAAGAGCAGCGGCATCATGGGGAGGCTCCGCAGTCCAGGCCTTCGGGCAGCAGCACGAGGGCCGAGAGGGGGGGAGGTCGAGGGCGAGGGTGCGGCCGGGGCCCAGCGCGACCGCGCCGCCTTCGAGCACGTCCACGAAGCGGTCGTGGGCGAGGAAGAGGTCGGCGGGCAGGGTCAGCGTGAGCGCGCGTGCTTCGGTGGAGGCGTTGAGGACGGTGAGGGCCGGGGCGCCGTCCCCCGCGTCGCGCAGGTGGGCGTAGACGGGGCCCTCGGCCAGGATCGGCACGCGCGCGCCGCGGCGCAGGGCGAGGGAGCAGGCGCGGGCCTGGCCCAGGCGCTGGACGCGGGCCAGCGTCCAGGCCTGCTCATCGGTGAGATCGAAGGGCATGGTGCGGCGGCAGTCCGGGTCGCTCGCGCCGGGCTGGCCGACCTCGTCGCCGTAGAAGATCACGGGCGCGCCCGGCAGGGTCAGCACGAGGGCCTGGGCCGCGACGAGGCGGGCGAAGGGGGCGTGGTCCAGCGGCAAGGCCGGGGGGTGGCCCCAGGGGTCGGAGGTGTCCTGGCCGGCGGCCTCCGACAGGAAACGCGGCATGTCGTGGTTGCCCACGAAGGGGGCCATGACCGAGCCGGAGCCGGCCCAGGCGGCCTCGCTGCGGGCGATGGTGGCCTCCAGCGCGGCGGCGTCGGCGGCACCCCAGGCCAGGTAGTCCCGCAGCGCCCAGAGGACGGGGAACTCGAACTGCCCGTCGAGGCCGAACGGGCCCAGGTTGGCACGGATCGCGCCCGTGTCGGCCCCGGTGTAGGTCTCGCCCAGGGTGTAGAAGCGGCTGGGGCCCTGCTCCAGGGCCGAGAGCTGCCAGATCAGCTCGCGCACGGCGGCCCGCGGCATCATGGGCACGGCGTCCACCCGGAAGCCGTCCACGTCGAAGCGGGCGCCCCAGGCGGCGGTGGAGGCCATGACCTCCCGGCGCACCGTGGGCTCCTCCAGGGCGAGATCCGGCAGGTAGGGGGTGAACCAGCAGCTCTCGATGTCGGAGTGCCAGGGGCAGGTGTAGTCGCCGCAGACGCAGTCGGGGTCGCGGTGGAACCAGTCGGCGGCGTGCTCGGTGTACCAGGGGTGCTCCTCGTGGACGTGGTTGGGCACCACGTCGAAGAGCACGCGCACGCCGCGGGCGTGGGCCGCCGTGATCAGCGCCCGCAGCTCCTCCTCACCGCCCATGGCGGGCTCCACCGCGCTCGCGGAGGCGGGCCAGTAGCCGTGGTAGGCCTCGTACAGGTGGCCATCGATCCCCTCCCACCAGCCGGTGGGGTTGGCGTAGACCGGGGAGAGCCACAGCACGTTGACCCGTAAATCGGCGAAGTAGCCGGACTCCAGCGCGGCGGTCAGCCCGGCGAAGGTGCCCCCGGCGCGGCCTCCGGGGCCGTCGGGGGGGAGGGTGGGCAGGGGGCCGTCGTCACCCGCGAAGCGATCGGTGATCACCTGGTAGATCACCGCGTCGCTCCAGGTCCAGGGGCGCTCCTCCACCCACAGGGGTACCCGCAGGGAGGCGCCACCCGCCTGGACCTGGACCGTGTGCTTGCCAGGGGCGAGCCCGCTGGCCTTCACCGTGATGCGGCCCGTGGCGGGCCGGCTCGTGCCGCGCAGCGGGGTGCCGTCGAGCAGGCGCGCGGCCACCGTGTCCGGATCGAGCCGGCCTTCGGCCCCCGCCTCGTAGCGGGCGTCCACCTGCAGGTCGCCGGCCGTGGTGGCCTCGGCCGAGATCAGGGTCAGGGCGGGCTCGGCGCAGTCGGCCACCCGCAGCAGCGAGGTCTCCTCGCCGGCCATTGGATCCCAGGTCAAGAGCGGCTGGAACGGGTCCTCCACCAGCTCCCCGTCCACCTCGAACAGGTAGGCGTACTCGCCGGGCGGGAGCGAAAGCTGCAGACGCCAGGCGCCCTCCTCCTCCAGGTACACCAGCGGCTCGGGCTCCCAGCCGTTCCAGTCGCCCACCACGGAGACGCTCGCGGCCTCGCCCACCCACCACAGCAGGCTGGTGCAGTCCCGCTCGGGCGCGCAGCCCAGGAGCAGCAGGCCGAGCAGCCAGGGGGGCTCGGGCAGGGGTCGGCGACGGGCGGGAGGGCGCGGCATGGGCTCGCGACCCAGCGTAACTCATTCGTGAGTCACGCTCCTGACTTGACAACGAGCTGACATTCGGGGCGCGCAACCGGAGGCGCTAGTACAAATCCCCGTCGGTGTTCCCACTGTAGGTCACGCCCGAGAGGGTGGGGTACGCCGACGTGGAGCGGTAGATGCCCCAGTGGGAGGAGTCGCTGATGAAGGAATCGAGCACGGAGCCGCTGCTGGCGCTGAAGTAGACGTTGGCCATGCCGTTCGCACCGCCGTAGGACACCACGGCGTGCTCCAGGCCCGAGGCGCCGGAGTAGCGGCCGAAGGTGATGCCGCTCCAGTCGCCGGGCGCCGGGCTGGCCGCCTCGCTGGTGAAGATGACGGGCTCCGCGGTGGTGCCGCCAGCCCACAGGTAGCCGGTGTTGGCGGTACCCACGTTGAGGGCGCCGGTGCTGAAGCGCAGGGCCACGCCAGGCTCGATGTACACGGCGGGGTTGGAGGAGTCGGCGATGTTGATGGTGCCGGTGATGCGGTAGTCCACGTCGAGCTTCTGCCAGGTGGCGGAGGTGGTGACGGTGGAAGGCAGCACGGCCAGCCGGTCGGTGCCGTTGCCGGTGAAGGTGGAGGTGGCGTCGAGTTGACCGAGGGACTCCGCGCCGAGGAGCAGAGGCGTGCTGGTGTTGCCTGTGACGACGTTGTTCTGGAAGGTGGGGCCACTGGGGTAGGCCGTGGAGGAGGAGGCCAGGAACCCGCTCGCGGTCAGCTCGAGGCCGTAGCCATCGTTGTCGCTGAGGGAGGACTCCGAGATCGCCACCGTGCCGTTGGTCAGGTAGAGGCCGCCGTTCGAGTTGTGGTCCAACACGCAGTTGGTCAGCTCGGCGGTGGTGTTGTACATGCGGATGCCACCGAAGCCGTTGGCGCCGCCGTAGGTCAGGGTGAGGCCGTCGATTGCGGCCACATCGGTGTAGTAGCCGAGGGTCAGGCCGCTCCAGGAGCCGAGGGCTGGGCTGGCGGAGGAGGAGGTCATCAGCACGCCCGCGCTGCTGCCCTGCACCATGAGGCCGCCGTGGTTCGATGTGCCCACCAGCATGCCGGCGCCGCTGTCGAAGTACAGCTCCACGCCGTCCTCGACGGTGAGCGTGGGCCCGGAGGTGGCGACGACCAGGAGGTTGGCGCCCACCTGGTAGGGCACGTCCAGCAGCCGCCAGGTGGCGTCCATGTCCAGGGTGTCGCCCTGCACGTGCACGTAGTCGGTGCCGTTGCCGAAAAAGGAGCTGTCCGAGGCGATCTGCCCCACGTAGTTGCCGGGCAGGGTGAGGGGGTACTGGGCGTTGCCCGTGAGGGTGTTGCCGGCGAAGGAGGGCTCGCCCACCGTGGAGAGGCCCGAGGTGCTGTCGAGCGCCACGCCGTACTCGGCGTTGTCCATGACGATGGTGTCCGAGATCAGCGGGAAGGAGCCGCTGACGCCAGAGAAGCCGTGGTGGCTGGAGGAGGCGATCACGCAGTCGGTCAAGGTGGGATCGGCGCCGTAGGCGTAGATGTTGCCGTAGCCGTTGCCGCCGCCGTACTCCAGCAGCAGGCCCTCCAGCACGGAGCCATCGTCGTAGTAGCCCAGGTGCAGGCCGTCCCAGCCCCCGGCCACGCCCGTGGTGGCGGTCATGAGCACGCCGCTGGTGCCGCCTTCGACCAGGAGCCTGCCGTGGTTGGAGGTGCCGATGGTGATGCCGGTGCCGCTGGCGAACTCGAGCTCGGCGCCGTCCTCGATGGTCAGCGTGGGGGCGGCGGTGCCATAGACGCGGATGTCGCCGGTGACGGACCAGATCACGTCGAGGTGCTGCCAGGTGGCGTCGGCATCGACATCGCCGCCGACGAGGATGACGCGGTCGTCGCCGTTGCCGGTGAAGGTGCTGGAGGACTCCAGCGCGCCGGCGTAGGCCGCGTCGAGGAAGACGGGTGCGTCGTCGTTGCCGGTGACCACCACGTCGGCGAAGCCGTCGGCGAGCCCGCCGCTGCCGGCGTCGACGCCATACCCGAGGTTGTCCTGGATGGTGCCGCCGCTGATCGCGGGCGCACCGTTGGAGACCATCACCCCGGCGTGGTCGTTGTCCCGGATGGTGCAGCCCGTCAGCGTGGGGGAGGCGCGGGTGGCGTAGACGCCGCCATAGCCGTTGCCTCCGCCGTACGCGATGGTGGCGTACTCCAGCACGGAGCCGTCGTCGTAGGTGCTGAACTGCAGGCCGTCCCAGTCGCCGGGGGCGGGGCTGGCCTGGGCCGAGGTGAACGTCACGCCGAGCCCGGCGGTGCCCTGGACATCCAGGGCGCCGTGGCCGCCGTTGCCGACGATGATGCCGGCGCCGGCGGCGAAGGCGATCTCGGCGCCGTCCTCGATGGTCAGGACGGGGGCCGCCGTGCCGTGCACGTAGACGTCGCAGGTCACGAGGTGGGCGCCTGTGGCCCAGGTCTCGTCGGCCGAGATGGTGCCGCAGTGCTCGGCGGGGCAGCCGTCGTCGGCGACGCCGTCGCAGTCGTCGTCCACGGCGTCGCTGCAGACCTCGTCCGCGGCGGGGTGGATGGCGGGATCGGTGTCGTCGCAGTCGGAGGCGTCGGCCACGAACCCGGTGGGCTGGGTGCACGAGAGGGTGGAGGTGACGGCCTCGCCGTAGCCGTCGGCGTCGGCGTCGGCGTACCAGGTGAGGGCGTCGGCGGCGTAGGTGTCGTCGATGGTGCCCGAGCAGTCGTTGTCGATCCCATCGCAGCGCTCGGTGGCGGCGGGGTTGACGCCCGCGTCGCCGTCGTCGCAGTCGCTGGCGTCCTGGACGGCGCCGCTGGGCTGGGTGCAGGTGGTGGTGCCCGTGGCCGGATCGCCGAAGCCGTCGGCGTCGGCGTCGATGTAGTAGTCGAGCGCGTCGACCGCGCCGTCCTCGTCTACGGTGCCGTCGCAGTCGTTGTCCTGGCCGTCGCAGTACTCGTCGGCCCCGGGGTGGACCGTGGCTTCGGAGTCGTCGCAGTCGTCGTCGGTGGCGCAGAAGCCGGTGGGGGCATCGCAGGCCACCACGGCGGTGCCCGCCTCGCCGTAGCCGTCGGCGTCGGCGTCCTCGTACCAGGTGGCGGCGTCCGCGGAGTCGGGGCCGTCGGCGGCGCCGTCGCAGTCGTCATCGACCCCGTTGCAGATCTCGGTGGCGGCGGGGTTGACCGCGGCCTCGTCGTCGTCGCAGTCGCCACCCAGTCCGACCCAGTCCACGGGCTGGGTGCAGGCGGCCACCGAGCGGGACTCGTCGCCGTAGCCGTCGTCGTCGCCGTCGGCGTACCAGGTGCGGATGTCCACGGGGCTGTCGTCGATCTCGCCGTCGCAGTCGTCGTCTACGCCGTTGCAGACCTCGTTGGCGCCGGTGTGGACGCTCGGCTCGTCGTCGTCGCAGTCGTCGCCGATGGCGGCCCAGCCGTCGGGGCGCGTGCAGGCCTCGGTGGTGGCGGCCGGGTTGCCGTGGCCGTCGCCGTCGGAGTCCAGGTAGAAGGTGGTGCCGACCCCCTCATCGACCGTGCCGTCGCAGTTGTCGTCGACCCCGTTGCAGGTCTCCTCGGCGTCAGGGTGGACGCCGGGGTCGTCGTCGTCGCAGTCCACGTCGGAGGTGTAGCCGTCGGCGTCGTCATCCACGGGGCCGGGCTGGGCGGTGTCCTGCTTCTCTCCGCAGGCCACCAGGAGGAGGGCGAACAGGAGGGGGAGGCTGCGCATGGGGGTCTCCGGGAAGGGGGAGGCGGCGTGAGCGGCGAGTCTATCCCGACAGGCGAGCGCTGAGAGCGGCGACGGCCTCCTCGGCGGTGTCCACCAGCAGGACGCCGTCGAGGGGGCGCCCCAGGATCGCCAGCAGGTCGCGCCAGAAGGACGCACCCACCAGCACCACCGGGAGCTGGGCGCCCTGTGCCAGGTCCAGGGCCCGCAGCACGGTGGCCAGGGTGTCGGAGTCGGCGGGGAAGGCGACCACCGCGCGGGCCCGCTCCAAGAGCAGCAGGTCGCGCAGGGCGGTGTGCTCCAGGCGGAAGCAGAGGCTGGGCTGGACCCAGGCGCCGGGCAGGGGCTCTCCGGGGCGGGCGGCGTGGACGCCGGCCACACCGCCACCGGCATCGCGGGCGCCCTGGGCCACGGCGGCCGCGATGCCGGGCCGGGCCGTGGTGGCGAGCAGCAGCCCCCGGAAGGCCGGGGCGGTGGCGACGGCGCGGCCGAAGGCGTGGGCCTCGGCCAGCAGCGGATCGCCCTCGGGCAGGGGCCGGCCCAGCGTCACCACCAGGCCCTGGACCCCCCGGGCCCTCAGGGCCGAGTCCACGCGCTGCGCGGCCAGCATCAGGCGGGCGGGGCGCAGCTCGTCCAGGGCGAGGAAGGCAGGATCGAGGCCGGCGGCCATGGCCAGGCCGGGCGCGCTCGGGGTGGCGGGCAGCGTGCGCGGCGTCGCCGGCACGGGGGGTGGTGGCGCGGGTGGGTGGGCCTCTGCGCGGGGCTCGAGAGGGAACACCACGCCCTCGCGGGCCAGCTCGACCTCCCAGCCGAGCTGCCTGGTGATGGCCGCCCGCAGGGTCTCGCCCGAGTCGGGCTCGCCGTGGTTCAGCCAGGTGCGCACCGGGGGTTGCTCGAAGTGGGCGAGCCACGAGAGGGTCTCGTCCTGGTCGGTGTGGGCGGAGAAGCCGTCGATGGTGGCCACCTCGCAGTCGATGGTGACCTCGCTGCCGTGGATCTTGACCTTGCGCTCGCCGCGCACGATGTCGCCGCCGCGGGTGCCGGGGGCCTGGTAGCCCACGAACAGCAGGGTGTTGCGCGGGTTGCCGGCGCGGTTGGCGATGTGGTGCAGGATCCGGCCGCCGGTGAGCATGCCTGAGGCGGAGACCAGGATGAAGGGGCCGTCCTGGCCGTTGAGCTGCTTGGACTCCATGGGGGTGCGGGTGAAGCGGACCTCGCGCCGCAGGGCGCGCATGTCCTCTTCGGTGAGGCGGATCTGCTCGTGGAAGTGGCGGTAGAGCTCGGTGGTGCCCGCCGCCATGGGGCTGTCGAGGACCACGTCCACCTCGGGCACCTCGCCGCGCTCCATCAGGAGGTACAGGGCCCACAGGATGGCCTGGGCGCGCCCCACGGCGAAGCTCGGCACGAGCAGCACCCCCTTGCGCGCGACGGTGCGCCGGACGATGGCCGCCAGGGCCTGGATGGGATCCTCGGTGGCGTGGGCGCGGCCGCCGTAGGTGGACTCCAGCACGAGGTAGTCCACGGGCTCGGGCCCCCAGGGCGGGTTCATGACGCGGTCTTCGGGGCGGCCGAGGTCGCCGGAGAACAGCACCGAGGTGGTGCCGTCGTCCACCCGCACCATGGAGGCCCCGAGGATGTGCCCCGCGGGTTGCAGCGTGACGCGCAGCGGCCCCACCTCGAAGGGCTGGCCCCAGGCCACCGTACTGAAGCGGGTGAGGCAGCGCTCGGCGGCGTCCTCGGTGTAGAGCGGCTGCGCCGGGCTGTGGCGGGAGTAGCCCTTCTTGTTGGCGTGCCTCGCGTCCTCCTCCTGGATGTGCCCGCTGTCGGTGAGGATGAGGCGGGCCAGGTCGCGGGTGGCCTCGGTGCAGAAGATCCGGCCCTTGAAGCCCTCGCGGGCCAGCACCGGCAGGAGGCCCGAGTGATCCAGGTGGGCGTGGGTCAAGACCACCGCGTCGAGGTCGGCCGGGGGCAGCTCCAGGGCCTCCCAATTGCGGCGCCTGAGGTGCTTGAAGCCCTGGAACATGCCGCAGTCCACCAGCAGGCGGGTGTCGCCGGCGGTGAGGAGGGTCTTGGAGCCGGTGACGGTGCCGGCCGCGCCGAGGAACTGGATCTGCATGGGGACTCCTGCCTGGGTGGAGAGGGGAGCGTATCAAGGCGCGGGGCCCGCCCGTACCCCAGCTCACCATTCCCCCTGGCCGGCCTGCGGGCCGCGCCTTCGTGCCTACCTTGGCCCTCCCCCCTGCCAACGGAGGCATCCCATGGCGCAGATCACCCTCAAGGGCAACCCCATCCAGACCGTCGGCCAGCTCCCCGAGCTGGGCAGCCAGGCCCCGGCCTTCACCCTCACCGGCAAGGACCTGGCGGACGTGGGCCTCGCGGCCTTCGCCGGCAAGCGCAAGCTGCTCAACATCGTCCCCAGCCTGGACACCGGCGTGTGCGCGGCCTCGGCCCGGCGCTTCAACGCGGCGGCCAACGAGGTCCCGGGCGCCGTGATGATCACCATCTCCCGCGATCTGCCGTTCGCCCAGGGCCGCTTCTGCGAGTCCGAGGGGCTGGCCAACGTGGTCACGCTCTCGGAGCTGCGCTCCCTGGAGTTCGGCGAGGCCTACGGGGTGCGCATCAGCACCGGCCCCCTGGCGGGGCTCTTGTCCCGCGCGGTGGTGGTGCTGGATGTGGACGATCGGGTGCTCTACACCGAGCAGGTCCCCGAGATCGTCCAAGAGCCGGACTACGAGCGGGCGCTGGTGGCGTTGCGGGGCTGATTCCGGGCGGCGTGCGCGTGCCCCGCGATGGCCTCCACCAGGATGGGCCAGACGGTGGGGGGCAGATCGTGCCCCCAGCCCGGGACGATCTGCAGCCGCGCGCCAGGGATGGCCGCGGCCGTGGCGCGCCCGCCGCGCAGGTGGATGACGGGATCGGCGTCGCCGTGCAGCACCAGGGTGGGGACCGCCAGGCTGGCCAGCCGCCGGGTTCTGTCCCCTGATGCCAGGATGGCCGCGGCCTGCCGCAGGGTGCCGGTCGGGCTGTGCCCGCGGGCGTTGGAGGCGGAGGTGATGGCGTGCAACACGTCCTCGGGCATGGGGTGGGCGGGACCGCCCATGGCCCGCTGGGTCCGGTTGGAGTAGGCGATGCCGGCCTCGAGGCCAGGGGGGCGGGCCTTGAGGTTGGTGCGCACGACCCGGGGTCGAGCCCACAGCACACCATGCCAGGCCGGGGTCGAGGAGATGGAGGTGAGGCTCCAGAAGCGCTCGGGGTGGGCCAGGGCGGCGCACTGGGCGATCATGCCGCCCATGGACTGGCCTACGAGATGCACGCGATCGAGGCCGAGGGCGTCGATGAGCGCCAGCGTGTCGGTGGCCATGTCGTCGAGGGTGTAGGGCACCTGCGGGGGGCGGCCGAGGAGCACCTGGGCGGCGGTGCGCGCCAGGCTCGGCGTGCCCAGGTGGTCCAGGCGGCCGGACAAGCCTGTGTCGCGGTTGTCGAAGCGGATCACGCGCAAGCCCCGGGCGGCGAGCAGGTCGCAGAAGCCCTGGGGCCAATGCACCAACTGGGCGTCGATGCCCATGATCAGCACGATGGGATCGCCCGCGCCCTGGGCTTCCCAGCACAGGTCGATTCCGTTCGCGTGGACGAGCGGCATGAGCGCTACTCTCCCCCGTACACCCGGAGGTCGGCGCTGCCGCGGATGGCGGCGCCCGCCTCCGTGCCGGCCTCCTCCAGGATCAGCGGGCCGTCGCCCAGGTAGGCGGCCACACCCCAGGCCTCGCCCGTGCCGCCTTCGTCGTAGTACAGGTAGGCGTCGCCCACCGACCAGTCCATGGTGAGGGTGCCGGGCGCGACGCGGTCGGTGGGGAGGTCGATCACCACCGCCAGCAGAGCACCCCAGTCCAGGCGGCCGATGGTGATGATCTGCGCCTGGCCGTGGACCTCTCCCGCGATGGCGCCGAGGAAGGTGGTGGCGTAGGTGGCGCCATCCAGGGTGAGGGACATGCTTCCTTCGCCGTAGTCGAAGGGGTCCTGGGTGGCGTAGCTGCCCCAGGTGGTGGCGAAGGTCACGGGCACCTCACCCCGGTCCACCATGCAGGGCCAGGCGCGCAGCTCGTAGGGCCAGGCGGGCGTGCCGCCGACCACCTCGGCCTGAATGGCGGACCGGCGCCCGGACACGAAGGTGCGGATGTCGTCTACGGCCGCGGGCAGCCCCGGCGCCAGATCCGGGCCCACGGCGGGCGCCACCAGAGCCTCCATGGCGTCGATGCGCGCGAGCAGGGCCGGCTCCTCCCAGACCTCGTCCAGCAACGCGAAGAGGTGGTGGTAGTAGGCCACACGACTGGCTGCGAGCAGGTAGAGCCGGCGGGGAAGGGCGGTGGCCGCCACCACCGAGGTGGGCATGCTGGCGCCGAAGGGGTGGTCGGAGTCGAACAGGGCGTCGATGCCCCAGGGCAGAAAGCGCAGGCGGTCGTCGGCAGGATCGCGGTACAGGAAGAAGTTGTTGGTGTTGGAGGCGTAGCCGTCCCAGTGGCCGAGCAGCACCTCCATGGCCCAGTACCGATACCAGGCGTCCAGGTCGATCACAGCGTTCAGCGCGGACGTGACCCCCGCGTCGGGTTCGGCCAGGGCGTCCACCACGCGTTGCAGCCACGCCGGGTCGCCGTCGCCCTCCTGGACGTCGAAGGTGCCGAGCCAACCCTCGCGGAAGTCGCTGCCCTGGCCCTCCCAGAGATCGCCTTGCGGGTCGTCGAACCAACGGGCCAGCATGGGCGGCTCCACCGACTCCACGTTGCTGTAGACGCCGAGGTCCTCGCCGTTGACCGTGACGTGGGCGAAGGAGCAGCGGGAGGCGGGGATCCCGGCGGCGCGGAAGATCTCGTAGCCGAGGCACTGGGAGATCACGGCCGGGTCCTGCTGGCCGTTGTTGAGGGTGAGGCGGTCCAGGCCCTCGTGGGTCTGGCCGTCCACGTACTCGTCGAAGCGCAGCTTCAGGCTCGGCCGCACGGAGGAGTCGGAGCCGATGAAGCCCTTCTTGCGCAGGCCCACGTCGGCGTGGGGCTCGCCATCCACGGTCACGTCGGCGTGGAAGTAGGTGTAGGGGCTGGCGAAGGGTGCTTCCAGGCAGTCGCCGGTGAACATGTCCAGCACGTTGCGATGCTGGGCACACAATTCGTCCCAGTCGGCGGGGTCGAGTTCGATGAGCACCTCGTGCAGCACGGCTGGATCGAGGATGCGCTCGCCGTTGGGTGGCGGCGTGAGCGGCGCGGTGTCGTCCGACGGCGCGGTGTCGCCCAGCGGGAGGGAGGGGTGGCTGCAGGCGCAGAGGAGGAGGAGCAGGGATCGCATGACCTGCAAGGTAGCGCCTCCTGCGGGGGGCCGCCGCGACATCCCGATCGCGACGCGGCGGTCGGCTGGCGCGGGGCTGCCTTCGCGATGCCCTTCGATACTCGGTAATAGCTGTGGCACGGCGTTTGCTTCTCTCTTGGGCGAACCCACCCCCGAGGAACCGACCATGACCCGCACCCTGCTCTCCGCCTCTGCCCTCCTGCTGCTCGGCGCCTGCTCCGAAAAGGCCGCCGAGGACTACGCTGGCCCGCACTGCGAGGACACCCCCACCGTCATCACCCTCGAAGAGGCCACCGCGCTGGGCTTCTCCGGCGCCGACGTGCTGGCGCTGGCCGAGGGCATCCGCGACGAGACCCTCACCTGGACCGCGGACGAGAGCACCACGCCGGTGCACGTCACCGTCACCTACGACGCGGGCGAGGTGCGCTTCGTGGACTCCGAGCCGGTCTACCCGGAGGGCGAGGACGGCGCGATCCAGGACATCGCCGTGGTGTGCGACGACCGGGTCGAGGTGGACGTGACCGTGACCGTGGTGACCGACGACGGCGGCTTCGACGAGGCCTGGGACGTGGCGCTCGCCAGCATCGATGGCCTCAGTGCCGGCGCGAGCGTGGACCTCGAGAGCTTCACCGGCAGCTTCACCTACGACACCTCGGAGCTGGGAGAGTACGAGGAGCTGTCCTACAACGTGATGCTCGGCTTCGACGAGGCGGGCGCCAGCGGCGATGCCTTCGCCCAGGCCCAGGGCTGCGAGGAGGACTGCGACGAGGACGAGTGCACCTGCTGGGCTTCGCAGGACCCCATCGCCACCTGGGGCCCGGTGGCTGAGTAGCGCCGGAGACAGCCCGATCCGAAGCAGCAGCCGCCCGGTGTGGTGGGCCCAGGCCTCCCACGCCGGGCCGAAGCGCGCCACTCCGCCCCGAGATGAATCATCTCGGCCGGCACAGTCACCCCTGGGGCCCCGGATCGCGCCACTCCGCCCCGAGATGAATCATCTCGGCCGGC
>JBDRKM010000377.1:0-16820 GCA_043814015.1 Pseudomonadota bacterium
GCCCGAACCCCCTGCCCCAGCGCCCGAGCCGCCACCGCTGGCCGCGCCGGTGGAGGTCGAGGCCGCCCCCGAGCCCCCCGGCCCCGGCGCCCGAGCCCCCGGCCCCGGCGCCCGAACCTTCGGCGCCGATGGATGAGGGCCCAGCGCCGGAGCCTCCCCCGTTCCAGGCGCTTGCTTCCGCTGCCTCGCCGCGCCCCGCGCCGGTGCTCCCCCCTCGCCCGGTCCCAGTGCCGCCCCCGCGCGCCGTGGCGCTGGGACGCCCGCTGCCCGCGCCCAGTCCGGCCGATGAGCCCACACCGCGTCCACATCGCGCCCCCCCCGAGCGGTCCGGCGGCGGCTCCCGTCTACCCGCTGCCTTCCTGCTGCTGTGCGCAGTCTGCGGCGCGCTGCTCGGCGGCCTGCTCTTCCTGGCCTTCCTCCCGACCTTGTTCGCGGACCAGGCGCGCCCGATCGAGCTGCAGCAGGCACCCCTCCGGGTGGCGCCGGGCAGCCCGCCCCAGGCGTCCCTACCCACCCCGCAAGAGCTCGGCGCCGACGGGTTCGTCGTGGAGGTGGCACCACCGAACCTGCGAAAGCTCCAGGTCCGCTGCCCCTCGGGGGTCTTCGAGGCCACCGGCCTGCTCGTGGCGACGGTGCCGGAGCCGGGGGCGTGCACCGTGACCGCCCTGTTCCAGGACCGCTCGCGGGCGACCGCCGTGATCGACCCGGCCGAGGCCGGGGCGCGGTACCTGTGCTTCGTCGATGGTGGGAGCACCTGCCAGAAGCGCGACGACAGCGATGCGGTCCTCTCCTCCCCCTGAGGTCTGGATCACCGGCATCGGCGTCCTCTCCGCCTACGGCGTCGGCGCGGAGGTCCTGGCCGCGGGGCTGCGCGCCGGGCGTGGCGCCACCATGCCACCGAGAGCCCACGAGGCGGGGGATCTGCCGGTCCCCCTGGTCGCCCCTTTCCCGGGCGAAGTCTCGTTCCCACCGGGCTTCGCGGGGGATCGGAGGGCCGCCTTGCTGCTCTCCGCCGCGGCCCAGCTCCCGTCGCTCGAGGCGGACGGGCGAGGCTGCTGCGTCTCCCTGGGGACCGGGCTCTCCAGCGTGACCGTCGAGGAGCTCGAGGACGACCTCTACCCCCACCTGGTGGAGGCGCGTTTCGACCGGCGCTCCCTGGCCGCCCAGCTGCAGGCCCGCGCGGGCGCTCCCATGCGCCACCTCCCCGCGCGCGCCGCGCGCGCGCTGGCTGGCGGAATCGGCGCAGAGGGACCGGTCAATACCAGCTTCTCGGCCTGCGCGGCCGGCGCGCAGGCCATCGCCGTCGCCATGGACATGCTGCGCCGCGGAGAAGCCTCCAGGGCCGTCGCGGGCGGCTACGACGCCATGATCCATCCCCTCGGGCTGCTCTCCTTCCTGCTGCTCGACACCCTGGCGAGCGAGGCCTGCCGCCCCTTCGACCTCGATCGCGACGGGTTCGTGCTCGGCGAGGGCGCCGCTCTCTTCCTGCTGGAGACCCCCGAGGCGGCCCGGGCCGCCGGTCGCGGGCCTCGAGCGCGGCTGCTCGGCGCCGGCACCAGCATCGACGCACACGCCGTCACCGCTCCCCACCCCGAGGGAGATGGCGCGCGCCTGGCCATGCTGCGGGCTCTCGAGGATGCCGCCATCCCCGCGGAGGCGGTGGACCAGGTCAACGCCCACGGCACCGGCACTCCCGTGGGCGATCGCGCCGAAGCCCTGGCAGTGCACGCCGTGCTGCCCCAAGAGACCCCGGTCTGCTCCCTCAAGGGTGCTCTCGGGCACACCATCGCAGCCGCGGGTGCCATGGAGCTGGCCGCCACGGTGGCCGCCATGGAGGCCGGCTTCGCCCCCGGGACCATCGCCTGCCGCCGGCCGGACCCGGCTTGCCCGGTCCATGTGCAGCTGGATCCGAGCGAGGGTGCGCCGGGGATCGTGCTCTCCAACTCCATCGGGTTCGGCGGACAGAACGCCTCCCTGATCGTGGCGCATCCAGACTGGCAGAGGTGAGACCAGGCTTGGGTGTCAGGCACTATGAATGAGTATTTTTTGAAAATACTCAGTCAGAGTGCCTGACACCCGGCACCCCGCAGTACGCACGCCGGGATCCTCGGGCGCCTGGCGCTCGTGAGCGGAGCAAGCAGGGTGCGATCAGGGTGGCGCCGAACCTACCGATCTGCGATCAGGGTAGCACCGAACCTACCACCTCACGCCGGAGCGCGCGCACGAGGCGGCGAAACTCGGCGTTGGTAGGTTGGGAGGCTCCTGCCGCGCTGCCAGCGCGGGCCCCGGTGGTAGGATCACACCGACCCTGATCGCGATCTGGTAGGTCCGGGGGTGAGCTGCCCGCGGCGCGGTGCCAGTGACATCCCGTGCACCCGCCCGGAGATCCCGAGCCCCTCTCCGCCGTGCTCGCGGGAGCGGCGCGCGCGCGTTGATCGGGGAGGCGCCGTACCACTGCACCGCGGGTCCAGGATGCCTGCTTCGTGCGCTGGCCGTGAGCCCTGCGTGATGTCCCTCGTCGATCGGGACCGGGTCTGACTTGAAGCCGCCGCCCTGTACCAGCCTCCAGCCTCCAGCTCGCCGCTCGTTGAGCGCGCCAACGCGCGATCTCCCTGTTACCATGGGGCGCTCAGGAGGTCCCATGCGCACCGCCGTCGTCTTCCCCGGCCAGGGCGCCCAGTACGTGGGCATGGCCGCGTCCCTGGTCGCCACCGAGCCGCTGGTGGCCGCGACCCTCGCCGAGGCCGACGAGGTCCTCGGGCTGCCCCTGTCCCGCTGGATCGCCGAAGGGCCCGCCGATCGGCTGGCCGCCACGGAGGTCACCCAGCCCGCGGTGCTGGCCGTCAGCATCGCCATGTGGCGCCTGCTGGGTCAGCGCGCCCCGCAGGTCGAGCCCTTCGCCGCCGCCGGGCACAGCCTCGGCGAGTACGCGGCGCTGGTGGCCGCTGGCTCCCTCACCTTCCCGGACGCGCTGCGGCTGGTGCGCCTGCGCGGCCAGCTCATGCAGGGCGCGGTGCCCCGCGGCGAGGGCTGCATGCTGGCGGTCCTGGGGCTCGACGACGCCGTGGTCGACGGCCTCTGTGCCCAGCCCGACGGGCCCGGAGTGGCCCTCGCGGCCTGCTACAACGGCCCTGGCCAGGTGGTGATCTCCGGCGCGCGCGGGGCTGTGCTGGCGCTGGGCGAGCGCGCCCGGGCCCGCGGGGCGCTCAGCGTGGTCGAGCTCGACGTCTCGGCCCCCTTCCACACCCCCCTGCTGGAGAGCGCCGCCCGCGGCATGGCCGCGGCCCTCGCGGAGGTCGTCATCGCGCCGCCGCGCTTCCCCATCGTCCAGAACGTGGACGGCGAGCCTGAGACCGAGCCCGCCGCCATCGTGGCCAAGCTGGTGCGCCAGATCGTCGAGCCCGTGCGCTGGGAGGCCTGCGCCCGGAGGTTGATCGCCATGGACGCCGCGCGGGTGATCGAGGTGGGCCCAGGCACCACCTTGACGGGGCTCTTCCGCCGGATCGCCCGCCGGTTCCCCGTGCTCGCCCTGGACCGCCCCGGGGCCTGGGAGTCCGTGTGATCGGGCAGCCGGAGGAGGTCTCGGTCCTCGGCATCGGCCTGCTCTGCCCCGCCGGCATCGGAGGGGCGGGCGCCGGACCGGCGCGACCCGGCGCGGTGCCCGGGTTCAAGCCGCAGGCCTACGTCGGCAACCGCAAGAACCTCAAGCTGATGGCCCGCTCGGTGCAGCTGGGCATCGCGGCCGTGAGCATGGCCGTCGAGGGTTTCCCGGCGCTGGCCGACATCCCCCCCCACCGGCGGGCCTTCTACACGGGCAGCAACCCCCTCGCGGGGGACTTCGACGACCTCCGCCCGGCCCTGGAGGCGTCCACGAGCGCGGCGGGCGAGCTTGACCTCGGCCGCTTCGCCCGCGACGGTATCCCGCTGATCCACCCCCTGTGGCTGGTGAAGGGGCTGTCCAACAACGTGCTGGGTTTCGCGTCGGCCCAGCACGACTTCCAGGGGGCCAACGCCAACTACTGCCACGACGAGGCCAGCGGGCTCGTCGCGCTGTGGGAGGCGGCCTGGGCGGTACGGTCGGGCGCCGCCGACATCGCCCTGGCGGGCAGCGCGGACTGCGTCCTGGGCGCCGAGGCGTTCTTCCCCGGTCGGTCCCTGGGCGAAGGCGCGGCCTTCTTCCTGCTGGCGCCCGCCACCGTCCCCGCCCGCTGGCGCATGCGCCTGGAATCCGGGGCCTCTCCGGATCCGCTCGACGAAGAGGGCCTGGGCTGGCTGGGGGTAGCGGGGCCCACGGTCCACCTGGCGCGCGCGGCCCTGGGCGGTCGCTGCCCGGTCACGGCCGCAGGCGCGGGCTGCGCTGTCACGTTTTTCACGACTTGATGGCTCTGCACGCATAGGCACCCGTGGCCCCTCCCGATATTCTCCCGGGTCCACGCTGCCGCGGAGCCCCTATGGACCTGCCCGCCCACGTCGATCCCGCCGTCTTCGAGAAGGTGCGCCACTGTTTCGCCGAAGCCCTGGGCCTGGAGGACGACGAGGTGGCCTACGACGCGAAGGTCATCGACGACCTCGGCGCCGAGAGCCTCGATCTGCTCGACATCGTCTACCGGCTCGAGCGCGCCTTCGACATCCGCATCCCGCGGGGTGGCATCGAGAAGGTCACCCGCGAGGGGCTCGAGCGCGGCGAGGTCTACGAGGTCAACGGCGTGCTGACCGAGATCGCCCTCGAGAAGCTGGCCGCGGCCATGCCCGAGGTCCCCCGCGAGGAGTTCGCGCCGGGGCTCAAGGTCTCCGAGGTGCCCTTCCTGTTCCGCGTGGCCACCTTCCATGCCCTCGTGGTGCGCATCCTCGAGGAAGGCCCCCTGGGGTAGGCGCCCGTGCCGCCCGGCCGCCCCCACGCAGCGCGGTTCGTCTTCCTGGTCCACCCGTTCACGGAGCCGGTGCGGCGCGTCACCGCGCTGCGCACCATCCGCCCCCGGCTCGGCCTGAGCCGGCGCCCGACACCCACACCCGAGGACTGCCGGCCCATCTGCCGCCTGGTGCTCGAGACCCCGGCGCGCCTGGTGGAGGGCGTGGTGGTCACGGTGCCGCTGCTGCCCCAGGCCCTGCTGGACGACCAGGAGGCCGCCGTGCATTTCATGCGCGCGGCCGTGGCCCGGGCCGGCGGCGCGGTGGAGGCGGTGGGGCTGGGCTCCGTGCTGGCGGTGGTCGCCGGCCGTGGCACGGCGCTGCAGCGACACCTCTGGCAGCCGGTCACCACCGGCGCCGCGGCCACGGCCTGGGCCGCCGCCGAGAACGCGGAGGCCGCCGCCAGGGCCCTGGGCGCCTGGCCAGCCGGGCCCATCGCCGTCCTCGGACACCAGGGGACGGTGGGCGCGGCCGTGGTGGAGCTGCTCAGGCGCGATGGCGCCCGGCGCCTGCACGTGGTGGCCCGCGGGGCCCAGGCCCGCCGCGCGGTCGCGGAGGGGCTCGCACCCCACGACGACGCCGAGGCCGCGGTCTCGGGCTGCCGCGTCGTGATCGGAGCCTCCACCACGGGCGGCATCCTGGCCCCCTCCGCCCTGGGTCCAGGCGCCGTGCTGGTGGACGTGGCCATCCCCCGCACCCTCTCGGGGCCCGCGCCGCGCGGGGTGCGCGTGCTGGCCGGTGAGGCGGTCGTGCCCCCCGGCGCCTACCGCCGAGGCCGCTGGGGCGCGCTGTACCACCTGCTCGCCGGCTACGGCCCCGCGCACCTGTTCGCCTGCCTGGTGGAGCCCATGCTGATGGTCGCCGAAGGGCGTCGGGAGCCCTTCGCCCAGGGCCGCCGGGTGGCGTGGGAGGCCCTGCGGGATATCCGGCGCCTCGCGCCCGCCTGGGGATTCTCGCCCGTGCTGGCATCCCACTGGCGCGGCGTCTCCCCCGCGCGCCTGCGGGCGCTCCGCCCCTGAGGAGAGCCATGGCCTCCGCCCCCCCGGGCTCACAAGCTCCCCGCCGCGTCTTCATCAAGACCTTCGGCTGCCAGATGAACGTCTACGACTCGGGCAAGCTGCTGGCCCTGCTGCGGCTGGATGGCTTCGCCCCGACGGACGACTGGCGCGAGGCCGACCTCGTCATCGTCAACACCTGCTCGGTGCGGGCCAAGCCCCAGCTCAAGGTGCGCTCCTTCCTGGGCCCGATCATCGCCAGCCGACGCGCCCGCGGGGGCCCGCGCATCGCCATCGCCGGCTGCGTGGCGCAGCACGAAGGCGCCGAGCTGTTCCGGCGCATGCCCGAGGTGGACCTGGTGATGGGCACCGACGCCCTCACCCGCGTCCGCGCGCTGGTGCGGGAGAGCGAGCACCGCCGCGTGCTGGACAACAGCTTCCTCGAGGTGGCCGACTACCCCTTCGTGCAGGAGCTCTCGCCCCCTGGCGAGCCCGGGGTCACGGCCCTGGTCACCATCCAGAAGGGTTGCGACAACCACTGCACCTACTGCATCGTGCCCCAGACCCGCGGTACAGAGATCAGCCGGCCCGTGGAAGAGATCCTCGAGGAGGTGCGCGGTCTGTGTGCCCACGGCGCGCGCGACGTGACGCTGATCGGCCAGAACGTCAACGCCTACGGCAAGAAGCAGGCGGGCTACCCAGGTTTTGCTTCCCTGCTGCGGGCGGTCCACGCCCTCCCGGAGGTCTGGCGCCTGCGCTACACCACCAGCCATCCCCGGGACATGGACGCGGACACCATCGCCTGTCACGCCGAGCTGCCGCGCCTGGCCGACCACCTGCACCTGCCGGTGCAGGCCGGATCCGACCGCGTCCTCAGGCGCATGGGCCGCGGCTACGACCGCGCGCGCTACCTCGAGGTCGTGCGCGCCCTGAAGGCGGCCAACCCCCGCCTCTCCCTCAGCACCGACATCATCGTGGGCTTCCCGGGCGAGACCCGCGAGGACTTCGAGGCCACCCTCTCCCTCATGGAGGAGGTGCACTTCGATGCTTCCTTCTCCTTCGTGTACTCCCCGCGCCCCGACACGGCGGCGGTGAGGCTGTACGCGCGTCAGCCCGTCCCCGCCCGCGAGGCGGGCCAGCGCCTGATGGAGCTGCAGGCCCTGCAGTCACGGCTGCAGCTGGAGGGCAACCAGGCCCTGGTGGGCCAGGAGCGTGAGGTGCTGGTGGAGGGCCCCAGCCGCCACGACCCGGCCCAGCAGGTGGGTCGCACATCCTGCTTCCGGGCCGTGAATTTCCCCGGCGGGCCCGAGCTGGTGGGGCGGCTCGTGCCGGTGCGGATCACCGCGGCGCGCGCCCACAGCCTGGTGGGGATCAGAGCAGGTGGTACGCCACCTTGCGGCTGAACAGCGGGGTGGCCTTGGCGGTCATGGAGGCGGCCTTGCCCAGGCGGACCTCGAGCTCGCCGGTCTTGGCGGTGACCGGGGCGAGCAGCTTCACGAAGGCGAAGCTCGGGCCGAACTCGGCCAGGCTGGCGGCGGTGACCTCCTGGCGGGCCTCGCCCACCCTGTGGCCGTCGGCGTAGACCTCGGCCACCAGGCAGTAGGTGGTGCCGTCGAAGTCGGCCCGGGAGCGGCCGAGCAGCACGGGGAGCTCGACGACCACCGAGTCGCGGTCGGTGGCCACGATCTGCGGGGCGTAGTTGTCGGCCAGGGGGATCTTGCCCACGACGTCGAGCTGGACGGCGGCGGGGATGGCGCCCGCGCTGCCGGTGGGTGGCGCCTTGGCCTCGGGCGCGGGCTTGGGGGGCGCCTCGAGATCCCCCAGGGGCTCGGCGTCGGGGTCGTCGATGGGGTCGAAGTCGAAGTCCTCGATGGGATCCTCGGGGGTCTCCTGCCCCTCGAACTGGAAGTCGAAGCCGAACTCGTCGTCGTCATCGACCGGATCCTCGTCGAAGTCGGGGCTCGAGGAGCTCGACGCGTCCTTCTTGGCGCTGCGGCCCGCGCGCCCGCGCTGGGTGTCGGCGTCCAGGTCGGTGAACTCGAAGGAATCATCCGGATCCGAGAAGTCCAGGCTCTCCGCCGGGTCGGCGTGGGCGGCGAGCGGGTCGGCGCGCTCGTCCAGGGTGGCGAAGTCGTCCACCTCGGCCTGGAGCTGCGCGCGGCAGGCGGCGAGATCATCCTCGGTGAGATCCGTGCGGCCCAACTGCGCGGCGCAGTAGCGCTCCAGGGAGACCCCCAGGGAGGTGTCCGGGCGCAGCTGGCGATCCTGGGCCAGGGCGCTCGCGGACGGCAGACCGGACAGCAGGGCGAGGACGAGGGTGCTGACAGCCAGGCGCGTGGGGGTCATGCTGCTTCTCCTGCGGGCGGCCCGGACGGGATACACGTAACGGCCCAGAGATGATGCTGTCCGGGCCAATCCCGCTGTATACGGGAACAGCGCGCGGTGTCAACAGTTTCGTTTACCCACGCTTGACATTCTGGCCCTTGGCCAGCTCCGATCCCCAGATTTCCAACGAAGCCGGCTCCCCGAACCCACGTGAACGTCCACCGCAAGGTCCAACGCCTCCAACGGCAGCATCGCGCCCGCGTCGAGCCGGTGGCCACGGCCTGGTCCTGGATCGCCCCGCTGCTGCTGGGCGCCCTGGCCGCGCCCCTCGCCAGGCCCGTGCTGCTCTGGTTCATGGGCGGCTCGCGCCAGGCCTTCGCGGCTGGGCTCGGCGGGCTGGGCCTGCGGCTGGGCCTCGTCCTCTGCGGGCTGGGCATCCTGATGGTCCACGAGCGGGTGGTGCGCGGCCCTGAGCGGGCTGTGCTCGATCCACACCCCGTGGCACCGCGTCCGCTGGTGGCCGCCCTCGGCCCCCGCATGCTGATGGCCACCTCCGGCGTGCTGCTGGGCGTCCTGGCCCTGCTCGCCCCGCTGGCGCTGGCCGGCGAGCTGCGCGCCGTCGCCCTCACGCTGCCCGTGATCGTCGGGGCCTGGGGCTGCGGGGTCTCGCTGGGGTTCCTGGCGCAGCTCGGCGCGGTCTGGGCCGCGCGCAGCCCAGCGCTGGCCAGCCTGCTGGAGCTGCTGCGCGGCACCACCCCACCCATGCAGGCCGCCCTGATCTGGGCCCCCGGGCTGGCCATCGCCGCCGGCGGCGGCGTGCTGGTGCTGGCGGACCGCGG
This sequence comes from Pseudomonadota bacterium, assembly GCA_043814015.1. Lineage (GTDB taxonomy): Bacteria > Myxococcota_A > UBA796 > UBA796 > JAFGLY01 > JBDRKM01. The sequence goes on from JBDRKM010000377.1 coordinate 9,068, forward strand.
CCTGGAGCGCGCGCTGCTGGGCGATGCCTCGGGCTACCCGCTGCTCGCGGCGCCCCTCGCCCTGGCGGGCCTGGCCTGGCTGCCGGTGCCCGCCCTGGCCGAGCGTACCTGGTACTCGGCCACCACCCTGCTGGCCGAGATCGACGCGGCCTGGGCCGCGGTCGAGAACCCCCAGGAAGAGCGCCACGTCTACCTCGAGTGGGTCCTGCGCTGGGCGCCGTCCGCGCTCCGGCCCCACCTGCTGCGCACCCTGCGCGCCGGCTGGCGCGCGCGCCGGGGCTGGATCACGGGCGCCTGGGGGGTGGGGCTGCTGGCCGCCATCGCCGGCTGGACCGACGCCCCCGAAGCCGCCTCCCGCGCCATGCTGGTGGCCGCCGCCGGGGTCGCCCTGGTGGGCGCCCTCGGCATCCTCCTGGAGACCGCGGATCCACCCTGGTTGACCGCCTCCCTGGGCGTGCCGCCGGCACCGCGGGCCATCGCGCGGGGGCTCGCGACCCTGGGTTACCTGCAAGGCGCCATCCTGCCGCCCTTCCTCGCGGTCCTCTTCCGACGCGGGGTCGAGGCCTTCGCCCTGCTCGGGGTCCTGGAGGCGCTCGCCCTGGCGGTGGCCGCGGCCGCCGCCGCCCTGGGCCTCGCGCGCCGGCGCGCCTGGTTCGCCTACCCTCCCCTCGCCCTCGCCCTGTGGGTCCTCGCCACCCGGAGCCTGCCGTGACCTCCCCCACCCCGGCCATCGCGCTGCGCGGCGTCACCCGCCGCTTCGGCACGGTCGAGGCCCTCCAGGGCGTCGATCTCACCATCGACCCCGGCGAGTTCGTGGGCCTCATCGGCCACAACGGCGCGGGCAAGACCACGCTCCTGCGCGTCCTCACCGGCCAGCTCCCCCCGAGCGAGGGCGGCGCCTTCGTGGTGGGCGTGGACGTCTTCGCCCAGCCGCTGCAGGCGCGCGCCGCCATGGGCTACACCGCCGAGCAACCCGAGCTGTACGAGTACCTCTCCGCCCGCGAGTTCCTGGAGTTCGTGGCCGAGGTCCGCGGCCGGGGCGACGTCACCGCCGCCCTCGAGCTGGCCGGCCTGGGCCAGGACGCCGAGCGCCTGATCCGCGAGTACTCCCAGGGCATGCGCCGCCGCACCGCCATCGCCGCGGCCGTGCTCGCCCGCCCGCCGGTGCTCATCATGGACGAGGCCCTCAACGGGCTCGATCCCCCCTCCGCCGCGCGGGTCAAGGAGCACCTGGCCGAGCTGTGCCGCCAGGGCAGCGCGGTGCTGCTGTCCACCCACGTGGTGGAGACGGTGGAGCGGGTGGCGGGGCGGGTCGTGATGCTGGCCCACGGTCGCGTCGTGGCAGACGAGCGCGTGGCCGACATCGGGCAGGCGGGGCTGGAGCGGCTGTTCCTGGAGAAGATCGCGGAGACGGCCTAGCCGTAGACGCCCGCGCGCGCCTAGCGACAGTCCAACGTCGCCAGCTCATCCTCGATGCGGGCGATCTCCTGATCGACCCCGCCGGGGATGCAGCCGTCCTCGATCATCCGCTCCAGCGTGCCGGGCAGAGGTTGCCCGGCCTGGATGGCCATCAGGAGCCCGAGCCGGGACTCGACGGGCGTTTCGGGGTCGCACAGCTTGCTCTGAAAGCCACGCGCGACCAGCTGCAGGTACTCGTCGATGGGAGGGAGCCTCCGCCGGGCCAGGAACGCGTCGTCCCAGATCTCCCAGCGTGGCACGTCCGGCGCATCGATGACGATATCGTCCGGAAGCTCGGTGTCACCCTCGGCCAGGGGCACGCTCAGCGGCGCAGCACAGCGCTCGGCCAGGCCGTTCTTGCGGCAGGCCACGACATCGCAGCTCGTCACGTCCACGGGGACGAGCACTTCGGCGCTGAACTCTCCACAGGGGCCGCTGCGACCCGGCAGAACCTGCCCACAGACGCGCACGCCAGCCCCCACTGCGGGCCGCCCTTCGTGCTCGACGCGACCATGCAGCGCCACCACGCGCTCCTCCCGGGCCACCGCGTCGCACTGCCCGTCACGGGCCTGCTCAGCACCGGAATAGCCCAGCCGGTAGCCTCCCCACCCCGGGATGGTCAGGAACTTCTCGCCCGCGGGTTTCTCCACCCAGAACTGCACCTGACCGTCCCGAACGGCGACCTGTGCGAAGTTGCCACCTCCGATGTCGGAGATGTTGGCGTCCATGTCGGGGAGGGCGGGGTCGATGTCGCAGATGACGATGGCGTTGAATCGCTCGTCGAACGCAGCGGGCTCATCGTCCACGCCGGCCGGAGCGGGGGCTTTGGTGGGCGCCTGGGTGGCCCGGGAGGCGTCGTACCGACGCACGGGTGGGGCGGCGATGGGGGCCGAGACCGCGGTCGCCTCGGCAGACTCCGCGCGCGCCAGGATACCCCATGCGCCCATACACGCGGCCATACCGAGCGCGAGCAGCACCCAGGCGCGCCGAGCGGGCGCAGCGCCTCGAGGTGTCATCGGGGGGTCGTGCGCGCGGCGTCGGGATCGCCACAGCCCGCGTCGGCCTTCCGGCAAGGCTGGGCCTCCCAGTAGTAGTACTCGAGATCCCAGTCGTCAGGAGCCTTCTCGCAGGGCTCCTGGGAGGCGCGGGCGCCAGTGGTGCAGGGAGGAGTGCAGCCCATGGAGGTGTTTCGCACAGTATCGTCAGTTGGCGAAACGCCAGGCATCGCCCCATCCGCCGTGCTGATGAAGAATATCGATGGAAACACGCACAGAATCGTGATCAGCGAGCTGTTGGTCATTGGTTCCTCCTCGTGGTCGAGACGAGGTTGCCGGACAGCGCGCGCGAAGTCAACCGACATCCCCAAAAAAATCCTACAGAGCAGCAAACAGGGCTATCTTAGCCATGATTGTTCTGTTGGCAAATCCATGCCCCGGTGGGTACCACTTTGGGCGGTCCGGCACCGTGTTGCGCGGGTGGTCGTTGAGCTGGAACCAAGGCAAGCCGGCCTCGCTCGCGGCGCGCATCATGCGCTGGGCGTGGCGCAGCTCGCCTGGCTGGGCGTGGTCGCGGCTGGCCTGGTAGCGGAAGTAGCCGCAGCGGATGCCGGCGAGGTTGCGCACCGCCTCGCGCGGTCGCCACCAGGCGTCGTCGTCGAGCCCGTGGCCCGCGGCCGGGGCCAGGATGCGGCCGCCCGCCGTGATGATCTCGCGGTCGCAGGGGCCCTCCCAGTCGATCAGCCAGCCCAGGCGGCAGCCCTCGCCGGCCTGGGCCAGAGCACCCACGGCCATGGCGATCCCCAGGCTGATGGCCACCACGCCGGAGCGGCTGGCCACCACGTCGGGGCGGGAGACCAGGTAGCGCAGGGCGGTGGCGACCTCGTCCTGGTGCTCGGGGCCGCCGAAGTCCTCCACCCCCCAGGATTCTCCTCGCCCGGCCGGATCGAAGCGCATGCAGTGCACCCCGAGGCGGGCCACCTCGTCGGCGGAGATGGGGGCCGCCTGCCCCACGAAGACGGAGCCGGGATCGTCGATGCCGGGGCAGAGCAGGACGGCGGGCCGGCGGCGGTCCGAGCCTCCCACAGGGCTGTGGACGCAGCCGGCGATGCGGTAGCCGGCGCCGCTGGTGAGGGTGACGGGCTGGCGGGCCACCTCCACGGCGCGCGGCCGGTGGGCGGCCAACCAGCGGGGCAGGCGCTGCAGGCGGCGCTCGGCTCCCAGCAGCAGGCGATCCGCGTGGCCCACGGCTCAGTTCCTCTTCGGGGGCTCGTAGTGGGCGGAGGGATCCACCTCGACGGCGTAGGGGCTGTCCCAGAGATCCTGGAAGAAGGCATCCAGCCGCGCGGCGAAGGGCGGGCCCTCCACCACCAGCCCGACGTTGCGGCTCTCGTGGAAGTAGTCGTAGCCCCAGTTGCTGGTGCCGACCCAGGCGCGCTCCCCATCCACCACCAGGTACTTGGCGTGCACCACGCGGGCGAAGGGGATGTAGCCGGAGCTGTGCTCGGGGATGGTCACCAGCTTGACCGTGACGTTCGGCAGGCACTCCAGGCTCTGCAGGCCCTCGATCATCCACTTGCGTTTCGCCCAGTCCGCCATCAGCAGCTCCACCTCGACCTTGCGGGCGGCGGCGCGGCGCAGGGCGTCTTCCAGCTCATCGAAGTAGCGGCCCTCGCGATCCGTGGTGGCGTAGGTGAGCAGCTGGACCCGCACCCGCTGGTGGGCCGAGTCGATCAGCTCCACCAGGGCGGGCAGGTCCCAGGTGCCCGCGGCGGGCAGCAGGCCGTTGGGGCTGGCCACGAAGGTGGCCTGCACCTGGGCGTCGCCGAAAGCGACCTCGACGGGGAAGCCGTAGGGCGGCTCGGGGACCGCGAGCGCCTGCACCACCGGGGTGCCGCCCGCCAGGGCCCAGTCGGCCTCGAACACATCGCCCAGGGCGCGCACGATGGCGGGCTGATCGGTCCGGACCCCCAGCTCCTGCACGTGGGTGAGCGAGCGCCAGTCGAAGTTCTGGCTGCCGAAGTAGGCTTCGCGGCCGTCCACGATGAAGTACTTGGCGTGCTGCACCCCGCCCACGAGGGCCTCGAGGTCGTAGAGGCGCACCTCCACGTTCTTGACCTTGGCCAGGCTGTCCAGCGGCTCGGGGTAGGTGCGGTCGTGGAACCCCTTGTCCGCCAGGATGCGGACCTGGACCCCGCGCTTCGCCGCCTTGCGGATGGCCGCCAGCACCGGCTCCAGGCGCTGGCCGGGCTCGTCCGAGACGTAGAACTCCCCGATGTCGAGGCGCCCCTGAGCCGCGGCGATCAGCTCGGGCCACACCTGCCAGGCGTCGGGCAGGTCGGCGTGCTGCAGCGTGGTCTCCTCGGGGGCGGTCTCCACCAGGGTGAGGCTGCCCTCGGCGAAGGCCGGCAGCGGCAGGAGGGCGAGGAGAGGTAGGGCGAGCATGACCGCGTGGCGCATGGGATCCTCCTGGTGCAGGCCGATGGCTCTAACCTGCTACCGCGCTCGACCGGAGTGGGTTTCCGGGGCGACGGTCGCGCCCGGTGCTATCCTGTGGCGCGCCCCCACCCGCCCGTCCCGGAGGAAGATGGACGCCGCTCCGTTGCTGCTGGCCGCCCTGCTCATGGGCTGTCCGTCCGGCCACGATCCGTGGGACCTGGACGGCGACGGCTACGACGAGAACGTCGATTGCAACGACCACAACGACGACGTCCATCCAGGCGCCGAGGAGGCCTGCAACGGCCGCGACGACGACTGCGACGGGGAGGTGGACGAGGGCGCTGCCACGAGCACCTGGTACCGCGATTCCGACGGCGATGGATGGGGTACCGAAGACGACACCGTCATCTCGTGCCTCACGCCCAGCGGATACCTGCTGGTGGGGGGCGACTGCGACGACGGCGACCGCGACATCCACCCCGAGGCCACCGACATGGCCTGCGACGGGATCGACCAGGACTGCGATGGCGAGGAGGCGGACTGCCGGGGGCTCACCGATCTCCCTACCTGGAGCAGCACCGTGGCCAGGGACTGCACAGGCCGCTCCGTCGCCGGGCCCGGGGACGTGGACGGCGATGGCTACGACGACCTGCTGGTGGGTGCCGCCGGGTGCACCGGAGCCAGCGCCGGCCGCGCCTGGCTCGTGCACGGAGAGCCCTCGCCGGTCGACGCGACGATGACCGAGGTGGGCATCGAGTTCACCGGGGTCAGCTCCTACGGCATCGCCGGCTGGACCGTGGCGGGCGCCGGGGACGCCAACGTCGACGGGCTCGCGGACCTGCTGGTGGGTGCGCCGGGGATATACTCGGGCGCCCCCAGCGCGGGGGCTGTCTACCTGCTCTTCGGTGGCGCCGCGCTGGCCGGTGGGAGCCTGGAGGCGGCCGACGGGATCATCCACGGGATCGAGCGCTCGGGTAGCCTCGGCGTCGGCCTCGCCGGCGGTGGCGACCTGAACGGAGATGGCCTGGACGACGTGCTGCTGGGTGCCTCCGATGCGGACACGGCGGCGGACAACGGCGGCGCCGTCTACCTCTTCCTCGGTCCGCTCGCGCCCGGCGAGCGCGGCGTCGATGCGGCCGATGCGCGCCTGCTGGGCACGGCGGCCTACGGGGAGGCGGGCTCCTCCCTCGCGTTCGTGGGCGACACCGACGGCGACGGCCTGGACGACGCGCTCATCGGCGCCGTCCGGGGTCACACCGCCTACCTCGTGTGCGGGCGGGCGGCGCTGCCGGACCTGACCCTGGACGCCACCGACGCCATCTTCCTCGGACCGGCAGGCTCGTCGGCCGGGGGCAGCGTCGGCACCGCCGGCGATGTGGACGGTGACGGGCTCCCCGACCTGCTGATCGGGGCGGACACCGATGACAGCGCAGCAGCAGGCGCGGGCGCCGCCTACCTGGTCCTCGGGGCGCACAACCTCGCCTCCCGCGACCTCGAAGACGCCGACGCCATCTTCCTCGGCCAGCAAGCGGACGACCACGCGGGCTGTGCCGTGGCGGGCCCCGGCGATCTGGACGGGGACGGGTTCGCGGACATGGCCATCGGGGCCTGGGGCGCGGAAGGCCTCACCCGGTTCACCGGCGTGGTCCATCTGGTGCGCGGCGGGGCGAGCATCGCGGGCGGCACCGGGATCGTCTCCGACGTGGTGCTGTCGGGCGTCAACCGGGACGATCTCGCCGGGTACGCCCTGGCGGCCCTCGGAGACCTCGACGCCGACGGGCTGCCGGACCTGGCCGTGGGTGCCATGCTCGACGACACCTCGGCGAACGACGGCGGCGCGGTCTACCTCGCCCTGGGGAGCGCGCTGTGGTGATCCGAGCGCTCGCCGCGCTGCTGGCCCTGGCCCCGGCCTGCTCGCTGGATCTCTCCACCATCGACGCCGATCTGGACGGCTACGGCACGCTGGTGGACTGCGACGACGCCGATCCCGCCATCCACCCGGACGCGCCCGAGGTCTGCAACGGCCACGACGACGACTGCGACGGCGAGGTGGACGAGGACGCGCTCGGCGCCCCACCCTACTTCGCCGATCGGGACGTGGACGGCTACGGCACGCCCCCGGGGCTCGGCTGGGCCTGCACCCCGCCCCCGGGCCGCGTGGCCAACGTCCTGGACTGTGACGACGGCGATCCTGGCGTCCACCCCGGCGTCTCCGAGGTCTGCAACGGCCTCGACGACGACTGCGATGGCGAGGTGGACGACGGGCCGGGCCGCGACCGCCTCCCCTGGTACCCCGACGAGGACGGCGACGGCTTCGGGGATCCCGCCGTCATCTCCTGGTCCTGCACCGCCCGCACCTGGGGTTGGGTCCGCGACGGCACCGACTGCGACGACGCTGGCCCCTGGGCCGCCCGGACCTTCCCGGGCGTGGCCTGGATCGACGCCGCGACCGCCTGCATGCAGGACGCCGACGGCGACGGCTGGGGCGAGGCACAACCCGTCGCCGCGGGCGTGGCCGCCGGCCGCGACTGCGACGACCTCAGCGACAAAGCCGCCTCCACCTTCCCCGGCTCCGCGGCCCTGGAGGGCCCCGAGGACTGCACCCTCGACCAGGACGGCGACGGCTACGGCGCCGACCGCCCCGCCGTCGCCGGCGTGGTCCCCGGCCGCGACTGCTGCGACGCCTGCGCCTACAACTGGCAGACCGTCCCCGGCGCCGCCCCCCCTGGACTCCGCCACCGCCTGCATGCGCGATCACGACGGCGACGGCTGGGGGGACGCGATCCCGGGCGCCGGCCGGATCGTGCCCGGCTCGGACTGCGACGACGGCGACGACGCGATCCAGCCCGGCGCGGTGGAGG
>JBDRKM010000378.1:0-38946 GCA_043814015.1 Pseudomonadota bacterium
TGGGCCAGCCGGACGCCGGCGCCGCGCTGGCCGCCGTGGCCCACGTGCTGCGGGCCGGCGTCGCCACGCCCGGGCGGCCCGTGGGCTCCCTGCTGTTCCTCGGCCCCACCGGCGTGGGCAAGACCGAGGCGGCCAAGGCCCTCACCGAGGTCCTCTTCGGCGATCCATCCGGGCTCGTGCGGTTCGACATGAACGAGTACGTCGATCACGGCGCCGCCGCTCGGCTGGTGGGCGACGCCTGGCGCCCCGACGGTCAGCTCACCAGCCGCGTGCGGCACCAGCCCTTCTGCGTGCTCCTGCTGGACGAGATCGAGAAGGCCCACCCCAGCGTCCACGATCTGTTGCTGCAGCTGCTCGACGAGGGCCGCCTCACCGACGCCCTGGGGCGGGTGACCGACTTCTGCCGCGCCGTGGTGATCCTGACCTCCAACGTGGGCGCCCGCGAGGCCGCGCAGCGGGTGGGGTTCGAGCCCGACCCGGAGGCGGAGCGCGCCGCCTACCTGGCCGCCCTCGGAGAGGCCTTCCGCCCCGAGCTCATCAACCGCCTGGACCGCGTGGTGGTGTTCCAGGCCCTGGGCCCGGAAGAGATCGCCGCCATCGCCCACCTGCAGCTCGCCCGCCTGCTCACCCGCGAGGGCTTCCGCCGCCGCACCACCCTGCTGCGGGTCAGCGCGCAGGCCCTGGGCTGGATCGCGGCCCGCGGGTTCGACCAGCGCATGGGCGCGCGCGCCCTCAAGCGCAGCCTCGAGCGCACCCTGGTGGGGCCCATCAGCGCCGAGCTGCTGGCCTGGCCACTGGATGAGGCCGTGCTGCTGGACCTGGATCTGTGCGATGGGGCGCTGCGTTCGACCCTGCACCCCCTGCCCTGGGCGACGCGCCGCGCGGGTCCACCGGGGCGCGAGGAGCAGCGCGCGCCCCCGAGCGCGGACAATCTGCGCGACACCCTGCGCGCCTGCGGCGATTCCTTGCGGGAGGGTGGGGGCCTGCCCAGCGCCCACGCCTCGGCCGAGGGCAGCTCGGTCCCCTGGGAGCTCAGGCTGTCCACCCACCTGATGGAGCTGCGCGAGCATCTCGATGAGGTGGCCCCGGAGGGGGACCCGCGCGATCACCTCCCGCCCGTCAGCCGCCAGGAGGCGCGGGGGGCGCTGCGCATGCGACCCTCGCTCGCGCGCTACAGCAGCTTCCGCCCGTCCGACACCGCCGCCTACCACCGGATGCGCGACTACCTGCTGGACCTCATGGAGCGCGCCGAGCCCGCCCGCGTCCATCCGCAACACCTCGATGGGCTGGTGGAGGAGGTGGCCCTGGGTGAGCTGCAGGTCCACGCCCTGCGCCAGGGCCGCGCCAGGGCCTGCGCGCTGCACCTCCGCCTCCTCGGCGCCGGCTCGGCCCAGGTCTGGCACCAGGCCCGGGAGCTCATCCAGGCCTGGTCGGATCTCGCGGGGCGGGCCGGGGGAGCCGCCGACCTCCGCGAGATCACGACCGCCGGCCGCCTCGGACCACCCAGGGGAGGCGCCGCGAGCGCCGCCCGCGTGATGGTGTTCGAGGGCCTCGGGCTGCCCGAGCTGCTCTCCGCCGAGATCGGCGTACACCTCGTGTTCCCCGAGGGTGGATCTCCGTTCGGCCTGCAGGCCCGCCTCGCGCCCCTGTCCTCCCCCGCCCAGGATCTCGGCCCGCTGCTCGAGGCCTGGGCCACGCCCCAGCCCGGCACGGAGGCCGAGCGCACCGTGGTGCGCATCCTGACCGCCCCCGACGCGGTGAGCCCCTCGACCCTGATCCAGGATCTGCGCAGCGGGATTCTCCTCCGGGGCGAGCTGACCGGTGAGGTGCTGTTGGGCTGGTGCCTGCGGGCCCGGCGGACTGGCGGGGACCCTGGGGTGACGCCGTGACCGATCCCGTCTTCTCCCTGCTGTGTTGGCCCCTGGGCGGCGACCTGTGGGCCGGGCGCCTGGTGGACCTGGACCTGGAGCTGGTCCGCCGCGGGGTCCGGCGGCTGGTCTCGGCCTTCGCCGACGAGCTCAGGCGCCAGGCCGACGAGGCGCCCGAGCCGCTGGAGGAGCCGAGGATCGAGCACTTCAAGGTGGCTGTGCGACCCAGCTACCGCACCGAGCACGGCGTCTTCCCCCTGGCCGAGCCCCTGGACGTGGTGGTGGACGCCGTCTGGGGCCGGGGGCCCTGGGGTGGCTACCGCTGCCACGTCCCGCGCCTCGGCCTGGTGTTCCACTTCGAGGAGCCCTCCCAGCTCCCGCTGCTCGCGCAGCACTTCGCGCTGGAGGCGTTGAAGGGCCTCACCCCGGAGCAGCTCTACCTGCATCGCATCGCGCCGCGGCCCAGCCTCGCGGCGGTCCGGGCCCCCCTGGGCCGGACCGCGCGGCGCCGGCGGTCGGCCCCCTCCGAGGCGCACACCCGCCTCGCGGCCGTGGCCGAGCAGGTCCCCGCGGTGCGACGCGCCGAGCGGGCCGCCGGGGCCGCCCCCGTGGCCGCCTGGGAGCGCAGCGACGAGGTGGCCGCCCTGGTCGAGCTGCTGGCCCAACCCCAGGTCAGCGTGCTGCTCGTGGGGCCCGACGGGGTGGGCAAGAGCACCGTCTTGGCCGAGGCCATCCGGCGGGTGCACCGCGGGCGCGAGCACGGCAGCTTCTGGCGCACCTCGGCCCAGCGCGTGGTGGCCGGGGCGCGCTACCTCGGGGACTGGCAGCAGCTCTGTGACCGCCTGGTGGAGGATCTGCACGCGGCCCGGGGCGCCCTGTGGCTCACCGACATCGCCGAGCTGGCGCGCCTCGGGGGGCAGGGGCCCGAGGACTCCGTGGCCTCCTACTGGACGCCGGTGTTGGAGCGCGGCCAGCTGCGCCTGCTGGGCGAGCTCACCCCCCAGGAGCTCGAGGCCTTGCGTGGCCTGCTGCCGGGCTTCGTCGAGCGCTTCCGCGTGCTCACCGTCCCGCCCATGCCCCCTGAGGCCGTGGGGGCCTTGCTGGGACAGCTCGGGCACTTCAGCGAGAGCGCCTGGGGCGTGGCCATGGATCCCGACGCCGGCCGCCTCGCGCTGCGCCTGCTGGACCGCTTCGTGCGCTACGAGGCCTTCCCTGGAAAAGCCGTCCGTCTGCTGACCGACTGCGTGCACCACGCGCGCCTGGAGGGGTGCGCTCGCCTCGAGCCCCAGGCCGTCCTGGACCGCTTCGTCGCCCGCACCGGCCTGCCCGCCATCCTGGTGGACGACCGCCTGCCGCTGGAGCGTGCCGCCCTGCGCGCCTTCTTCGGCGCCCGCATCAAGGGCCAGGAGCCCGCGGTGGCGCGCGCCTGTGCCGTCGTCGAGGCCCTGAAGGTGGGCCTGAACGACCCGGACAAGCCCGTGGCCACCCTGCTCTTCGCCGGCCCCACCGGGGTGGGCAAGACCGCCCTGGCCCGCGCCCTGGCCGCCTGGCTCTACGGGCATGGCGCCGCCCGGGATCCCCTGGTGCGGGTGGACATGAGCGAGCTGCAGCACCCCGGCCAGATCGCCCGCCTGGTGGGCAGCACCGCGGGCGAACCCGGGGAGCTGGTCCGCAAGCTGAGGGAGCGCCCCTTCTGTGTGCTCCTGCTCGACGAGATCGAGAAGGCCAGCCCCGTCTTCTTCGACACCCTGCTGGGCGTGCTCGATGAAGGCCTGCTGACGGACGCCTGGGGCCGTCTCACGGATCTGCGCGGCGCGCTCATCGTCATGACCACCAACCTCGGCAACCGCGCCGGCGCCGCCCTGGGCTTCGGCGGCGGCGACGGCGGCCAGGCCCAGCGCGACAGCGCCATCCGCGCCTTCTTCCGCCCCGAGTTCTTCAACCGCATCGACCACGTGGTGCACTTCGCCCCCCTGGGGCGCGACGCCGCCCGCGCCATCGCCCGGCGTGAGCTCACGCTGCTCGACCAGCGCGAGGGCCTGCGGGCCCGCGGGCTCAGCCTGGCCTTCACCGAGGAGCTCGTGGATCTCCTGGTCGCCGAGGGCTTCCACCCCGACTACGGCGCCCGCGCCCTGCAGCGCGTGGTGGAGCGCCGGGTGGTCGCCGCCCTCAGCCGCTTCCTGGTGGAGCGCCCCGAGGTCGCCGACCGCCCGCTCGTGCTGGGGGTCGCGCAGGGCGAGGTGCTGGTGGTCTGACCAGGGATCCCGGAGTCAGGCTCCGTGGATGTTCGGCGCATTCCACTCCTGGCCACCGAGGCGGACGACGCGGGGCGCCACTCCTCCCCGAGATGATTCATCTCGGCCCGCACAGGCACCCCTGGGGCCCCCTGCCGCGCCGCTCCAACCCGACCTCGCCCGCGCAGCAGGGACCCGTGCCGGCCGGACGTGACCGTGGCGGGGCAAAGGTCCTGCGAGCGCGCTGTCCGTTGGTCGCCGGCTTCGCCGTCGAATAGCCTGTACACGACATCCCGGAGGTCGCCCCATGGCCAACTGTCCCCACTGCGGCATCCCCTACGAGATCGAGGGCACCTGCACCACCCCCGGCTGCCCCGCCTCGGAGGCGGCCGCCACCGCGCTGGCCACCAAGCCCGCGAAGCCCGCACCCAGCCTCCCCATCGGCGGCAGCGCCATGGTGGAGGTGCCCCGCCCGCCCCTCCCGCGGCGCCTGGGCGGCAGCGCGCTGGAGCTGTTCACCCTGCTGGGCATCGAGCTGCTCGGGACCATCCTCTCGCCCCTCACCTGGGGCATCACCGGCGCGCTCACCTCCGTGATCGACGCCGTCTACATGAGCCTCAAGGACCTCGGGGGCGGTCGCTGGTCCTTCGGCAAGCGCGCCGTCTCCGCGCGGGTCGTGGACGTTACAACCCTGGATCGCGCCGACAACCTCAAGTGCTTCCTGCGCAACCTGCCCTACGTCATCGCCTGGGCCATCGCCATCCTCCCGCTGGTGGGCGACTTCATCGGCTGGTCGGCCCTGGGCCTGCTGGCGCTGGTGGACCTCGGCATGATCATCTGGTCTCCCACCGGCCGCCGCGTCGGCGACTACATCGCCGGCACCCAGGTCGTGGCCGAGGAGCGCACCCCGTGAGCCCCGAGCGGCGCAGCTTCCCCGGCCTGCACGCCGACGCCTACGTCCACCCCTCCGACCGCGCCGCCCTGGAGAGCCTGCGCGCCGTGCCGGGCCTCGACGCCCTGATCCGGGCCCTGGCCTCGGGCACGGTGGAGCGGCAGATCCATGCCATCAACAGCCGCACGTCCATCCGCGTGGGCCCGCGTCAGTTCCCGAGCCTGCACCGCCTGGTGGAGCGCGCCGCCGCCACCCTGGACGTGCCCGTCCCCGACACCTACATCGGCCAGCAGTACTCGGTGAACGCCACCGCGTTCGGCTTCGAGCGCTACACGCTCACGCTCAACGCGGGCCTGGTGGACGTCATGGAGGACGAGCAGCTCCTGGCGGTCATCGGGCACGAGCTGGGCCACATGCTGTGCGACCACATGCTCTACAAGAGCCTGGCCCACCTGATCGCCCAGGTAGGGCTCAAGGCGTTGGCCGCGCTGACGGGCGGGGCCGCCCTGGTGGTGGGCGTGCCCTTGCAGTTGGCCCTGCTCAGCTGGAGCCGCGCCGCCGAGTACTCCTGCGACCGCGCCGGCCTGCTGGTGGTGCAGGAGCCCGAGGTGGTCGCCACCGCCCTGGCCCGCCTCGCCGGCCGCCCACGCCGCTTCGCCCACGAGTTCAGCCTCGAGGCCCTGCGCGAGCAGTTCACCGAGTTCACCGAGAAGGCCACCACCGTCGAGCGCCTCTACGCCCTGGCGCACGAGCTCGGCCGCACCCACCCCGACGTGGTCTGGCGCGCCCACGAGATCCTCTCCTGGGGCGAGAGCGAGCAGTACCGGGAGATCCTGGCCGGGCGCTACACCACCCGCGCCCAGATCCACGCCCGCCGCGAGCCGGCGATCGAGGGCCACCACCGCTGCCCCGCCTGCGACCGCTGGGCGCCCAACGGGCAGGCGTGCCCGCACTGCGGGCTGCGGGAGGAGCCCGAGCACCGCGTGCTGTGCCCCGAGGGGCACGTGGCGGATGGGGGGTGGAGGTTCTGTCGGCGGTGCGGAAAGGGGCTGGGGTAGCGGTAGGCTGCCCTCCGCGGCTCGATCCCGCGCAGGCGGCGGGGCGGCCTGCAGCAAGTCAGCCCGTCGCCGTAGACGCTCACCCGCACGGCGCTCCGCGGGAAGGCTCCTGCGGAGCGCGCCCACCCGGGGCTCGGCGCGGCACCCTGGCGGATCATGGCTCCGCCCCCCGGAGCCCGAGGTCGCCCACCCCCGCCCGCACCCGCGCCATGAACTCCGGTCCGGGGTCCGCCTTCGCGGTGCGGTAGGTGGGGTCCGCCTCCTGGAAGTAGGGGTGCCGCTCCATCTGCCGGTACTCGTGGTGCCCGATGAGGTGGGTGATGGGGTGGCGGGCCGCGAGGCAGCGCACGAGCGCGATGTCGGCCTCCACCTGCGCGTCGGTCAGCGGCGCGGGGGCGGTGCCCCCCACGTTCTCCACCCCGATGGCCACGTGGTTCAGCCCGATGACATGGCGCGCCACCCTGTTCTCGGGCACCAGCTGCTGGATGCTGCCATCGCGGTCCACCAGGAAGTGCGCCGAGACGTTCACCGCGCCGGCGGCCTGCAGGTCGGGCCGCCCAGCCAGGCGCAGGGGCGCGAACGTGTTCCAGGCGGAGTCGAGGCTGTCGCCTCCGGTCCAGTGCAGCACGATCATCCTCGGGTCCAGTGTGCAGGAAGCGGGGACGGTCCCGGCAGCCATGCCGGGGTGGTGCTGGGCGAGGTACTCCATGGTGAGCCGGCAGCGCTCGTCACCGTAGGGGATGAGGCGTTCGTGGAAGGCGCAGGGGTCCGCCTCGACGGCGGGTTCTGGAGGGGCTTCCTGCTCCACGGCGGGTGGGGACGCGCCGTGCGCGCAGCCCTGTCCCAGGGAGGAGGCGAGCAGGCTCGCGGCGACCAGCGCCAGGAGGAGAGGGGAACGTCGGCTCGGCAAGAGGAAATCCAGGGAATGAGGTCGCCCTCGCAGGGTAGCACCTGCCCCACCCCGAGGGGCAGATCCACCGCCCGCTCCCCGGCCGCGGCGCCGCGCGATACACGAGCCTCCCACCCCACCCGAGGCGGACCATGGCGCAGATCACCCGCGAGCAGGCCATCGACTATCTCTCGACCCTCTCCTCCACCGAGCTGGACGAGATCATCCGGGAGCTGGAGCACCGCTGGAGCCTCACCGCCGATCAGGTCACCGTGGCGGGAGCCCCAGGCGCGGTCGCGGAGAAGACGGCCTTCGACGTGGTCCTTGTCAAGACCGGGGCCAAGAAGATCGACGTCATCAAGGCCATCCGGCAGCTCACGGGCCTGGGCCTGAGAGAGGCGAAGGACGCCGCCGAGAGCGCGCCCACCACCATCCTGCAGCGCGTCGAACGGCAGGAGGCCGAGCAGGCCAAGGCGGTCCTCGAGGCGGCGGGCGCGTCCGCGACGATCAAGTAGTCTCCACCCAGCAGGAGCGAGACCGTGGCTGAAGACCTCCGTGCGAAGCTCACCGGGCTCAAGGAGCTGCTCGACCTCGGGCTGCTGACCGAGGCCGAGTTCCAGGAGCAGAAGGCCGCGCTGCTGGCCAGCAGCCTGGGCACCACCCCAGCCCCGGCTGGCCGCCCCCTCGGCGGGGCGACCTCCGTGGCGCCCCCGGAGCCCGTGGGCGGCGGCCCCCTGGGCGGGGCGACCTTCATGGCGCCCCCGGAGCCTGTGGGCGGCGGCCCCCTGGGCGGGGCCACCACCGTGGACCCCGCCGCCGGGCTCCCCAGCCAGGTGGGCAACTACCGCATCCTCGGCCTCATCGGCGCGGGTGGCATGGGCACCGTGGTGCGCGCCCGGCACCTGGAGGAGGGCTGGGCCCGCCGCCAGGGGGGCGACGTGGCGCTCAAGCTGATCCACCCCCACATCGCCCAGGACCCCACCTTCCGCGAGCGCTTCCTGGACGAGGCCCAGCTCGGCCGCCGCGTCCAGCACCCCGCGCTGGCCACCGTCTACGACGTCGTGGTGGAGGGCCCCTGGCTGGGGACCGTGATGGCGCTGGTGGAGGGCGACTCCCTGGAGCGCCTCGTGGAGCCTGGCGGCATGCCCCTCGCCCAGGCCCTGGTCATCTTGCGCCCCCTGGCCGCGGCGCTGGATCACCTCCACGCCCAGGGCATCGTGCACCGCGACCTCAAGCCCGCCAACATCAAGGTCCGACCCGACCGCTCCCCCGTGATCCTGGACCTGGGGATCGCCAAGGATCTGAAGTCCGGTGCCGACCACACCCAGACCATGACCGCCATGGGGACCACCCGCTGGATGGCGCCCGAGCAGGCCGACGCCAAGCACATCGGCCCCGCCGCGGACCGCTACGCCCTGGGGCTGATCACCTGCGCCCTGCTCACGGGCGGGCTCCCCTGGGGTCCCGATCTCTCGGAGCTGCGCATCGTCACCCTCAAGATGACGGGGAACCTCGTGCCCGTCGCGCGCCTCAAGCCCGACCTCCCCGGAGGCGCCGTAGCGGCGGTCACGGCCATGCTCGCCCTCGATCCGGAGGCGCGGCCCGGGAGCTGCGCCGCCTTCGTGGCCGCGCTGGAGGGCGGCGAGGGTCTCGCGGCCCCCGCTCCCGAGCCCAACCCAACCGACGAGCCCGCCGGCCTCGGCGTGGCCAGCCTGGGCCAGCTCCTGCTGTACGCGGCCTGGCGCCAGGACGCGCCAGCCATGGGCGGCTGGAGCCGCGCGCAGGTGCTGGCGGTGCTGGCCGAGCTCGAGCGGAGCGATCCGCGCTGGGCCACCTGGGAGGTCGAACAGGCCGCCAAGGCCACCGAGCGCAGCGCCCAGCAGCAGCGGGTGGGGCGCGCCCGACTCCTGAACCTGCTCCACAAGTACCGGGGCAAGGTGGCGGACGAGGAGATCGAGGCCGCCCGGCGGCGGGCCGAAGCCGAGCGCGCCCAGCGCGTCGCCGCCGAGCAGGCGGCCCGGCAGGCAGCCGAGCGGGTGCAGGCCGAGGCGGCAGAGCGGCAGCGCCAGGAGAACGCCGAGCGGGCCCGGCAGGCCGCGGCGGCGTGGGAGGCGGCGCGGGAGCGCTTGCGCGAACTCTCGGCGGCAAGGCCAGCCATGGACGCGAGCCGGGAGCGCCTGACGCGGGCGTCCAACCTCCTGAACGACGCGCAGGCCGATCTCGACGGGTTCAAGGGCGCGGGCTTCGGCGGGTTCTTCTCGGCGGCCGCCAGGGAGCGGGCCAGGCTGGAGCGGGAGGAGCTCGAGGCAGCCCGCGACCGGGCACGGGAAGCCATGCAGGCGGCCAAGCAGGCTCACCAGGCTCTGCTCGACGCCCGCACGGCGCGGGTGGAGATCGTAGTCGCGATGATCGAACCCCACGCCGCCTTCCTGTCCGAGGCGCAGAAGGCGCAGCTACCGGAGGATGTGCGCGAGATGCTGGGGTGGGGGCGGTAGGGGCCAGGCGTCCGGGGATCCTGACCGCTCCGACGGCTCCACCGCGGTGGCGCCGGCGCCTCGCCCAGCCCTCCTCCACGTGCCGCGCCCGCACCACCGTACCCATGCCGCCGGCGCCAACCACGCCCAGCACCCGGTAGCTCCCGAGGCGCTCGGGCAGGCCCGCCGCGGGGGTCACCACCGTCGCACCGGCCAAGGGCGGCGGCGCCGAATCCGCCACCGTGGCGCCGGCCAGGGGAGCCACCGGCGTGCTTCCCCGCCGCGTCGCCAGCATCGCGGCCTTCTCCGCGGCGTACTCCTCGGGCGAGATGAGCCCCTCGTCCAGCAGGATCTTGAGTTCCCGCAACCGGGCCACGAGATCCGCCGTCATCCTCGCCTCCGCGCTGCCTGGCCGGTGTCCGCCATCCCGTTCTCCGGGCGTCCCCAACGTCCCGCGTGCGCCACTTGAAGCCCTAGAATAGTGGACCGCCCGAGATTTCTGGACCCTGCGCGGAGGATGCACATGCCCACCACCGTCACCTGCCCCAGCTGCCGCCACGAGAACCGCCCCGAGGATCGCTTCTGCCTGGCCTGTGGCCGTCCGCTGGCCGCCAGCCAGCTCTGCAAGGGCTGCGGCGCGCCCCTGGCCCCCGGCGCGGTGTTCTGCACCAACTGCGGCGCGCGCGTCCAGGAGTCCGAGGTGCCCCAGGGGCCGGGGATGGTCGCGGGCGGCGTCTGGGACAAGGGCGACGGCGAGCTGGTGCGGCGGGTGACCCTGCGCGAGATGGGCGGCCGCTACGACCGCGCCCTGCGCGACCAGGGGCTGGCAGATGCGGCCGGCGACGGGTTCTGGGGCTTCCTGCTGCAGGCGGGCCGCCAGGCGCTGGAGCAGCTGCAGACGCTCACCCTCCAGGTGCCCATGGGCTGCGTCGCGGCGGTGATGCTCGACGGCCAGGTCACCGAGATCCTCCCGCCCGGCCGGCAGACCACGCTGGGCTTCCTGCGCGATGTGATGCAGAGCGTCCGGGCCGTGGACGACAGCAGCCAGTCCCTGTGGCAGCGGGCCGTGGGCGCGTTCAAGAGCGGCGGCGGGGCCATGGTGGAGCAGGTCCTGGACCGCGCGTTCTCGGATCGCCTGCAGCGCACCGGCTTCTACCTGGTGGACCGCCGCCCCATCCCGGTGCACTTCCAGCACCTGGTCCCCGGCCTCACCGAGGGCCACACCGTCACCCTCGGGGTCACGGTCAGCGCCCACCTGGTGGGCGGCAGCGATCAGGCCGCCAAGGATGGCTTGACCACCTTCATCCAGCGCCTGGTGGCCGACCGCGAGTCGCTGGACGCCCAGGTGGTCCACCAGCGCCTGCTGCCCCACGTGGAGCGCCTGGTGAAGGACGGCGCCCGCCGCTTCCGCACGGAGCAGGGCCTCGATCTGGCCCGCCTCGAGGCCTTCATCCGTGAGCAGTTGGCGGCGGACTTCGGTCATGAGCACGGGCTGCGCTTCGACGTGCTGGCCGCCCCCCGCGACACCGTCGCCGGGCTCGATCTCCACCTCGGCCAGGCCCCCACGCCCGATCTGCGCGCCTGCGCCAACCCGGACTGCGGGGCCGAGATCGGCGTGGGCCAGCGCTTCTGCACCCGCTGCGGCCAGGAGCAGCCCACGCGGGTCGAGCCCGACCGCCGCTGCGCGGCCTGCGGCGAGGCGGTGCCCCTGGGCTCGGCCTTCTGCACGGCCTGCGGCCAGCCCTTCACAGGCGGCGACCCCACCCAGAAGCCGCTGGTCAGCGCCGACAGCCAGATGGTGGAGATCGATCTGGTCCTGCGCGTCCAGGGCGACCGCGAGCTGTCCGACCCACGCCGCATCGTGGAGGCCGTGGCGGACGCCGCCGCCCGCCTGGTGCGCGGGATGAGCTACGCGGAGCTGGCCTCGGCCGAGGGCTTCCGGCGCCTGGAGGAGGGCCTGCGGGAGGTGGCCGTCCAGGCGGTCCGCACCCTCGACCTGCGCCTCATCGATCTCACGGTGCTCGACTGCAAGTCCCGCAACGGCGAGTGGACCACCCACGCCCGCGCCGAGATCGAGCGGGCCCGCAGCGAGCTGACGGTGGGCCGCGAGTGGCTCGCCATCGAGGGCGAGCGGGTGGACGTGGAGGCGCTGACCCTCGAGCTGGTGCTCAGGCGCGAGCAGGTGCAGCGCGACACCGACTTCGCCCGCCTGCAGGCCGAGCTGGACCAGGCCCGCGGTCTGGATGAGGCGCGGCTGCGGGATCGGGAGGCCCGTCGGGACCTGCAGGACCGCGCCGCGGCCGAGGACGTGACCGACGCCCAGCGCGACACCCAGCGCGCCATCGGCCAGGACCAGGCCGCGCGCGAGCGTGACCGCCACCTCCGCGGGGAAGACCACGCCGACGCCGTGACCGGGCAGGAGCAGGCGGCGGTGCTGGAGGATCTGTCCGACGCCCAGCGCCGCAAGCGCGAGACCGGCGAGCTGGGGCACCAGATCGGCCTCGAGGAGCAGACCGCGGTCCACGAGGACGTCCAGGCGCGCCGCGCCCTGGAGCTGGGCAGCGACCGCACGCGGGTCTCGGCCGACGACGAGGACTACAGCGAGGGCAAGCGCCAGGTCCGCGCCGAGCGGGCCGCCCAGCACGCCCACGGTCTGGAGATGGACGAGCTCCGGGTGGCGGCGGAGCTCCAGCGCCAGCGCATGGAGGCCGAGGCCGAGGCCGAGCGCGCGCGCCTGGAGGCGGTCAAGGGCATGGACACGGCCCAGGTGCTGGCCGCGGCCGCCCACGGCCGCCCGCTCACCGACGCCGAGGCCAGCGCCCTGGCCCAGGCGGCCTCCGCCGGCAACACCCAGGCCCTCGCCGCCATGGAGCGGCTGATGGCCGAGAAGGACGCCAACAAGGTCCAGATGGTGGAGATCCTGCAGCGCATGGGCGCGCAGGCCCTCGACCAGAAGAACAAGGACTCCGACCGCATGGCGGCCCTGTTCGAGCAGGCCACGGCGGCCATGGCCGGCGCCCAGCAGCAGCAGCGCCAGACCATCGCCGCCCACCAGGCCGCGGCGGATGCCGCCCGCTCCATGGCCGAGCGATCCATGGAGTCCCAGGCCCGCGTGGCCGCCGCGGCCGCCCAGGGCCCCCAGCAGGTGGTCCACATGGGCACAGGGCCCCTCCCTGGCCGGGGTCGCGGTGCCGGACCCGCCCCGGGGGATGAGCCCCCCGCCACCCCCACGACCACCATGTCCTGCGTGGGCTGCGGCGTCGAGCTTCCGCCCGGCGCGACGTTCTGCGGCACCTGCGGGACCCGGCAGGGCTGAGGCCCATGCCGCGGGATCCGCTACAGATCGTCGATGCTCCGGGAATGTTCACGACCCTGGAGGGCACCGTGGCGCAGCGTCCGATAGCGCTCGTGCTCGACGCGACGGGTGCTGTCCGTGCCCGGCTCTGGGCCCACCGCCGAGGTTGAACCGATGCGCTGCTCCGCGTGCGAGACCGACCTGCCCGAAGGCGCCGCATTCTGCCCGATCTGCGGTGCGAAGCAGCCCCCCGCCCCCGCCGCGCCCTCGGCATGCACGCGCTGCGGCGGCCCGCTGGCACCCGGGACCCGGTTCTGCGGGACCTGCGGCCAGGCCGTCGCCGCACCCGCGGGCACCGCCGCCAAACCCATGCCCCCCACGCCGCCCCCCGCCCCCGCGGCCAGCGCCGAGGCCCTGGCCCGGTACGAAGCCGAGCTGCGCGGCCTGGTCGTGGGCGGTGTGCTGGTGCCGGAGGCGCTCGCCATGCTGGAGCAGGCACGCCGGCGCCACGGGGTCGCCCTCGCCCAACACAGGGCGCTGGTGGAGCAGCTCGGGTGCTTCGAGGGCATGCCCCTGGCCCTGGCCTTCGACGAGGGCAGCACCTACCTGGTGGAGCGCCAGTCGACCACCCTGATCCTCGCAGTGGAGAACCTGCTCCGGATCGGGCTGGTGCGCAGCCTCGAGATCCAGTACCGCTGCAGCACCAGCCACGCGCTGCACGAAAAGCGCATCGGCCAGCTCTGGCCAGGCAAGCGTGAGGCCCTCGGGCTCGAGCTGGATGAGGCCCCCTGCCCGGGGCAGTACCACCTCGAAGGCTTCGTCAGCGCGCAGTTCCACAACGGCACCGCGGTCCTCGGACGGTTCGAGCTGCCCGCGCTGCGCGTGGCCCCCAGATCCGAGGCCTCGGCCGGTCCGAGCCACGTGAGCATCAACGTGGACGCGCACAACGCCGCGCTGGTCAAGGACATCGGCGT
Source organism: Pseudomonadota bacterium (assembly GCA_043814015.1). GTDB lineage: Bacteria > Myxococcota_A > UBA796 > UBA796 > JAFGLY01 > JBDRKM01. The sequence goes on from JBDRKM010000378.1 coordinate 13,685, forward strand.
GCTCGGGCCGGCCTCGACCACACAGCAGACCGGCCAGATCCTCGCCGGCGGTGGGCGCTGGCGCCCGATCCCCGTGGCGGCCGCCTGCGAGGCTGACCTGGACCGCTGGCTCGCCGCCCAGGCCGGTCCGCGGAGGGGCACGCCGACCCCACGCCTCCTGGGTGAGCCACTGCCCTGCCGCGGCGTCCTGCTGCGGATCAAGCGCGAGACCACCCGCACGCCCGCCGGGGACATGCGCGAGGTCTGGCTGCTGCGTGAGGACGAGGTCACCTTCGGCCGCGACACCAGCCGCGCCGACCTGCTGCTGGCCGTGGAGCCCTTCGATCCGCCGGCCCAGCACCCGGCGAACGTGCAAGCGAGCATGCGCATCAGCAGCCGCCACCTGGCTCTCCGACACAGCGCCACCGGCGCCACCGTGGCGGATCTGGGCAGCGCCAACGGGACCCAGCTCGACGGCCGGCCGCTGCCGAAGGGGACACCCCAGCCCGCGGGTCCGAGGGCCCTCCTGCGCGTGGCCGACGTGCTCTCCATCGAGCTCAGCCCGATCCTGGGCGCCGACGGCGTCCCGCACGCGCTGCTCGCCCAGCGCGTCGACAACCAGCCGCAGCGCTCCTACCTGCTCGCCTCTGGCGGCGTCGGCGTCTGGCCCGACGACCATCGCCTCCTCGGGCCCCGGGGCCGCGGCGGCCAGCTCGCCCCGCTGCTGCTCACCTGGCACGCGGGGGGCCCGGCCCTGCAGAACGTCGCCGCTCCGGGGGTGACCGTGAACGGCGAGCGCCTGGGCGTGGGCCAGACCTGGGCCCTGGATCACCGGGACATCGTGCGGTTCGACGGCTGGGCGCTCGCGGCCGTCGAGATCCTGCCGGAGCGCTACCGTACCCGATGATCCCACAGAGAAGCTGGGGCAGCTCCAGCGGCTGCAGGGGCAGGGGCTGAACGCCGGGGTCGAGCACCAGGCGCAGAAGGCGGTTCTGTTTGCCAGTGCCAGGGGGTCCCCGCCGACGCCCGCGAGCCCCCTGGCAGGCCTGACGGCCGCGGGGACTCCCCGATGGCAGGCGCCCCCCCCCGAACCCTATGCTCGCGCGCGCGGACACGTTCTACGCTGTGAGCGCGCCCCCGGTGTGCGTTCTCATCCCTGACCACTCCGCCCGAGGAGGTCACGATGGCTCCCGAGGACCGCACGAGACTGGCCGCCCGCTTTGAGCCGCGGGCCGAGCGGTTCGCCACCCCAGCCCAGGCCCAGGCCCGCGTGGCCGAGCTGCGGATCGAGGACCTCGTGGGCTGGGCCGGGGGCGCGCGCGGACCGCGAGGGTGGCCTCACCGTCACCTACGGCGTGGTCTGCCGGTACGTCGAGGCCATGCAGGCGGCCGGGACGAAGCAGTGGCCGGTCCGGCCCCCTGCCGACTCGCGGCGCTCACCACGAAAGACCCCACCATGCTCCTCACTCCCTATATCGGCGTCACCGGCATCACGGAGCCCGACCACGCCGAGCGGCTCGCCGCCGCGTCCTGGGCGCTGGGGCTGCCCACGGCCACCGGGCACACGCTCATGGCGGGCTACCTGGTGTCCGATGCCAGCGCCCGCGGCGCGCCCGTCGCGCCCCGCTACGCGCCCGTCGGGCGGCTCCCGCGGCTGCTGGAGCGCACCGCGGGCGCCGCGCTGAACGTGATCCACTACCGCACCGACGACCGCAAGAGCCTCGCGGACCAGCTCTCGCGGCTGCTGGAGGGCCTGTACGACACGGGCCTGTGCCGCGCCGTCCAGCTCAACATGGGCTGGCCCATCAAGGAGGAGGTGGCCGAGCTCGCCCGACGGATGCCCGATCTACAGATCATCCTCTGCCTGACCCAGCGCTGCCTCGGCATCTCCCCCCGCGCGGCGGTGGCCAACCTGGTCCACTACCTGAGCTTCGGCCCCTGCGTGCACCGCGTGCTGCTCGACCCCTCGGGCGGGCGCGCGCAGGGCTACGTGCTGGCCGATCTGATGGCCTACTACGAGGGCATCCGGGAGCGGCTGCCCGATCTCGCCGTGGGGTTCGCGGGCGGCCTGTGCGCCGAGAACGTGGCTGACCGCCTCCAGGCGCTCGTCCACGCCACGGGGACCACCAACCTGAGCATCGACGCCGAAGGCGGCCTGCGCCAGCCCCGCTCCGCGCGCCCCTGGGACGACGAGCTCGCCCTGGACGAGGCGCTGGCCTACCTTGAGCGGGCGGTGCGGGTGCTGGAGGGCTGATCCAGGTTGTAGTCTCGGGTGCCTCCCACAACCTGGTGATCGGGCCGGACCACGCCTACGAGAGCTATGGCGGGATCGTGACCGGCTCCGACTCGGAGATCACGGCGCCCTACGCCAGCGTCCTCTCCGGTGACTGGGGCTACGCGACCGGTGACTGGTCCCTGGTCGCGGGGGGCTACAACGGCAACGCCTCCGGAGACTACGCGGTCACCCTGGGTGGCAACGCCCTGTACGCGACCGCCGAATCCTCCACCGTCTGTGGTGGCCGCGCCAACCGCGCCACGGGCCTGTACGCCACCGCCGCCGGGGGGGAGAGCAACGATGCCTCAGGGGAGGGCGCCGCGGTGTTCGGAGGCGCCGACAACGACGCCACTGGGCAGGACGCGAGCACGCTGGGCGGAAACCAGAACGAGGCAAACGGCACCTGCGCGGTCGCCGCCGCCGGCCAGAGCAACCTCGCGAGCGGGGACTGGGCCTGGGTCTCGGCGGGCTGGAGCAACGAGGCCAGCGGGGACTACGCCTCCGTCACCGGCGGCCAGCGCAACCTGGCCAGCGGTAGCTCCGCCCACGTCATCGGGGGCGGGACCAACACGGCCTCCGGCTTCGCCTCGACCGTCACCGGCGGTTCGCTCCTGACCGCCAGCGGCACTCTGTCCTACCAACCCTGACCGGACCGCCGCTCCGCAGCTGGAGCAGAAAGATGTCACGGAGAACCACAATGCGAATCCTGATCCCGGCATTCACCCTCCTCGCCGCCGGCCTGAGCGCCTGCCGCCCCTGCCCGGACGCCCAGTACCTGGGCGACGACGGGCTCTGCCACAGCCCCGAGGAGGCAGACGGTGACACAGACTCCGACGCCGACACGGATGCGGACAGCGATGCCGACGCGGACGCTGACACGGACGCTGACAGCGATGCGGACACGGACACCGGGGAACACACGCTCCACCCGGACGGCTCATTCTGCGAAGGGGACGTCCTGGTGCTTGCGGACGGCACCGAGATCGACTGCGCGGCGCTCTACGGCTACTGCGGTGAGACCGATAGCGGCGAGGGGGCCTGCATGTGGAGGGAAGGGGGAGGCTCGCCGGACAGCGGGGCTCCGTCGTTCCTGACACTCCCCCTCGACTACGACGCCCGCGTCGTGAACGGGTGGCAGTACAACTACGCCAGCAACGGCCCTGGACATGACCACCACGCCATCGACTACGAGGCCTCCCTCGGCACTGAGCTGTTCGCTTCGTGCGATGGGGCCGCCATGAAGAGCTCCCAGTACGCCAGCGGGACGGGATACGGCAATTTCATCCAGATCCGCTGCGACGAGACCGACCCCGACGGCAACCACTACCACCTTATCTATGGCCACATCCAGAGCGCGATGGGCACCCTCCAGGTCTACGCGGAGGCGGATCGCCACAACGGGGACTATGGCTCATGGACCCCCGTGTCCCGCGGTGATCTGGTCGGCTACTCCGGCAGCGAGGACACCTCCTGGGCCCACCTGCACTTCGCGGTGAAGCGCGGTTCTTACTCCGGTACCGCCATAGACCCATATGACATCGAGGCCCCCACCACCGGCGCGAGCAACAGCGCCGAGCAGGAGTACCCACCCGACGGCTCCCGCTATGCAGGCTGTGGGGACGACTACATCTGGACAGTCTGCCCTCCGGTCCCCGCCAGCGGGGCGTGCGAAGTAGACGGTGAGATTCTGTCTCATGACGTGTCTGCGGGCGCTCTCTCGGTCGAGGGGAGTGTCAGCGCCGCCGAAGGGATGAGCAAGTGGTCCCTCGTGCTCGACTCCGACATCGTCGCCAGCGAGGAATACACCAGCGGCCCGACCTCCGACGATCTCGACGTCGAGGCCGACGTCGAGGCCGACATCAGCGCCTTCGAGTTCGCCAGCGGTGCCCACATCCTCGGCCTCTGGGTGCGGGACGAGGACGGCTGCACCGGAGACGCCGCCGTAGACAGCGCCACCCTGACCTGCTCAGCCAGCGCCTACTACCAGTGCTACGACGGCGACGTGTACTACTTCAACTCCTGCGGGACCCGGGGCAGCCGCAAAGATGCCTGCAGCACCTCCGAGTCCTGCGTGGACCTGACCGGCACCACCGCCGAATGCCAGACCGGCGTCACCTCCCACGCCTCCTACCAGTGCTCCGGTGGCGACGTCTACTGGTACGACTCGGCCGGCACACGCGAGACCGTAAAGGAGAACTGCGCCTCCTGCGAGACCTGCACCGACGACTCCGCCACCACCGCCTCCTGTGACGCGGCCTCCCACGACGCCTACCAATGCTCCGGCGGCGATGTCTACTGGTACGACTCCTGCGGGGTCATCGAGGGCGTCAAGGAGTACTGCTCCTCGAGCGAGAACTGCGTCGATCTCACCAGCGCCACCGCCGAGTGCCAGACCGCCACCAGCTCCCACGCGTACTACCAGTGCTCCGGCGGTGACGTCTACTGGTACGACTCGACCGGCACCCGCGAGACCGTGAAGGAGAGCTGCGCCTCCTGCGAGACCTGCACCGACGACTCCGCCACCACCGCGTCCTGCGGCGCAACCTCCCACGCCTCCTACCAGTGCTACCCAGGTGAAGGCTCCGGCTCCTCCAACGAGGTCTACTGGTACGACTCCTGCGGCACCCGCGAGGGCGTCAAGGAGTACTGCTCTTCCAGCGAAGACTGCGATGACACCACGTCCACCACCGCCACCTGCGTGACCGCCGTGGAGGACTGCTCCAACGGCAGCGACGACGACGGGGACGGCGACTCCGACTGCTTCGACTCCGACTGTCTGGGCGACAGCGCCTGCAGCCCGAGCATCTCCAGCGTGTCCTGCACGAGCTACGAACGCGGCGCCACCACGACCTGCACCATCAACGGCAACAACTTCATCGGGGTGGACTACGTCTGGATCGGCTGCCTGAACAACTCCTCGGTCACGCTGTCGGGAGACACCCGCCTGACGGTGGCGGGCGACTGGGAGTGCAACTGCAGCCTGGACTACCAGGATGTCGCCTATCGCCACCCCGGCTCGTCCTCGTCGGCGGCCTGCGGCAGCGCCTACAAGGCCTGCACCACCATGACGCGCACCACGACCATGGGCGACGCAGCGATGGACTCGGTGAGCCCGTCGAGCGGCTACCGCGGCTCCAGCTACTCAATCACGTTCTCTGGCTGCAACCTGTGCTCCTCATCGGGCTCTACCGCGGTCCACATCACGGACGTCACCATGGGGACCCCGAGCTGTGCCACCAATGGCGACACGGTGTCCGCCACGGGATCGGTGTGGTCGGGGGCCACAGCCCGCACAGTGGACTGTGCGGTCGCCAGGGGCTCGGGCTACTCATGTTCCGACCCTGAGAAAGACTGCGACACGTCCTGTTTCACCATCCGATGAGCCCGCGGAACCCGCGCCTCACCCCACCAACGCCGGCGACAGGTACAGCGACTCGAAGGTCTCCTCCACCCGCCCGTGCAGGTTGGCCTGGGCGCTCTCGTGCAGGTAGCCGTAGTCCTTGCCGTTGGTGAGCACGTCGAGCGCGGCCTGGCATAGCTCGCGGCCGAGGAACTGGGGCAGGTGGCCGCCCCAGGTGGGTTGGCGACCGCGGGGGGCCGGCTCGACCTGGAGCAGGCGGTCGAGGTGGTCGATGCGCAGGGCGACCCAGGCCCGGCCGCCGAGGAGGAAGCAGGAGACGCCCTCCACCAGGCGGTCCACGAAGCCCTGGTTGAGGGTGCCGATGGGGGTGCTTGCGGTGGTCTGGACGGTGTAGCTCTGGGGGCTGGAGAAGACGGCGAACAGCTCCATGAAGTTGCGCCGGCCGAAGCGGCGCTCGGCCACAGGTCCCAGGACCAGGCGGCCGCCGACCTCCACGAGGGAGCGGTCCTGGAGCATGTGGGCCAGCAGCGGTCGTTGACCTGGATGGACTCGACCCAGCCGCTGCGGGCCAGCTCGATCAGCGCGATGGCCTGGATGACACCCTCGGCACCCTGGCAGAAGAAGGTGGTGTTGGCGGCCAGGCCGGCGCGGCGGCCGGTGCGGCCCATGCGCTGCAGGAAGGAGCCGACGGTGTCGGGGGCCTCGGCCTGGAGCACGAGGTCCAGATCGCCCACGTCGATGCCCAGCTCCAGGGTGGAGGTGGCCACGATGCAGGCGTCCGAGCCGTGGTGGAAGCGCTCCTCGGCCAGGGCGCGCTCCTCGCGGGAGACGGCGCTGTGGTGGACGAAGACGGTGGTGCCGTGGTGCCGCATGTGCTCGGCCACGGTCTCGGTCATGGCGCGGGACTGGCAGAAGAAGAGGCTCTTGTGGCCCCGGGCCAGCCGGGCGGCGTCGCGGACGAGGTCGTCCAGCTCCTCGCGGTGGACCACCAGGAGCTGGCGCCGGCTGGGCTGGCGGGGCGGGTCCACCACCACGCCGGGGCGCGCGGAGCTGCCCTGGAGCCAGGACAGGATGGCCTCGGGGTTGCCCACGGTGGCGGGGAGGCCCACGCGCTGCACGTCGTGGCGGGAGAGGCGCGCGAGGCGCTCCAGCACGCTCATGAGGTGCGCGCCGCGATCCGTGCCGGCCAGGGCGTGGATCTCGTCGATCACGACGATGCGCAGGTCCGCGAACAGGGCTTCCGCGTCCACCCGCTGGGAGATCAGCATGACCTCCAGGGACTCCGGGGTGGTCATGAGCAGGTCGGCGGGCTCCTTGAGGAAGCGCTTGCGGGCGGCGGTGCCCACGTCGCCGTGCCAGACCATGCGGGTGAGGCCCACCATCTCCGTGTAGAGGCCCAGGCGCTCGGCCTGGTTGTTCAGCAGGGCCTTGATGGGCGCGACGTAGAGGGCGGCGACGCCCTGGGGCGGGTGCGTGAGCAGGTCGGAGAGGATGGGGAAGAGGGCGGCCTCGGTCTTGCCGCCGGCGGTGGGGGCCAGGACCACGGCGTTGTGGCCGGCGAGCAGGGCTTCGCCCGCCTGCTCCTGCACGGGTCGCAGGCTGGTCCAGCCCAGGCGGGCCACGATGGCCTGCTGCAGGGCGGGGGCGAGGCGGGGGAAGACGGGGGTCATGGCGCGGAGGGGGAGGTATGGGTCGTTTTCTGCAACACGAACGGGAGGTATGCACCCCTGTGTGCAACAGACCCGGGGACCGGACGGCGGACGCCCGCTGAAAACCGACGTTGGTTGGTTCGGTCCCTCCCCGGCGGACCGGAAATGTTGCGCAAACGGGGGGATACCCCGGGATCGTGTTGCACGATGGGGGGGATACCTCCCGAGCGCTGGCCGGCCCGCCCCGGGGCCGCCGCTCACCAGATGTCCTCCTGGGGCACGAGCCCCCCGTCGTCGTCCTCGGGCACCGCGAGCGCGGCGCCGCTGATGGCGTGCTGCTCCTCGGGGGTCAGGTCGGCGGGTGGGGTGAACTCGTACGCCTCGTCGGGGACGTAGTCGTCGTGCTCGTCGCACAGGTCCATAGCGTTGACGAACTGGCGCAGGAACTGGCGGGGGACCACACCCACGTCGCCGCGGAAGCCGGTGGTGACCTCGGCGACCAGGCGGGCGACGAAGCCCTCGGGGATGAGGGCCTCCAGGTGGGCGCGGTCGGCGGCGGGGAAGAGCTCGCCCTGCTGCTTGAGGTCGAAGATGGCCTGGATGACCCGCACAAAGTCCTGGGGGGCCTTACCGCCGGTGAGCGACGCCAGATCGTCGTCTAGGCGGCGCACGGCGGCGTCGAAGTCGGGGGCCTCCGGGTCGGCGCCACCGGCGTTCAGGCCGCCTTCGAGTTGGCCGATCCAGCGGTCGAGCACGTCGCCCAGCGCGCCGCGGGGGCAGGAGGCGGTGCCCAGCTCGGTCATGACCTTGCGGTAGACGTCGTCGAAGCGGTGGAAGCGCAGGTCGTTGTCGGAGACCACCATGAAGCTGGTGGCGAAGCCTCTGGCCTGGGCGTCCAGCAGGGCCAGGCGGGCCATGAAGGTCTTGCCGCAGCCGTAGCCGCCCCGCAGGAACTTGATGGTGCCCTCGCCGTCGGCGGCCAGCTCGAGCTGGCGGTGCAGCTCACCGCGCTGCTTCTCGATGCCCACGGCGAAGGCGTCGATGCCGCGCTCGGGCACCAGCCCCTTGCGGAGGGACTCGATGAGGTGCTCGAACAGGGCGCGCACGCCGCCCTCGGGCAGGTCGAGGAGCCAGGCGCGGTCGCTGGAGGGGGCGGGGGCCTCCGCCGGCCCCCGGTGCAGCACGGTGAGCACGGGGATCACGCGCTCCTGCAGGGAGTTCCCGCCGTGGACGAAGCCGCCGCCGCGCCTGCCCGTGTCGAAGACGGCCACGCCCTCGGGGAACATGAGCTGGCCCTGGGCGCCCTCGTAGCCGAGGTCGGCGAGCGGGACGCGCACCTCGCCCGTGTGGTCGGCCGAGGCGGGGGAGAGGACGTAGCGCCGGTTCGGGAACTGCCGCGTGCCGTGGCGAAGGGCGGGCCCCTCGTCCAACAGCAGGAAGCCGTGGTCGGAGGTGATGACGAAGCGCACCACCCCGGCCTCGCGCAGCAGGCGCCAGGCGGCGCGCAGATCCTGCAGGACGTTGCGGAAGACCAGGAGCCCGGCGCCCACCTCGCCGGCCTCGTCGAGCTCCAGGCTGTGGACCACCACCAGCCGCGCGCGGGCGATGGACTGGCGCAGCTTGGTGGTGTCGCGGGCGAGCACGTCGGACAGCGCCAGCCAGGGGCAGGTGGCGCCACCAGCGCGGTCGCCCATGGCGCGCTGGCGCGTCTCGCGGCTGTGGACACGGAACTCGCCGGTGGAGAAGCCCAGGATGCCGGCCTCCGCGATGGCGGGCCGCAGCCTGCCGTGGTCGGCCACGGGGGCCAGCGCGTTCATGCCGCCGGCGGTGACGGTGGGCAGCTCGGCGTAGCGGGCGCGCAGGGTGGCCACGGTGCCGGCGCTGCCGTCGATGCTGGCGAACAGCTCGGCCGCCATCTCGAAGCGCAGGGCGTCCACCAGGAACAGGGGGGTGGTGCCGGCCTCCATCGTCCAGGGGCGGACCACCTCGTCGAACAGGGTGCGCTGCTGCAGCTCGGCGCGGGGCAGGAAGCCCCGGGCGCGGCAGAGGGCGGAGAAGTCCCGGGCCCAGTCGCCGGCCCAGCGGCGCCAGAGGGCCCGCAGGCCATCCAGGCGCGCGCGCAGGGTCTCGAACGCCGGGAGCTGAGGGCCGAGCAGGGTGGCGCGGCGCTGCTCCAGGTGGCGGTGGGCCCGGTCCACCGGCGCGCCGGCGGCGGTGTAGCGCTCCAGCGCCTGGTCCAGGTCCTGGGCGTCCAGGGCGGTGCCGGCGGCGGTCAGGGCGACCCCCAGGCGGGCGGCGTCCTGGACCAGGTGCCAGGCGTTGAGGCGGGCGGGGTCGCGCCGCAGCCAGAACGAGCCGCCCTCGATGCGGGTGGTGGCCCACTCCAGGGCCGAGGGCCAGCGCTCGTCCTCCAGGGCGCGCAGCGCGTCCAGGAGGATGCGGTCCTCCTCGAAGCGGAAGGTGTCGATCTGGCCGAGCTCCTCGGCCCGGGCCAGGCCGATCTCGTCGGCGGTGCGCTCGTAGAAGTCGGGGTGGCGGTCGCGCAGATGCGCCGCCAGGTCGCGGCAGGCCTGGTGTACCGGGGTGGTCTGGCAGGTGGGTGTGGTGTCAGACACCTACACTCAAGCTTCTCCATTTTTTCGCCCAAACACCTCATATACCAGGTATATACAGGATAGTTTTTATTATTTGTGGGTGTCTGACACCATCGTCTTCGTCCCACCCTCGGTCCGCTTCCGCCTCACCCACTCGATGATGGCGGTCCCCGCCAGGGAGCCGTAGCTGCGGGCCAGCTTCTGCGCCTCCTCGCTGTCGTCGCGCTCGAACAGCACGGCCGCGCCCTGGGCGATGAACCACAGCATGGTGTGGACCCGGCGGAGCTGCTCGTCATCCAGGCCCTGGAGCTCGGGCATGGCCCGCATGGGAACCAGCATGGCCTCGGGCAGGGGCTCCTTGGCCACCATGGCCCGGATGGTGGCCTCGGAGCGCCATACCAGGCTGAAGAGGTGGGGCTCCTCGGTGATGAACCTGAGGATGCCCATGCCGGAGGCCAGGTAGGTGGCCTCGCCGCCGTGGAAGAGGCCCATGGCGTGATCCACGGCCCGCGCGGTGACGGCCGCCCGCAGGCTCTCCATGGAGCCGAAGGCCCGGTACACGGGCTGGGTGGAGCAGGCCAGCCGCGTGGCCAGGGCGCGGGCGCTCAGGGCCTCGATGCCCTCGCTGCGCACCAGCGCGAAGGCGGCGTCGAGGATCTGCTCCCTGGAGAGAGAGATTTTTCGTGGCATGCGACGAATCCCCGTGGTTAGATAACACCTGTTATTTTATAGTGCTCCACGCCGTCGTTCCAGGAGGCCCCCGTGCTCTTCAACCCCAGGACCGCCACCTTCGACACACTGGATCCTCGCTCCCGCGAGATCATGCGGAAGACCATCGCCTTCTTCGAGGAGCGGGGAAAGCGGAAGCTCAAGGAGGACGACCACGCGCGGACCTTCTACTCGGAGTTCATCGCCTTCCAGGGGCGGGAGGGCATCTTCGCGGACCTGCTCACCCCAGGCGCACAGGGTGATGGGGGCACCCGCTGGGACACCTCCCGTAACGTGGTCTTCAACGAGATCCTTGCCTTCTACGGCCTGGCCTACTGGTACACCTGGCAGGTGAGCATCCTGGGCCTGGGCCCCCTGTGGATGACCGAGAACGAGGTCATGAAGCGGCACACCGCCCAGGCGCTGCGTGAGGGAGGCGTCTTCGGCTTCGGGCTCTCCGAGCGCGAGCACGGGGCGGACATCTACTCCACCGGCACCCGCCTCCTCCCCCAGGAGGACGGCAGCTTCCTGGCGCAGGGCAGCAAGTACTACATCGGCAACGCCAACGAGGCCGCCTGGGTGAGCACCTTCGGCAAGCTGGGCGAAGGCCGGGACGACTACGCCTTCTTCGCGGTCTCACCCCGGCGCCGCCGCTACGAGTGCGTTCAGAACGTCTGCAACTCCCAGAGCTACGTGGGCGAGTTTTGCCTGGACGACTACCCGGTGGCGGCCGATGAGGTGCTGGCCACGGGCCGGGCGGCCTGGGACATGGCGCTGAACACGGTGAACGTGGGCAAGTTCAACCTGGGCTGGGCCAGCATCGGCATCTGCACCCACTCCTTCTACGAGGCCATCCACCACGCCCACCATCGCCACCTCTTCGGCAGCGCGGTCACCGAGTTCCCCCACATCCAGCGGCTCTTCGTGGACGCCTGGGCGCGCCTGGTGGCCATGCGCCTCTTCAGCCTGCGCGCCGCGGACTACATGCGCGCCGCCTCAGAGGAGGATCGCCGCTACCTGCTCTACAACCCCATGGTGAAGATGAAGGTGACCACGCAGGGCGAGCAGGTCATGGACCTGCTCTGGGACGTGATCGCCGCCAGGGGCTTCGAGAAGGACGGCTACTTCGAGATGGCCGTGCGGGACATCCGCGCCCTGCCCAAGCTGGAGGGCACGGTGCACGTGAACATGGCCCTCGTGATCAAGTTCATGGCCAACTACTTCTTCAAGCCGGGGGACTTCCCCGAGATCCCGCGCATGCTGGCGCCGACGGACGACGACTTCTTGTGGCGGCAGGGCCCCACCCGCGGCCTGGGCCAGATCCGCTTCCACGACTACCGCCCGGTCTACGCCGCCAGCGACCTCCCCAACGTGCGCATCTTCCGGAGGCAGGCTCGGGTGCTCAAGGCCATGCTGGTGGCGGCGCGGCCGGGCGAAGAGCAGGCGAAGGACTTCGACTTCCTGCTCACCCTCGGAGAGCTGTTCACCCTGGTGGTCTACGGCCAGCTCATCCTGGAGAACGCCCGGCTGATGCGCGTGGCCGACGAGGTGGTGGATCAGATCTTCGACACCATGGTGCGCGACTTCTCCGGCTTCGCCCTGCAGCTCGCCCTGAAGTCCCAGGCCACGGTGGCGCAGCGCGCCTTCGCCCGGCGCATGGCGCGGCGTCCGGTGGCGGATCGCGCCCGCTTCGACAAGGTCTTCCGGGAGCGCGTCCTGGCGCTGGACGGGGCCTACGTCATGAACCCATGAGGTGATGAGGAGGCCGCCATGTCGCTCTCTCGCTGGCTCCTGCTCGTGACTCCGCTGGCCGTTCTCGGCGGCTGTACGCCCGCGTTCGTGGGGGCACCCCCGGGCGCCGGGCCGCCTTCGGACACGGGCACATCCGCCCCCGACACCGGCCCGCGCCCGGACGGCGACACCGGCGACGGGGCGCCCTACGACGGCTCCTCGGGCGGCCACGGCGGCGACGACGAAGGCGAGGACTGCGAGGACGAGCCGGTCGCCGAGGGCGATCCCCTGGCGGCCCTGGGAGCCTGCGGCCACCTGGTGTACGCGCCCTACCGGCCCCGCGGGCGCGACGAGGCCCTCGACACCCTGCCCGACTTCTCCTTCGCGGGTTTCGAGCGCGGCGGCGTGGCCCTGCCCGAGGTCGCCACCGTGCTGACCGTCTCACCGGGCTCCGGGGACGACTCCGCGCGCATCCAGGACGCCATCGACGAGGTCTCGGCCCGATCCCCCGACGCCGACGGCTTCCGCGGCGCCGTGCTCCTCACGGCGGGCACCTACCGGTGCCGGGAGACCCTGCGGATCGAGGCCAGCGGCGTGGTGCTGCGCGGCACGGGCCAGGGCGAGGACGGCACCGTCATCGTCGCCACCGACGACGAGCAGTACCCCCTGATCGAGATCGTCGGTGAACGGGGCCCCGCCAGGATCGGCGACGAGGTGGACATCACCGACGCCTACGTCCCCGTGGGCGCCGCGTCCTTCACCGTCGCCGACGCCGGTGGCTTCTCGGTGGGGGTCTCGGTGGCCGTGGTCCGCACCCCCAACGACGCCTGGGTCGAGGAGCTGGGCATGGACGCCTACGGCTGGGACGCGGGCTCCTACGAGATCGAGCACGAGCGCACCGTCGCCGCCATCGACGGCGATCGGATCACCGTGGACATCCCCCTGGTGGACTCCCTCGCCAGGGAGCACGGTGGGGGCGCGCTGGTCCTGCTGGACGCCGGCGCGCGCGTGCACCACGTCGGCGTCGAGGACCTTCGCCTCGACTCGGAGTACGACGGCGAGGAGGACGAGGAGCACGGCTGGACCGGGGTGCTGCTCCAGGACGCCGAGGACTGCTGGGTGCAGCGGATCACCGTGGAGCACGTGGGCAGCGAGGCCGTGTCCGTCACGGGCTCCAGCCGCTTCATCACCGTGCAGGACGCGGCCATGCTCGACCCCGTCTCCCCCATCACCGGCGGCAACCGCTACCTCTTCGAGGTGGACAGTGGCCTGGGGGTGCTGTTCCAGCGCTGCTACGCCCGGGACGGCCGCCACAGCTTCGTCAGCGGCTCGCGGGTCACCGGCCCCAACGTCTGGCTCGACAGCCTGGCCGAGGACGCCCACGCCGACGACGGGCCCCACCACAGGTGGGCCACCGGCTTGTTGTTCGACAACATCCGCACCACCCAGCTCCGGGTCCAGAACCGGGCCGACTCCGGCAGCGGGCACGGCTGGGCCGGCGCACAGGTGCTGTTCTGGAACGGCGAGGTCAGCGAGGAGTTCGTCTCCGACGCGCCGCCGGGCTCCATGAACTGGGTCGTGGGCGTGGTGGGCCCCGAAGGCGACGGGCAGTGGGTGCCCGAGGAGCCCCCCGGCCTCCAGGAGTCCCTGGGCGAGCCGGCCCTGCCCCGCAGCCTCTACCTGCAGCAGCTCGCCGACCGCCTGGGAGAAGGCGCGGTCGCGCAGATCACAACGGAAGCCCAGCGCGCCGGCACCCTCTGGGAGGAGCTCGCCGACTGGGCCGGTGAGGGAACCCCGAGGAGCACGCCATGAGAACCGACACCCCCCTCCTGTTCGCGCTTTTCCTCCCACTCACAGCCTGCTGGCTGGGCCCCTGGGAGCCCCCCCCGGCGGACACCGCGCCTCGGGACGCCGAGGCCGACACGGGCGCGGGGCTGTCCGACGACGACACCGGCGCGGCGCCCCCCGCGGGCCCCTCCTGGACGCTGGAGCAGCCCGCCGACAGCGCGCGGACCTGGCTCGTCTCCCCCGATGGCCAGCGCACCTTCGTCCTCGGGGTCAACGCGGTCATGCGCGCCACCACCTGCGACGGGATGGAGGGCTTCATCCGCCGGATGGAGCCCAGCCGCGCCGCCGCCCGCTCCTGGGCCCGCCTGAGCACCGGCGAGGTGAACGGCGAGGAGGTGAGCAACCCCTACTGCTTCAACAGCGTGGGCGCCTTCAGCGAGCGCAACGACTTCGACGACGAAGGCGGGGACTCCTGGATGATCCGCCCCGTGGAGGAGGGCGGCGCAGGCGCGCCCTACACCGTGGCCCTCAACCCGGCGGCCAGCAGCGACGCGTGGTCGCTCAAGGACGAGGACGGCGACGTCCTGCGCCCCGGCTACGCCGGATACCGCATGGGGGACCCCTACAACCCGGGCTTCCTGGCGGATCTCGACGCCATGGTCGCCGACGACGTGGCCCCGCGCGCTGGCGACCCCCGGCTCCAGATGTGGTTCCTGGGCAACGAGATCGGCATCTGGGACCGCACGGACCCGGAGGTGCAGGGGGTGCGGGACTTCCGGCGGCACCTGTGGTCCGACTGCCCGGAGGGCTCCTCGCCGGAGGCGCCGCTGTGCGCTCCGCACGCGCTGGCGGCCTTCCTGCGCGGGGAGTACGGCGACCTCTCCGTCCTCAACGCTGCCTGGGAGAGCGCCTATCCAGGCGACGACTTCGCGGTGATCGTCGAGCAGGGCCCCCGGCCGGTCCCCTACGAGCACGACTGCAACTTCGACTGCCGCTACGACCTGCAGCGCTTCGTCCACGACGAGCTCTTGGCCCGCTGGGTGCGCGAGGCCACCACCCGCGTCCGCGCCGCCGACCCCGGCCACCTGATCTCCTCGCCCCGGCTCGCCCTGTCCAACGAGGGCAACTACCGCTTCTGGTCCCCCACCAGCTCGGACGACCCGGACTTCTGGGCCGACACCCCCGACAGAACTGTCCCCACCGACGGCGAGACGGCCACCTACTGCCCCTTCGATCTGCTGGCCCGCGACGGGGAGGGGGGCTTCGATCTGGTCTCGGTGAACGTCTACACGGGCCACGAGCAGCTCGACGAGCCGTGGTTCTCCGAGGGTCTGGAGAAGATCCACGAGCGCTCGGGCCTCCCCGTCTACGTGAGCGAGTTCGGAGTCCGGGCGCGGATCGACGGCTGGTCCAACGAGGGCGGCGCCACCGCGTTCGTGCCCTCCGGCGACGAGGAGGACGACCAGGAGCAGCGGGGGCAGCGCTACGCCTCGCAGCTCCGACAGCTCGCCGGCATCCCCTGGGTCGTGGGTGCGGCCTGGCATGCCTGGTCGGATCGCTTTCTCGCGGAGGACGAGGAGCACCAGATCAACACCGGCCTCGTGCAGTGCGACGACGCGGCCCTCGGCCTGGAGGCCGGCACCCGCTGGGACGGGCTGGACGCCTGGGTCGCGGCGACCAACTGCGACATCGAGGCGCTGCTGGACGCGGAGACGGGGCTGTGAACCAGGCCTTCGAGGACAGCGAGGAGATCGCCGAGCTGCCACCGCGCGCACCCGGGGCGCTCACCCCGCTCAGCCTCCCCGGGGAGGAGCCTCCCGCACCACCGCCGCCGTCGGCGTTGGCCGACGTGGCGCTGGGCCCGACGGGCTGGTGGACGCGCTGGGTCGGCCAGAGCACCGCGCTGCCCACCCTGCTGGTCGGCTCCGCCGTGGGGGCCCACCTGGCCGCCGGCGGGTTCCTGGCGGCGACGCTGGCTGGCTGCGGCGTGGAGGCGCCCACCGCGGCCCCCCCTGGTGAGCCGGAGGCCCCGCGGGCCGAGGGCGTGATCTCCCCTCCCGAGGGGGACACGCAGGCCCCGGTGGAGGACGACACCGCCGGCGCCTACGACGGGAGCTCGGGTGGCAGCGGCGGCGACGAGCCCGGCGGGGAGCTGGAGCCGTGGGGCGCCGCCGTCGCGACCCTCTACACCTTCCAGGACAACTCCGCCTGCAACTCCACCATGACCGCGTCGGGCGATCCTCTGGTCCCCTACGTCTCCGTGGCGCTGCCCTTCCGCTACCTGACCGACCACGGCGGCGGCCCCTTCTCCCTGGGCGAGACCATCCACGTGGCCTTCCTCGAGGGCCGCACCATGCCGAACGGGCGCGCCCACAGCGGCTGGGTGCGCATCGACGACTTCTGCGGCGACCGGGGCGACGACAGCTACTGCCTGCAGGGTGGGCTCCCCAACGTGGACCTCTACGTGGGCGACTGGGCCGCCTCGGGCATGAGCTGCGAGGCGGACGACCCCGACGCCTGGGGCAGCGGAGGGTTCTCGGGGCCCGCCGGTGACGGCCAGGAGCACACCACGGTGTCCTTCGGCCCCGCCCCCGAGGGCGAGCCCGCCGCGGGCTACGGGGGCGCGGCCATGGGCACGGGCGACTGCGGCGACTGCGACTTCGCCCGCACCGTCCAGCCCCCGGCCTGCTGGCACTACGATCCGGGCGACGAGAACGTCGAGTACTGCGACTGCACCAACTCGAACGGCCGCCACGGGGAGTGTGGGTAGGGGCCATGACCCAGGACCCGGCCACCGACGGTGGGCTGGTGCCAATTCGCCCGTAGGGGAGGGGTCAATCCCCTCCCGGGGGGGATGCCGCGCACTGGGCCTCCAGCCAGAGTATGCTTCGTGCCTTTCTTATCGTCAAGCCACGGCAGCGCACCCACCCGTGCAGGGCCTCTCGAGGCGCTCCGCAGGGGCTGGCGACGGCGCGCTCCAACCGCGCAGACCTGAGCGGGCCCTCGAAGGAGCCTGCGCTCGTCCAGATGGGGACCGATCCGGGCCCCTTCGTCGCCCGGTCTTCGTCGCTTCGACACCGCCGACGACCGGACCGCCACAGCCCGGCTTCACCTCCACCCGCGCGTCGTCCAGGGTGTCGCGTTGGCTGGCGCTGGCTGCGCGCCTGCCTGTCAGTGGTACTGCACCGCGAAGGCGTCCAGGCGGACCCCATCGAAGAGGCGGTAGCCGAGCTGGTACTCCACCCGCCAGCCGGGTTGCAGCACCAACCCCACGGCCTCCTCCACGGGGACGAGGCTCGCGCCGTCACCCGCCGGGTCGATCCACGCGGCGCATGGAGCCGTGCCCTCCACCGCGCCCACACCAGCCTGGTCGATGGTGTTGACCGGGGACTCCACCGGCAGGGCGATGGAGCGCGCCGTGCGGATGCCGGACAGCTCGGCGTCCACCGTGATCTGCAGGCTCGCGCCCTCCTCCACCTCTACGGCGCCGGAGCTGCCGCCCTCGCCGCCGCTCAGGATGCCGTCGTTGTCGTCCAGGCTGCCCGCGAGCACCAGCCGCACGGACCCTCCGGCCTGGGGCTCGCAGGCCTCGCCGCCGCGGGAGTCGCCGCCGCGCAGCGCGCTCGCCCCCCGCAGGGAGAGGTCTCCCGCGCCCGCGATCTCGAGCGATCCTCCCTGACCGCAGGTGCCGCCTCCGGCGTTCAGGCTGCTGCCATCCTCCAGGGTGATGGCGCCTGCCACGGTGACGCTCAGGGAGCCCCCGGCGCCGGCGCCGCTGTCGCCGCCCAGCAGGCTCGACCCGCCGGACAGGCTGATCTGCCCGGCCTGGACGGTCAGAGCCCCCACCGCTGTCTCGCCGCCGCCCGAGGCCACCGCGCTGCCGCCCGCGAGGGTCACGCTCCCCTCGGCCAGGAGTGAGACCTCCCCCTCCAGCCCTCCGCGGAGCTGGGCCGCGCCGGAGAGGGCGAGGTCGCCCCCCGCGCGCAGCGCCAGGGAGCCGCGTCTGATCGCGTCGCGGTCGATGATCTCGACGGTCGCGCCATCTTCGAAGCGCAGGGAGCCCTCCGAGGCGAAGCCCAGGGATCCGCTGCCGCTCGGCTCGTCCAGCAGGCAGCGGACGGAGCTCGCGGCGCCCCAGCGCTGATCACCGTAGGAGAGCACCTCCACCAGGCTGCCGGCGGTGGAGCCCGGCGCGTCGGAGGCCGCGAGCTGGACGGTGCCGCCGTCGCTCCCCACCGCCTCGATGCCGCCCCGGGTCCAGATGCGCAAGCTCGATCCCGCGGCCTCGGTGTCCGGCTCGGAGAAGACCCCCGCGGCATCGCCGGCGCTGTCGCAGTGGAGGCGGACGCCGTCGTCGGAGAGCTGCTCGATGAGCACGTCCCCCTCCGCGAGGATCCGGCCGCAGTGCAGGTCGATGGGCCCGTCCACCACGATGTGCAGATCGCCCTCGGACCGGATGACGCCGTGATCCACGCTGACCGGCCCCGCCACCCGGATGAGGAGATCCTGGTGGTAGGACAGCAGCCCCGCGCTGCCGATGGTCAGGCTGGTGAGCTCCAGGGCCGGGAGGTTGTCGAAGTGGTCTCCGGGGACGATCTCCAGCGCGCCATCGTGGCCATCACCGGCCTCGGACAGGGGGTGGGAGGCGCTCGCGGTCAGCCAGCCACCCTCCAGCGGGTCGAGGGTCGCGCTGCCGCCCTCCTCGAGCTGGCTGTCGTCCTCGAAGGGCTCCCAGAACCCCCAGGGGCCGTCCACGCAGTCGGCGATCCCGTCCCCGTCGGTGTCGTCGTAGCCCTCGTCCACCTGGCCGTCCCCGTCGTTGTCGTCGCCGTCGCAGTACTCCCAGGGCAGGGTCTCGCTGTCGTCGGGGGGCGGTGGCTCCGAGTCCGCTGGCGGGTCGGAGGGGCAGCCCGCTGCCAGGCTGGCGGCCGCGATCAGGGCCAGGAGTAGGTGACGTCGACGTCGGGGTTGTGGCACAGGAAGGTCTCCTCCTCCCAGCGGCAGGTGTAGATGAAGCCCCGAGCGTCGTACATCTTGTACTCGTTCGAGGCGATGTAGAAGCAGTCGTCCACCACCAGCCGGGAGTAGGCCGAGCGACCCTGGTCGGTGACGCGGTACAGCAGGGCCGCGTCGCTGCCCACCCGCCGATGGTCGGCAAAGAACCAGGCCTGGACCAGCCAGAGCGTGCGCTCCTGGTCGATGTCGTAGATGCGCACGCGGCCCTCGAGCCGCTGGCCGAGCCCGACGCGCTCCTGCTCGGCCCAGTACCAGCAGTCGTGGTAGGTCAGCTCCATGGCGGGGTAGTCCGCGGAGAGGGGCTCCACGTCGACCGAGCCGCTCCAGGCGCAGGCCTCCTCGGCGGAGGCGGTGGGCAGCTCGAAGGAGTCGCGGCGTCCGAGCGATTTCTCCCAGGCCTCCTCGGCCGCGGGGGGCGCCGCGAGCTGGGCGATGCCGGCGGCCCGCTCGGACCAGGCCGCGGCGATAGTACCCATGTCGGCCGGGTCGAAGGTGCAGGTGGCGCCGTCCCAGTGGAGGTGCTCCACCAGCGCCTCGAGGGGCAGGGCGGAGTCGGCCACGTCCAGCCGGAGGGGCTGCACCTCCGCGGGCTCCTGGTCGCAGGCGGCCAGGGCGAAAAAGACCAGGGCTCGGGTCACTGCCATAGGCCCGCCTTCTCCAGATCGGTGAATTCCTCGGCGCCCCCCAGGGAGACCACGAAGAGGTGGTAGGCGCCGGTCAGCGCCGCCATCCAGACCTGTCCGGTGGTGGGCTCGTGGGTCAGGGTCATGGCCTCGATGGTGTAGGGCTCGAGGTGCTCCTCGCGGTGGTTGGCCAGGGCCACGAAGTGCACGTCGCCGTCGTCGTCGCACAGCAGGTAGACGGGCCGCGAGACCTGGCGCTCGGTGATGAAATGCCAGATCAGCTCCTCCTCGTGGTCGGCGGGCTGGATGAAGTCGGTCTCGGTGGCCTGGCCGGGCGCGGTCACCTCCCAGGTGTCCCAGAGCCACTCGCCGGTCCACTCGTAGCCGTCGGTGAAGCCGTGGTAGGCGGCGTAGGCGAGGTGGACGGTGCGATCCGGGGCCTCGCATGCGGTCAGCCGGTAGCCCGACTCGTAGGCGCCCCAGGTGCCCTTCCCGGGCATCTCGAACTCCTCGGGCGGCTCGGTGCGCAGCCACTCCTCCCAGCCGCCGTCGGCGCGCCGGGCCACCACGATGGAGCCGAAGCGGTTGGGGCTCATGGGGTCGGGCTGGTCGAGCTCCTGGTAGACCACAACAGGCACGCCGTCGCGGTCGATGAAGAGGTCCACGTTCTCGCCGAAGCTGCCGTCGGTCCACTCCTCGTGCTCGGCCAGGGTCTCCACCTGCCAGGTGTCGCTGCCCGGAGGCAGGTAGGCGTAGATCACGCTGCTGCCGAACGCCAGGCTGCTGCGACCGCGCAGCACGTGCAGCCCGCCGTCGGGGTCGATCTCGAAGTCGGAGTCCGCGGTGCTGTACTGGTCGGACTCGGCGAGGATCTCCTGCTCGTGCCACGCTCCACCCTCGCGCCAGTGGTGCGCCTCGCCGTCGAAGACGTGCAGCCGGCCCTGGGGATCGAAGTCCGCGCGCCCCCAGCCGACGCTCGGGGCCGCCTCGATGTACCAGTGCCCGGAGTCGAGCCTCGAAGCCAGGTAGTCCTGGTAGACCATCACCGGCGCGCCGTCCGGGCCGACCGCCACGCTGGCCGTGAGGGCCACCGGGTAGGTCATGGCGTCCATGTAGAGCTGGCGGGGGTCGACCAGCTCCATGAAGCCGGGGGCCAGGGGGTCGAGGGAGGCCGCCACGTCCTCGGGCATGGCGGGGGGCGCGGGGGGTGAGCCCGTGTCCTCCCGCTCGCAGCTCGTGAGCGCGAGCGCCGCGACGGCGACGGCGTACCTAGCGATCCTCACGACAGCACCGGATGCCGCACTCGCCGAAGGTCCCGCCGTACCAGGTGGGGTAGCCGGTGCGGAAGGAGGTGCGCAGGTAGCGGG
This sequence comes from Pseudomonadota bacterium, assembly GCA_043814015.1. Lineage (GTDB taxonomy): Bacteria > Myxococcota_A > UBA796 > UBA796 > JAFGLY01 > JBDRKM01. The sequence continues at coordinate 34,776 of JBDRKM010000378.1, forward strand.
CCTCATCGAGCCAGGAGCCTCCCCGGAAGACGCGGTAGGGATCGTCGGGGCCCTCGCGCCAGGCGGAGCCGTCGGTGGGAGCACCGTCGTAGTCCTCGTGCCACCAGTCGGCGACCCACTCGTTGACGTTTCCGGCCATGTCGAGCACGCCGTAGGGGCTGGCCCCCAGGGGGTAGGAGCCCACCGGCGCCGCCAGGCCCTGATCGCAGCCGTTGCCGTACTCCCGGAAGTGCGCGCGCTCGCAGGTCGGGGCGTCGTCACCCCAGGGGTAGAGCCGGCCGTCGGTGCCGCGCGCCGCCTTCTCCCACTCCGCCTCGGTGCACAGGCGCTTGCCGTCCCAGGCGCAGAAGGCCTCGGCCATCTCCCAGGTGGCGCAGCTCACGGGCAGCGCCTCGGCGTCCTGCCGGTGGTAGTTGCACCTGGACTCGTCCGGGGGGGCGTTGCAGGCGCCGTCTTCCACGCAGCCACGGTAGCGGGCCACCGAGACCTCGACCTCGTCCATCAGGAAGGCCGGCACCTCCACCTCGTGCCAGGGATCCTCGTAGCGCCAGCAGTCCTCTGGGGAGAGATCCGGGTTGCAGCCCATCCAGAACGGGCCGGCCTCCACCGGGAGCAGCGCGACCGCGGTGGGGGAGGCGGAGTCCTCGCGATCCTCGCCGCAGCCGCCTGCCAGGCAGCAGGCCAGCAGGAGCAGCGGGAGAGGGCTCCAGATCGTGCGCGACATGGGATCCTGCGGAGGAATGGCGCCCGCAATGTACCCCAGCCGAGGCCCGGCGGGACAGCCCGCTGCGCGTCGCCACGCTCCTCAGAGCAGCTTGCACGCCATGCGCGCGGCCACCAGCAGCAGGAGGATCGCGAAGCCCTGCTCGAGCCGCCGGGTGTCGAGCCTGTGGGCCAGCCTGGCTCCGAGGGGTGCGGTCAGGACCGACACGCCGGCGATGCCCGCCAGCGCCGGCAGGCTGATGTAGCCCAGCGCCGGAGCCGGCACGCCCTGCACCCCCAGACCGCCCAGCGCGTAGCCCAGGCTGCCCGAGACCGCGATGAACAGCCCCACGGCCGAGGAGGAGCCCACGGCCTCGTGGATGGGCACGGCGCACCAGGACAGGAAGGGGACCGTGAGCGTACCCCCGCCGATCCCGACCCAGGAGGAGACCGCGCCGATGCCGCCGCCCGCGGCGAGCATACCGGCCGTGCCGGGGCAGGCGCTCCCTTCCCGGGGCCTCGATCCCCGCAGCATACGTACGGAGACCGCGGCCAGGAAGACCACGAACACCGCCTTGAGCACCGTCCCCGGCACCCAGCGCGCCACGCTGGCCCCGGCGAAGGTGCCGGCGACGATCCCCGGCGCCAGCCGCGCCACCACCCCCCAGCGCACCGCCCCCCGGCGCTGGTGGGAGAGCGCGCTGGAACACGAGGTGAACACGATGGTGGCGAGCGAGGTGGCCACCGCCGCGTGCATGGCCACCTCGGCCGGCACCCCCTGGGTGTCGAAGGCCAGCACGAGGATCGGCACGATGACGATCCCGCCGCCGACCCCGAACAGCCCGGCCAGCAGGCCCGCGACGGCGCCGAGGGCGGCGTAGAGGAGGAGGAGGGGGAGCATGGGCGGGGTGTAGCGCGGGAGAGAGGGGGTAGCAGGCCCGTGACAGCGGGTTTGTTGTCAGCGGAACTGCTGCGTTCGTGGATAGGCCGGCACCGGCTGGCGCTCCACAGTGCGCCGTCCGTCCTTGCCTGGTATCCTGACCACACCGCTCCGCATGACCGCGATCCGTGGCGACAGAACTCGAAGAGGGATTACCCAGGGGCCGATGAACCGCAGCTCCACCAGATCCGGCGCCTCGACCAACGGCTTGACCGTGGTGGACCTGTTCGCGGGGGCCGGAGGGCTCTCCTGCGCGTTCCACCAGGCCGGTTTTTCGGTGATCGCCGCCGCGGAGAAGGACCCGAACGCCTGTGGAACCTACCGCGTGTCCTTCATGGACGGCCACTCGCCCGATACCGAGTTGTTTCAGGGGGATCTCGCCGATCCGGAGGCTCTGGTGGTGCTTCGGCGGATGCTCGGGAGACGGCGGGTGGATGTGGTCGTCGGTGGTCCGCCGTGCCAGGACTTCTCCCCGGCTAGGCTGCGCAAGAAGCCCGTCGCCGAGCGGATGCATCTGGTCCACGATTACCTGCGCATTCTGGCCACCCTGCAGCCGCGAGCCTTTCTCTTCGAGAACGTCCCTGGCTTGCTCCGGGCCGACGGGGGCCGAACCTGGCGATCGATCCTGGAGGGGAGCGCCACCATGGGGCATCGTGTCTTCCACCAGGTGCTGGACGCGCAGGAACACGGTGTGCCCCAGCGGAGGAAGCGGCTCTTCGTGGTTGGGATCGAGGAGGAGTCCGCTGCAGCGTTCAGCTTCCCCGAGCCTTCAGGATATCGGAAGACCGTCTGGGAGATCATCGGGAGCCTCCCACGGCTCGATGCGGGAGAAGCCGATAGCACAGATCCGGACCACCGCGCGCGTAGCCACCGGCAGGAGACGGTCGAATATCTGGCACAGATTCCGCAGGGGGGGAGCTGGCGGAGCTGCACCGACGTGCGCACGCTGCCCTGCCACCGGAGCCACAACGGCCACTACGATGTCTACGGCCGGATGGAGGCTCACGAGGTGGCCCCGACCCTCACCGGCGGATGCACCAACCCCTCGCGGGGTCGCTTCATCCACCCCTTCCAGCACCGCGGGCTGACCATCCGGGAGGCTGCGTTGCTGCAGACCTTCCCTCCGTCCTGGCATTTCTGTGGGGGCATCGAGTCCGCCACGCAGCAGGTGGGAAACGCGGTCCCGGTCGAGCTGGGGCGGAGGCTGGCACAGGCACTTGCGGAGACGCTACGCGGGCGCGCCCCCGTCGTTTCCCGGCTTGTCCCCGAGCGCGGGTGCGAAGTCCAGGCCGATGCGCGATAGGTGCTGGCCGGCCATCTGGAGGACGCGCTCTGCGTAGGGGGCTCGGAGCTGGGTGAGGACGCGGAAGCGGTGCTCGGTCAGGTTCAAGGTTCCGGAGCCTGCGACCTCCCGGACGTGTTCGAACCTCAAGGCCTGGAAGCAACCGCCCACGACTCGGCCTCCGTCGACCAGCATCATCTGCTCCAGCGCTGGGAGAGCCTCCGGCTTCAGCGAAAACGCACGCGGTTTTCCACAATCGATGAACAAGAACAGGCCGTCGGGGGACCTGGCATTCGCAGTGCTGATCTTGACCGCCTTGGCTCGAATGGCCACGAGAGGAATGTACGGACTGAGTCGGGCCCTCCAGTAATCCCAGGCCCTCACCTCTCGCGGAACCAGATCACAGCCTGGGGAGGAGCACACCCAGATGCATCCGGCATCGTCGCGCTCGGCGTAGGTGAACACCGTGCCAGTGGTGAGGTGCTCTCCGTGGAAGGGCTCGGTGGAGAGGAACGAGCTCAGGTCGAACAGGATCTCCTGCTCTCTCCCGTTGAGGTCGAATGCCGCCATCGCCTGCGCCATCGCCCCGGACGCGGTCCGATGGACACCGGGATCTGGAAGGGCGTTCGCGATGAAAGTGGCGAGTTGCGGGGAGAGCCTGCCCATCACCTGCTGCAGCAGGTTGCCGGCCAGGTCGTGCAGTGCCTGGGGATGTGAGCCGATCTCGCCTTCCTGGCTGATGGATGACAGCGCATGATACATCCAGCCCGCCTGTCGCACCGGCGACGGAAGGCTGATGGAGTCGGCTTCGTAGCCATACTCTCGAAGGAGATGGCGTGCCTGGGCCAGGCAGACCTGGAAGAGCGGTGGAGCCCAGGCCACGAGGGCCTCGCGCAGGAGCCCCAGCACGCGTTCCACCTCCTGTTCCATGTCACCATCGATGCTCTTGCCAGCGATGGCGACGAAGAGATTGCCTTGCTGGACCCAGCGAGGCACGTGACCGGCTGGGCTGACGCGAAAGACGTTGGACGTTTCGACTTTTTGGCCGTGGCCCAGTCCCTCCGGGATGTAGGCCTTCCGCAAGTACTGGATGACCAGGGCGTTGGCATACTGCTGAACCTCCCGCGGAGTGTAGTGCGCCAGGTGCATGCTCCCCCTGGAACGTCAACCGCGCCACGAACTAGGGACCACCCCGGCGCCACGATGAAGGACCCCCCTCTCGTGGCGCACGTGGCGATCTCTGGGTC
>JBDRKM010000379.1:0-14797 GCA_043814015.1 Pseudomonadota bacterium
GCGGCGCGGCGCGGGCGGGGTGGCCAGCACGCTCACGGGCGCGGCGGCGCGGGTCCGGCGCAGGAGCTCGAAGGCCTGCGTGGCGTCTCCGGGGCGCCTCTCGGGATCCATGGCGGCGAGCTGCAGGAGCACCGATGCCAGCCAGGGTGGGCAGTCCGCGCGTTCATGGCGCGGATCCGTCAGACCCTGGTAGCGGTGCCAGCCGAGCATGGCGACGGGCTCGTCCGAGGGACAGGCGGCATGCCCCACCAGCAGCTCCCAGGCGATCAACCCGAGGGCGTAGAGGTCGGCGCGGGGGCCTTGGGCACCAGGGCCCTCGGGAGCCAGGTGCCCCAGGGGCGCCGGCGGCAGGCCGTTGGCCCCGGTGAGGGCCGCCCGGGCCAGGACACCGAGGCCAGGATCCGTCACGCGCACGCGGCCGTCGCTGCACAGGAAGAAATCGCCGGGCTTGAGGTCACCGTGGGCCAGGCCGAAGGCGTGGATCGCGGCCAGGGCGGCCAGGGCCTGCTCCAGCAGGTGGACCGTCCCCTCCACAGGCTGAGGACCGCGGGCGATCAGCGCGCTGGCGGGTTCGCCCGCCACCAGCTCGCGCACCACGGCGAGGTGCTGTTCGCCAGCCCCGAGGGTCAAGAAACAGGCGACACCGGGATGGATCAGGGAGCGCAGGGCGAAGCTGGCGCGCTCGAGCCCGGCGCGGAAGGCCGGATCGGCGGCCAGGACCGGATGGACGATCTTGAGGGCGACCTGCTGCCCGGGGTCGCGCACGTGCACCCCCCGGCAGGTGACGCTGAAGAGGCCCCGACCGAGCTCCTCGCGAACCTGGTAGTGCCCGATGGTGAGCTGTTGCACCCTGCCTCCAAGGACCTCCGCGCGAGTCGCGGCAGGGGTGACTATCAAGGCTGGAGGCTGCCGGCGCTCCGCGCCGTTACACGCGCCATTGGCCTCGGTGGCTGACGAGGAGCGCAGGTGGGCGCTCGAGGCTGGAGGACACCGGGCTGCGGGCTGCGGGCTGCGGGCTACGGGCTACGGGCTACGGGTTGTGGGCTGCGGGCTGTGGGCTGCGGCTCGGTCCGCAGGACTACGGCGATTCCATAGCAGATTTCAGTCTTTTTGCCGCGAATGACCCCTTCTGTCCCAGATCGTGGCGCCGCAGCAGAGCCAGCCAGGCCCGGGGCGACACAGGCGGCCCGAGCTGGTTCATCTCCCCCCGGCGGTGTCGCGTCCGGGGGGCCCGAGGCGACAGAGGTGGCCAGAGATGGTTCATCTCCCCCCCGCGGTGTCGCGTCCGCGGGTCCCGAGGCGACAGACGCGGCCCGAGCTGGGTCATCTCCCCCCCGCGGTGTCGCGCCCGGGGGTCCCGAGGCGACAGAGGTGGCCCGAGCTGGTTCATCTCCCCCCCGCGGTGTCGCGTCCGGGGGTCCGGGAGCCGGCCGCGCCACGATCTGGGACAGGACCAAAAAACCCGCGACCGGTAGCCTGTTGCCTGTAGCCTCTTCGGGGCAGCGACGTTTCAGGGTCCCCGTGGCGGGCGCGCCCACGAGCCGCTATCCTCCAGCACGACGGGCCTTCTGGAGGCATCATGCGCGCTCCCTTCCTGCTCATCACCGGGCTCGGCCTGGTCGGCTGCCCCTCGGACTACGAGGTCCTCCCCAAAGCACCCGACGTGGATCCGGGCGAGGTCACCGAGTGCGGCTTCACCCAGGTCGAGGGCACCGACTTCTACAGCTACGACTGCAACCCGGTCTTCACCACTTCGGGCGAAGAATGGGCTGGCGCCATCGGCAACACCACCTTCAACGTCACCGAGGTCCTCGGGCACCCGTTCTACCAGCTCTGGTACGTGGGCGCGCCGAACGACTCGGTGATGGGCCAGTACGGCCTCGGCTACGCCGTCAGCGACAACGGCACCCGCTGGACCGCCAACCCCGCCAACCCCCTGCTCGAGGCCCCGCCCCAGCCTGCCGCCTGGAACCACTCGGGCATGCAGGGCATGCAGATCGTCTGGGATCCCACCGCGGAGATCTACCTGCTGCTGTACGGCGGCTACAACGTGGACACCAACCCTTCCCAGTGGGAGCTCGGCGTGGCCAGCTCGCCGGATGGCACGGCCTGGACCCAGTCCGCCTCCAACCCTGTCTTCGACCTCACCCAACCCCAGGGCGACGTGCTGGGCTGGTGCTGGCCGCTGGGCCTGAGCCTGGGCTCCGTGGGCGGCTACAAAGGCTACGTCGCGGGCTACGACACCTTCGATGGCGCCTGTGGCATGTACTCCCTGTCCTCCACCGACGGCGAGACCTGGCACATGGACACCGAGCCGGTGCTGCAGGAAGGCCCCGCGAATTCCTGGTACGACCAGGGCTTCATCAGCACGTCTACGGCCAAGCTGGGCGACACCTGGTACCTGTTCTTCGTAGGCTTCGGAGACTGGGAGCAGTACCAGGGCTACCAGTCCAGCAAGAACATGTTCCTGGGATGGGCCACCTCCCCCACGCAGGGCGACTGGCAGATCCAGCGCGACCGCATCCCCATCCACCAGACCGCCGTGGGAGAGGTCGGCTCCGTGGCCGCCGTCCGGGTCGGCTCTCGCATCCACCTCTGGGTGACCGACAACTGGGGTGGGACCACGGGTGTCGGCTACTTCCTCTTCGATCCCTACGCCGCGGGAGACACCGGCGAATGATCCTCCCCGGGCCCACCGCGGTCCTCGCGCTGGTGCTGGCGCCCGGCTGCGGGAAGCTGTACCTGGAGCCCCTCGCCGACACCGATGAGGCGGTCCTGCGGGTCGATGACCTCTCCCCCGGGCACGGCCCCACCAGCGGCCAGACCCAGGTGGCCATCGCGGGCGCGGGCTTCACCGGGGATGTGAGCGTGCGCTTCGGCAACGGGCAGGCCGACGTCACCGTGATCGACGCCAACACCCTCTCCGTGCTGGCGCCGGACGCCGGCGGCATGGAGCTCAGCGTGGACGTCACGGTGGCCTCGGCGCTGGGCGAGGTCACGGTGGAGGGGGGGTTCGTCTACACTGACGAGATCCTGCCGGACGACACCGCCGCGGGCATCGAGGGCGTCGGCGGGGTGGTGGAGTTCTCGCACCTGCAGATCGCCTGCACCGAGTGCTTCGGCAACACCAGCCCCGAGGTCTACGCCTTCGCGGCCTTTCATGAGGCCGTGGAGAGCACCTGGACCGGCTGGCTCCCCTCCCCCGGCGCATGCGTCGCCAACCCGGGCAACACCCCGCCCGTCTCCAGCTTCCTCGACGTCGGCCAGAACATCCACCTGACCGCGGGCAGCCGCTCCCTGACCCTCACCCGCACCACCGTGGGTGGCGACGTCCAGTACGACGCCGGCTCCCTGGCTGACTCCGACTTCCAGCGCAACACGGCCTACGATCTGGAAGCCGCCGATGGCGGGGTCTGGGGGCCCTTCACCGTGGTGGACGCGGTGACCACGGGCCAGATGATCACGAGCATTTCCCCGGAGCAGCTGCTCTACGTGAGCGCGCCCACGTGGCTCGGCGGCACCTGCAACCGCAACTGCGCCTTCAGCGCGCTCTTGAGCCGCTCGGGGGCCACCATCGCCTACGGCCCCTACGGCGGCACGGGCACCTTCGTGGTCATGCTGGCCCTGTACGACGGCACGTCCGGCAACTACATCGGCGCCGTCCTCTGCCGCGACTACGACAACGGCTCGATCACCATCCCCGGCGCCTACCTCGGGGGCTACCCGCTCGGCACCCTGGCCGCCGTCTACATGTACCGCTACGGCATCGAATGGACCCCCAACGAGGCCTCCGGCTCCTACCTCGAGTCGGTCGTGTCCATCGGCGTGCTCGGCACCGCCACGCTCCAATAGGAACCGCCATGCGCCCCACCCTCCCCCTCCTCTCCCTCCTCCTCCTCACCGCCTGCGAAGAGGGCACCTCCGACGGCCCCTCCGAGCAGTGCGACGATCTGTGCTCGGTGCTCGTCACCGACTGCGCCTACGGCGCCTACCCGCGCTACGAGTCCTGCCTGCAGGGCTGCGCCTGGTACGAGGAGCAGGGCGCCGACGTGGCCGGCGAGCTCTCCTGCGTCGAGGCGGCCGGCTGCGACACCTTCGCCATCGTGGAGTGCGAGCACACCTACGGGATGGTGGAGGAGTAGTGCCGCTGGCCAGCCTGCGCCGTCTGCTCCTCGCCTTCACCCTGCTGGTCTGCTGCAGCGCACCACACACCGTCCTGGCCGGTGACGAGCCCTTCTCGAGCACGCCGCGGGGTCGCGCCGTCTGGGAGCGCGCCATGACCCGCGACCGCGCCCGGGACGTGCTGGTCCAGCTCAGCCCCCCGAACCGCGCCCTGCTCGACGAGCTGATGTTCATCGCGGATCTGCAGATGGCCGCCGGCAACGAGGCGAACCCCCTGCGCCTCTACCGCCGCGTGCAGCGAGAGCTGGCGGAGCCCCAGGTCGTGAGCCCGGCCAGCGTGGCCCTGGTGCTCGGGGACATGGCGCGGGTGATGGAAGCGCACCAGGAGCTACCTTCGGACGACTACAACCCCGAGGGCTACGAGGTGGTGAAGCAGATGCTGGCCCCGGTGGGCGGCGCCTTCCCCTCCGCCGGCACCTGCCTCGATCGCATCGCCTCCATGCCCGACGAGGTCGCGGTGGCCTTCCTGGTGCAGGAGTACTTCGCCGACGACCACTACCACGCCTACTGGATGAAGCAGCGCATCGCCGACGTGCTGCTCACCGGGGGCTACGGTCCCCTCCCCCTGCTGATCGTGGAGGACCGCCTCCGCGACAGCTGGCCCAGCCACAGCGCGGGCAGCGACTGGGAGCACGCCATGGCCGCGGGCCGCGCCATCGTGGGGGAGGACTTCGACGCCTGGTACGCCGAGGTCCGCGGAAAGCCCTACCGCTGGGAGTGGTTCACGGCCTGGTTCTGAGGGGCCGCAGGGGTCAGGTTGTTTCCATTACATTTTTTTTCGCCATAATCGGCTTTGGTCCTTACTGGCGATCAGGAACCCTGGATAATTCCGGCCCGACTTCTGTTCCTGGTTCACCATATCGTACCTTTCAACGTCTCTGACCCTGCTGAAAAAGGTAATGGCAACGACCTGACCCCTGGGGACCTGGGGACTCGGGATGACAGCGCCCCTCCCAGCAGATAGCCCCGGGAGCCCGCGGACTCCCACCTCCAGCCTCCAGCCTCCAGCCTCCCCATGCTCACCCTCCAGCATGCCACCCTGTCTGTCGGCGGCCGCGATCTGCTCGTGGACGTGGACTGGCAGGTGCACCCGGGCGAGCGGGTCGGGCTGGTGGGGCCCAACGGCTCGGGCAAGACCTCGCTGCTGCGGGTCCTGCTGGGCGAGCTCGATCTCGAGCGCGGCAGCCTGTGGCTGCGGCCCGGGATCGCGGTGGGCTACCTGCGGCAACAACCCCCGAGCCGCGGGGAGGTGCGGCTGTGGGACGCGGCGCGCGCCTCCATGACCCGCCACGACGCGCTGCAGCGCGAGCTGGACCTGGCCCAGGCCGCTGTGGAGCGCGGCGCCGAGGGCGCGGTGGAGCGCCTGGGCGAGGCCACCGAACGCTTCCGGCTGGCCGGCGGCTACGCGGCCGAGGAGCGGGTGGGCGAGGTGCTCTGGGGGCTCGGGTTCCGCCGGGAGGACTGGGAGAAACCCTGCTCCACCTTCTCCGGCGGCTGGCAGGTGCGCATCGAGCTGTGCTGCCTGCTCCTGTCCGAGCCCGCGCTGCTGCTGCTGGACGAGCCCACCAACCACCTGGATCTGGCCGCCCGCACCTGGCTGGCGGGTTTTCTGGAGCGCTACCCCTGGGCCCTGGTGGTGGTCACCCACGACCGCCACCTGCTGGCGCGGGCCTGCAACCGGGTGGCCGAGATCCACGGCACCCGCCTGCTGCGCTTCCGCGGCGGGCTCGACGTCTGGCTGCAGGAGCGGGAGCTGCTGCTGGACCGCGAGCGCGAGGCCTTCGAGGTCCAGCAGGATGAGCGCCGACGGCTGCAGGACTTCGTCGACAAGCACCGGGCACGCGCCACCTCCGCCGCCGCGGCCCGCTCGCGCCAGAAGGTGCTGGACCGCATGGAGCTGGTGGAGGCCCCGCGCCGCGAGCGTCGCCCGCACCTGCGCCTGCCCGAGCCCACCCCCTGCTTCGGCACGCCCATCGCGCTGACCGGCGCCACGCTGGGCTGGCCCGACGCCCCGCCCGTGTTCACAGGGCTCGATCTGGCCCTGGAGCCAGGCATGCGCCTGGCCCTGCTCGGGCCCAACGGCTGCGGCAAGTCCACCCTGCTCAAGGCCCTGGCCGGGCGCCTGCCGCTCAGCGCGGGGCGCCGCCGGATCGCCGAGGGCGTGCGCGTGGGGGTCTTCACCCAGGAGGCCGCCCGCGATCTGCCCGAAGACGTCTCGGCCCTGGACCACACCATCGCCACCCTGCCCCTGGCCACTCCCGAGCAGGCCCGCGCCACGCTGGGCGCTCTGGGGCTCTCGGGCGAAGCGGCGCTGCGCCCGATCGGCTCCCTCTCGGGCGGCGAGCGGGCCCGGGTGGTGCTGGCCGGGCTCGCGCTTCGGCGCCACGACGTGCTGCTGCTGGACGAGCCCACCAACCACCTCGACGCGGTCACGGTCGGGGTGCTCACGGAGGCTCTGGCGGGCTTCGCCGGCACGGTCGTGCTGGCCAGCCACGACCGCTACCTGGTGGAGGGCGCAGCCACCGCCGTGGCCCGGGTGGGCGGTGGCCGGTTCGAGCTGCGCCAGGGGGTTCGGCCCGACGACTTCGAGGCCGGTGCGCTGCGCGGCCCCGCGGAGGGCACGACCGAGCCCTCGAGCGGCGCCCGCTCCCACGCCGAGCAGAAGCGGGTGGCTCGCGAGCGCGAGCGGCTCCAGCGGCGCCTGGAGGCCGTGCACGCCGGCATCGAGCAGGTGGAGGCCGCCATGATCGAGGGCGAGGCCGCCATGGTGGCCGCCGCCACGGACCACGTGGCCCTGCGCGCCCTGGATGAGGCCCAGCGCGGGCTCCGGGCGCGCTGCGACGCGCTCTACCAGGAGTGGGAGCAGCTGGAGGCGGCCCTGGCGGCCCAGGCTTGAGCCACCGGGTGCGCCCCGATAACCAGAGCTGCCATGTTCCCCGCCCTGCCCCTGCTGCTGGCCTGCGGCGGCCTCCACGAGGCGGCCCCCGCACCCCAGGACGCCGTCCTGCTCGCCCGCCGCCCCGACACCCTGCTCGCCCTCGAGCTGCCCGCGAGCGACCTGCCCGACGGCGCGCCCACCCCCGATCGCGTCGCCATCACCACCCGCTTCAAGCGCATCTGGCACGACGACGGCCTGGAGCAGGTGGAGACCCCCCTGCCCGTACACCAGGTCTTCTACGGCCACACGGCCCGGGTCGCCCCGGCGGGCATGATGCTGCTTGACGCCGAGGGCCACGAGCTGACCTACCGCCTGGAGCGCACCGAGCTGCCCGACCGCACCACCTGGCGCGTGCGCCAGGGCAAGCTCTGGCTGCGCCTGGCCCGGGGCGCCGAGATCCCGGAGCCCGGCAGCCTCACCGTGGTCTACCCCCCCGCCGCGGCCTGGCAGGACGCGCTGGACCCCGCCACCTCCGGGCGCTCGGGGGCCGCCTTCGCCCTGCGGGAGGTCTCCCTCGACGACGACGCCTACCACGGTCTGCTGCTGCCCGCCCCAGCCCGCGCCGTGTTCCGGGTGCAGGTCCCTGACGGCGGCGTGCTGGCCTTTGACGCCCGCATCCTGCCTCAGGCCGTGGAGACGGGCCAGGCCTCCGACGGGGCGGTGCTCCGGGTGCTGGTCGGCCCGCCGAACGCCCGCACCGCGCTGCTGGAGCAGGCGCTACAGACCGACGACTGGCGCCACGAGCGCCTCTCCCTGGCGGCCTGGGCCGGGCGCGAGGTGGAGCTGGAGTTCGTGGCCGACCCGGCGGGCAGCGCCCTGTACGACTACGTCTTCCTGGCCAACCCCGTGGTCTTTCGCCCGAGCGCGCGGCCGCGTCACGCCGTGCTGGTCTTCGTGGACACCCTGCGCCGCGACCACCTCTCCCTGTACGGCTACGAGCGCGAGACCACCCCGGTCCTGGAAGCCTGGGCCGAGCAGGCCGTGGTCTTCGACGACGCCCGCGCCACCGCCCCCTGGACCCTCCCCTCGGTCCAGGCCCTCCTCACCGGCGCCTCCCAGGACGCCTGGGGCCAGGTCCCCACCCTGGAGGGCCGCCTCGGCCAGGCGGGGTTCACCACGGGTGAGCTCGTGGCCAACGCTTTCCTCACCCAGCACTTCGACATGGGGACCGGCTGGGGCGAGTACCGCTACAAGCTCCTGAACCCGGCGGACGAGCAGGTCGACCGCGCCCTGGAGTTCCTGGGCCGGTACGAGGACCGCGACGCCCTGGTCATGGTCCAGTTCATGGACTGCCACATGCCCTACACCGATCCGGGCCGCTTCGGCGGCCTGTGGGCGGGTGATGAGCCCGAGGCCGCCAAGGGCAAGCAGAACCGCAAGGCCCTGCGCGGCCTGCGCCTGGACAAGGAGGGCAAGGCCGCCGTCAAGGACTACCTCGTGGCCCGCTACGACGAGAACATCCGCATGGTGGACGACGAGCTCGGGCGCCTGCTCGGGTCCCTCGGAGAAGACGACGTGGTGGTGATCTTCGCCGATCACGGCGAGGAGTTCTGGGACCACGGCGGGGTCGAGCACGGCCACGCCCTGTGGGACGAGCTGCTGCGCGTGCCGCTGCTGGTCCGCGCCCCCGGCTGCGCCCCCGGGCGCCGCGACTCACCCGTCTCCCTGCTGGATGTCGCCCCCACCCTGATGGACCTGCTGGGCCAGCCACCGCTGCCGGATGCCCAGGGCCGCTCGCTCGGTCCCCTGCTGGCGGGTGCTCCCGATGCAGAGGCCCCCTTCGACGCCCGCGCCCGCTTCTTTGGCGGCCTGCTCTACGGCGACGAGGCCTGGGGCGTGGTCACCCCGGCCCAGCTCAAGTGGTGGAGCCAGGGCGGCACCCAGTCCCTCTACGATCTGGCCTCCGATCCGGACGAGACCACCGATCTGGCCAGCGACGGCGCCTTCGATCTCGCCGCCTTCCCCGCCCCCATGGCCGCCGCCATGGGCCAGCCGGTGGTGCCCGTCTGGCGCGTCGAGGGCCACGGCAGCGGGCGCAACGTCCAGGGCATCGTGCAGCGCGTGGAGCTGCGGCACCCGGACGGTCTGCTGCGGGCCTGGGCGCCGCCGAGCCTCACGGGCGACACCATCGAGCCGCGCATCGAGGAGGGCGCCCTGGTGATGGAGTCCCGCGCGGGCATGTGGCTGCCGCGCGAGGTCTTCGTGCTGCCCGCCGGGGATCCGCTGGATCCCACCGAGGTCACCCTGACCGTCTCCGCGGGCGACCAGCGCTGGACCGGTGGTTGGGATCCCCGCCGCAAGCCCCCCTCCACCACCGACGGCCGCCACCACCTGATCACCACCGCGGGCACGGGCATGCACCGCGTCGCGGTGGACCTCCAGCTCGCGCCCGTGCCCCCGGAGAGCCAAGCCGCGGCCGGCGCCCTGGGCGAGGGCGTGGCCGATCATCTGAAGGCGCTGGGGTACCTGGACGAGTAGGTCGGAGGACGCGCCGGGGCGGCTTCCCGGACCCTGCGTTCAGGGCACCACTACGCCCATCGCCCCCTCGTCCAGCCCTCGCGCCAGGTCCTGCGCCGTCTGTCCCGCCCCCACCCGCAACCAGATCCCCTCGCCGGCCTCCCGCGCGATCCCGAAGCACGCCCGCCGCAGCGCCCCCTCCTCCGGCTCCCGCACCAGCAGGCAAGCACGCGCCTCCCCCTCGCCCACCAGCCAGCCCAGCGCCTCTGCCAGGCGGTCCAGGGGCAGCTCCGGCTCCACCACCAGCAGCGGCTCTGGATCGGGGGCCTCCACCACGCTGCCCGCAGGCGGCATGGTCGTCACCCCCGCCACGGCCACCGCCGCCCTGCGCCGGGCGATGACCCGCCAGCGCCGCCAGGCCTCGACCGACCAGGCCTCCGCAGGGGGGCCCCGGTCCCAGGCCAGGGCGCCCGCCTGCCAGGAGATCAGGGCCCGGGTCCCCAGCAGCACGCGCCCCGGCTCCACCCGCACCAGCAGGGCCATGGGCTCCTCGATGGCCTGTCCCTGGGCCGCGAGCCGCACCTCCCAGGGCGTGGGCCCGGGCAGACGCGCCACTGAGAGCACCTCTCTCCAGGCACCCACCTGGCGCTTGGCCGTGCCGGTGCGCAAGGTCAACCCCTCCAGGGCGCGGCCCGCCAGCTCCAGGGCCGCCTCGGCATCGCGCTGGGCCGTGGCCTGGGCCAGAAGATCCTCGGCCTGGCCCACGGGCAGGTGACGGCTGCCGAGCAGGACGTCACAGAACGCAGCGACGACGGCCAGCCTGGCCAGGCTCCCCTCCGGATCCGGCCGCTCCAGCAGGGTGAGGCGCCCGGCTGGTTCCCCGAAGAGCGGCCACTCCAACCACAGGCGCCGGGCGGGATCCACCCGTCCCGCCCAGCGGCCGCTCAGCTCCAACGCCGCGGCGCGCAGCTCCGTCGCCGTCAGGTCGGGGGCGCCCAGCAGGGAGCGCGCCTCCTCGAGGCCGCCGGCAGGCTCGCTCCCGTCGCCTGGTGCCACCAACGCCAGCTCCAGGGCCATGGCCACGGCTTCAGCGTGGGTGGTCCCGGGGGGACGCGGAGGCGTCGGCTCGGCGGCGCCCAGCAGGACGACGAGCGCGACGGCGAGCGGGAGGAGGTGCCAGCCGCCCCTCCCGGGACGCGCCGCGCCGCGGAAACCCGCAGCCCGCAGCCCGCGGCCCGCGGCCAGGCGGGTGGAGCCGGCCCCTCCGGGGTGGGCCGAAGCCCCGTTCCGTGTCATGCTCAGGCTCATGCAGCCCGACCTCCGCGACGGACACGCCCCTGCTATCCCGCCCGGCCTCGCTGACCTCCTCTCGGCCGCGGGCTGCCCGCCCGGGGCCCCGCCGGCCGCGCAGCGCGCCGCCCTCGAGGACCACACGGCGGCGCACCCGGAGGATCTGCAAGCCCTCGATCCCACCCTGCTGCGCCTGCGGGCCCTGGAGCTGGCCGACGGCGAGCTGCCGGTCGTGGTGGGCGAGGTGCGCCGCCACACGCTGCTGGCAGCCGACGAGGTCAGCACCACCTGGCTCGGCTGGCACGTGGTCAGCGGCGCGCGCGCCGCCCTGCGGTGCCTGCGCCCCGCCTGGCGCCGCGAGCCGGTGGTCCTGCGGCGCGTGGAGCGCGGCCTGCGGCTGTCGGCCACGGTGCCCGGCCTCGCGCCCGCGCTCTTCGCGCCCCACGACCCCTGGCCCCACGTGCGCTGGCTGCTGCCCGGCACCCCGCTGGCGGATCTTCTGCCCGCCGAGGATCCGCCCGCGATGGTGCCCTTCGCCCGCTGGCTCGCTTCCGCCCTGGAGACCCTCGCGGCCCTGCACGCCCGGGGGCTGCGCTTCGGGGCCCTCGACCCCACGCGCGTGCTGCTGGCCGACCATCGCGCCTTCCTGCTCTGGCTCGATCCCTTCGACCTCGGCCCGGGGGATCCCCGCGCCGACCTCGCGGCCCTCACCGCCAGCCTGCGGGCCCTCGACCCGGCGGGGCTGCACCCCCTGACCCAGCTCACGCAGCCATGGATCGCCGGCGGGCCCGCCACCGCCGCCGAGGCCGCCCGCATGGTGCAGCGCGCGCTGGCCGACGAATTGCTGGCCGCCCGCCACCGCCTGATGCTCCTGAGCCGCAACACCGCGCGCGGAGAGCGCGCCGCGCGCCTCTACCAGGCCGTGCTGGCCCTGGGCCGCACCCTGCCTCCCCCGGCGGGCCGAAGCTGCCTGCACGCCGGGCAGGATCGCGCCCTGGTCCTCGTGCAGAGCGATGGGTGCTGCGTGCGCGGCGGACGCACCGCCAGCCTCACCGCGACCCTCCCCCTCCTCTACGCGCCCGAGCGGGGGCTGGACGCTGCCGCCACCCGGGCGGTGCTGCGCGCTGGTGCCCTGGCGCATGACGGCGATGAGGCCCTGCGCGCCGAGGTGCAGGCCCGCTGGCCCGGCGACGAGGCCGGCGGCGCGGCGCTCTCGCGCTGGCTCGCGGCCGCCTCCCGCCTGCGCGCGGCCCAGCTGCTGCTGGCCTACCGCCTGCGCCGCGCGTGACCCTCCTGGAGTCCCCATGACCGAACCTGACGTGGACTGGCCCCGTCGCCGCCTACCCCGCGGCTGCGCGTTCGTGCTCTTCATGATCCTCGGCGCGGCCGCGGCCCTCTTCGGGCTGCACCTCTACCAGCGCCACCAGGCCGGCGAGCGTCAGGAGGAGCGCGCCCGGGCCGCCTTCGTGCCCGCGGAACGCAAGCTGGCCGAGGCCCGCGAGCAGGCTGTCCCCGCTGTGGACCTCGACAAGACCGTGCGCGTGATCCAGGAGATCGACACCGCCCTGGCCCAGGGCGGCTCCCTCGAGGAGTACCTCGCCACCATGGCCGCCCAGGACTACCGCGGGGTGTCCCCCGAGGTGCTTCGGGCCCGCGAGGAGGTCCTCGGTGTCCTCTTCGAGCTCTACGCCACCCAGGTGGAGCAGGCCGACCGCGACGCCACCTGGTCCATGGTCCAGCACCTCGGCCCGGTGCTGGACGTGCTGATGATTTCGAAGCTGGAGGTGGGGGGCGACGCCTCCCTGGCCATCCCGCTGACCAGCACCGGCGGCAAGGTCGAGATCGGCAAGGCCGGGATCGACCGCGAGGGCGTGCGCCGGGTCTACGAGGACTGGAAGGCCCAGGAGGCCGACCACCAGCGTCTGCTCGCGAAATCCATGGAGCTGGAGCAGGCGCTCATCGACGTCCTGGCGAAGCACGCCACCGTCTGGCACGACGTCCTGGAGGACTGGGGCCGGCTGTGCAACCTCCGCGACCGCGCGTACCTGGCCGCTCAGGGAGGCAACTGGGCCGAGGCCGAGGCCGCCGCGCGCCAGGCCATCGCCCAGGCCCCCCACGAAAAAGAGGCCCACCTGCTCCTGGCCCTGGCCCTGATCCAGGGGCAGCGCGCCACCCCGGAGGATCCGGACGAGGCCCCGCGCCTGCTCAGCGCCTACATCGAGCAGCACCCCGACAGCACCGCGCCGGCGCTGCTCCTGCGCGGCCTGGCCCACGAGCGGCGCGGAGAGCTGGACGCCGCCGTGCTCGACCTCTCCCAGGCCGCCGCCGACTACCCACGCCAGGCCGAGGCCCTGGCCGACATGCTCGATCCCTACCGGGCCCGCAGCCGCCTGTTCTTGCGCGCCTCCCGCGAGGGCAACCTGGTGCTGGAGCTCTACAAGTCCACCATGCTCGGGGCGGCCTGGTTCAGCCCGGACCTGCACCTCGCGCGCATCGCCTTCCAACGCGGCGACTTCGAGGCTGGCCGCACCAAGGTCACCGACCACTTCGCGCGGCGCCGCACCCAGGGACAGTGGGATCTGGTGATCCGGGACCTCGAGTTCTGCGAGCGCTTCCTCGGCGAGCACTACCCCCTGATCCTGCCCGAGCGCGGCTGGCTCGATCTGGAGGCCTCCGAGGCCACCTTCGGCAGCAAGCTGCAGGCCAGCGTGGTCAACCGCTCCGACCGCACCCTGCACAACGCCACCCTGGTGCTCTGCCTGCACTTCACCGACATGCACCCCGACGACTACGAGCCCTTCGCCCCGCGCACCGAGCCCGTGCTGCCCGCCCACGACAGCACCCGCTTCGACGACGTGGAGGTGGACTTCACCCTCGCGGGCCACGACAAGGGGGCCGAGGACATCGCCTCCATGCGCGCCATCCTGGTGGCGGACGAGGCGGTGGTCTGGGTGGACAGCGTGGACTTCAAGCGCGAGCAGGCCCGCGCGCAGCGCGAGACGCGTATGCGGCGCCGCGCCGAAGGGAGCTGGTCCCCGGCGGCGCGGGTGCAGGCCTCGCAGCATCGCCTGGTGGAGCAGGCCACCACGGGCCTGGAGCAGGGGGCGCTGCTCGCCACCAGCGCCGGGATCGGCAAGGACGACGTCTTCATCGACCTGCCCTACCTCTTCGCGGCCCTGGCCCCGGTCTTCACCCTGCAGGTGGCCGGGCAGACCCTGGAGCCCAGCCAGGACCGCATCGAGGGCGACCGCATCCGCCTGCGCTTCGACGACGCCGCCGACTTCGGCGAGGGCGGGCCGCTGGCCATCCAGCTGCAGGCCGACACGGCCCTGACCGAGCTGGTCCTCACCTGGACCCGGGATCCCGAGGGCCGCTGGACCTTCCAGGGCGCGGCGCGCAGCGACTGACCCTCACCAGGTCATGCGCCAGCGCTTGATGCCGAGGGCGTCGAGGGCGGGCCCGGCCTCGCCCTCCAGGGGGGCCTCCTCCCAGCCGGCACGCGCCACCTGGTCTGAGCCCAGCAGGCGGGGGTCCGTGCCGAAGTCGCGCTGGTGCAGGGTCAGCAGCCAGGTGGGGCCGGAGCCCGGCATGGGGTGCAGGATCCAGCCCATGCAGGCCTGGTGGTGGGGCGGCGCGTCCACCAGGGGGAGCCGCGCGGGCAGGACGGCGTCCACCAGGCGCAGCTCGGCGCAGTCGATGATCCGATCGTCCGGCCCGAGGCCGGTGAGCGCCCACTGCACCAGGGCCGCGCGCGCGTCGGCGCCGCGCGACCAGGTGTGGTAGCCCTTCCGCCGCTCGATGAGCCCGTAGGGGTGCAGCAGATCCACCGGGTGCAGGCCGGGCCAGCCCAGGGCGAGCCAGGCGGCGGCGGCCACGGCCCCGAGCCAGGCCCAGCGCCGAGCCGCGGGCCAGCGCAGCCCGGGCAGCCCC
>JBDRKM010000380.1:0-2420 GCA_043814015.1 Pseudomonadota bacterium
CCCCCGCCGCGGCTGCCAGCGCCGCCCCCGAGGTCACCACCAGCCCGCCCGCGGCCGCGCCCCGGAGCGGCGAGGGCGCCGCGGTGGCCCAGGGCCTGCTCACCCTGAGCTCTCGCCCCCGCGCCCAGGTCATCGTGGACGGCGAGTTCGTCGGCTGGTCGCCGGTGCTGCAGCACGCCGCCTCCCCGGGCTCCCACACCATCACCCTCGTGACCGACGACGGGCAGCGGACCACCTTCCGCGTCACCGTCGCCGCTGGCGAGGAGGTCCGCAAGGTATGGCTCTTCGACAGCAAGGCCTGGGCCGAGTAGCGGCGTTCGCGCTGCTCGCCCTGGGCCTGGGCCTCCCGCGGGGAGCTGTGGCCGCGGGGCGCGTCCTGGCGGTCACGGTGGAGGACGGGCTCCGCGATCCCGCCAGCCAGCGTGATCTCGATCCTTTGCTCGGCAGCCTGGGCTACCGCCAGGTGTCCTGGATGGGCGCCGCTGAGCTGGAGGCGCGCGTCACCCTCGTCTCCGTCGTCGACCTGCGCGCCGACGAGGCCTGCGCCGGCAGGGTCGCGCTCTCCGACTGGTCCCACCGGCTGGAGGGCGCGCAGGAAGCCGTCCAGCTGCTCGACGCCAGGGGGGCGCTCGCCGCGCTCTCCGCCCTGGGGCTCGACGTGGCCTGCCTCGACTGGGTGCCGCGGCAGCAGGACCTGGTGCTGATGGCCCTGACCACGGCCGAGGCGCACGCCCTGGCCGCCGCGGACGCCTCCAACATCGGCCAGCGCCTGTTCCACGAGGGCGAGCAGGCCGTGGCCCTGGCCACCGCGGCCTCCTTCGGCCCGGACCTGCCACCGCCCGCCTGGCTGTCGCCGACCCTGCGCCAGGGGTTGCTGGACGCCAAGGCGGCGGGCGCCTCCGGGCGGGGTGCACCGGCGGTCTTTGGCGGCAGCACCAGGAGCCTGTGGCTCGACGGACAGCACGTCACCTCGGGCTTCAGGCGGCTCACCCCCGGGCCCCACCTGCTGCAGGCCACCGCGAGCCAGGAGGTGGTGGCCGCGCGCGTGCTGCAGGTGGGTGCGGATCAGCGGCTGCTGGTGGAGGTCTCCCCCGGCGAGCGCGCGCGGAGGCCGGAAGATCTGGTGGAGGCCCTGCACGACCTCGCCCCAGGGGTCGAGCCAGACCCCATCGCCGTGGATCTCGTCACCCTGCTGGCCGAGGAGGCGGACGACTGCGTCATCGTCGGGTTGGGGCCCAAAGGCCCGCTGGTCTGGGGGCGGGGCCGCGGCGGGCTCGTGCAGCGGGAACGCTCCGGCGCACCGGCGCCCGCGGAGGTCGGCTTCGAGGACGTGGGCGAGGCCCCCGCACCCCGGCAGCGCCCGGCCCGGTTGCCCCCCATCCCCTGGACCATCGGTGTCGGCCCCGGCCTGCTCGCCGGGGGCTACGGCGAGGGGGATCTCGAGGGCCTGGCGGGGCTCTCGGGCGGTGTCGGCGTCGATGTGCGCGTCAGCTTCGCCCGCGCCTTCGCCGCGGCCGCCAGCGTGCAGCCCGTGGCCCGCGCCGAGGCCCTGCCGCCCGGCTACGACGCGCACTGGCTGTGGCGCGCCCTGATCCCACTGCGCCTGGGCCTGCGCTACGGCGCCCCCACCGCGCGCCCAGGCCTGGAGGTGGGGCCGGACCTCGGCCTGCTGTACTTCGGCCGCTTCGACGAGATGATCGAACTTCGGCCCCTGGGGGTCCTCGCCCTGGGCTTCCACCTGCCGCTGGCGCCCTCCTTCGGCCTGCGCCTGGAGGGCTGGGGCGGGCTGGGCGCCGACACCCGGGCCGCGGGTCTGCGGCTGTCGGCGGTGGTGCATCCCGCGGCGGTCGTGGAGGAGTGATTCCCGGTCGCGGTGTGCCAGGCTATGTTCCGCCCATGGCCCCCTGGCTCCCAGACGACGCGGACGGCGACGGGTACCCCACCCCGGGCGACTGCGATGATGACGACCCCGACATCCACCCCGACGCCGTGGATATCCCCTACAACGGCATCGACGAGGACTGCGACGGCGTCGACTTGACGGACGTGGACGGCGACGGCTGGGACGCGGAGCAGGTCGGGGGCGAGGACTGCGCCGACGCCAACGCCGCCATCCACCCCGACGCCGGCGAGACCTGTTCGGATGGGCGCGACAACGACTGCGACGGTGAGATCGACGAGGGCTGCACCGCGCAGGACATCACGGATCCAGGCGGCATCTCCTGGACCTGCGCGGCGGTGTCCGGGGGCTGGGCCCTCGCGCCGCTGATCGCCGCCCTCGCCCTGACCGCAGCGCGCAGGAGGGTCTAGGTGCACGCGCTGCCCCTGCTCCTCGCCCTGGCCGGCTGCAGCCTCGGCGGCGAAGGCCCCGCCCCGCCGGGCAGCCCGGCGGCCGAAGGCGCCGCCCGCGCCGCCGCGCT
>JBDRKM010000381.1:0-21230 GCA_043814015.1 Pseudomonadota bacterium
CGCCGGTCAGGCCGGTCCCCCAGCGCGGGCCAGGCGCTCGCGCTCCTCGTGCAGCCAACGGCTGAGGCGCTCCTCAGAGGGCAGCTCTGTCAGGTAGCGGGACACGAACACCGCCTGCGGCAGGTTCGCCGTGGCGTAGTGCACCTTCTCCTCGTCCTTGCCGGCACAAAGCAGCAGCCCGACGGGCGGGCTCTCGCCAGGGCGGGTCAGGTTCTCCGCGATCCAGTTGAGGTAGAAGTGCATCTGACCGGCGTCGCGGGGGTCGAAGTCGCCGATCTTGAGGTCGATGGCGACGAGGCAGCGCAGGCCGCGGTGGAAGAAGAGCAGGTCGAGGTGGTGGTGGACGTTGCCGACCGTGACCCGGAGCTGGCGGTCCACGAAGCAGAAGTCGCGGCCCAGCTCGTGCAGGAACTCCTGGAGGTGGTCCAGGAGCGCCGACTCCAGCTCGGCCTCGGTGAAGGACGGTGGCGCGGGGAGGCCGAGGAACTCCAGGATGTAGGGATCGCGCAGGACGGTGGCGGGCGTCTCCACGATCCGCCCGTCGCGGGAGAGCGCCATCACAGCGTCCATGTCGCGGGAGAGGCCGACGCGCTCGAAGAGCATGGAGTTGATCTGGCGCTTCAACTCTCGGACCGACCAGCCCTCCTTGAGCACCTGGACCTCGTAGAAGGCGCGCTGCAGCGGCTGGTCCAGGCGGGACAGCTCAAGGAGCTGGGAGAAGGTGAGCGAGGCGAAGAGGCGCTCGGTCCAGGCGGCGTCCTGCCAGGGGAGGCGGTCGAGGGATGGGGTGCGGGCGGTCAGCGAGGGGAAGCCAGCGGTGGCGCGCACTACAAGGGCAGATTCGGCAGACGGTGTCTGCTGAATCGCGAGGGCATCGAATTCGGCAGACGGTGTCTGCCGAATCGGGCTGAGGACCGTGAGCACGGTTCGGCCCGGGTCGAGGTCAGGCCAGGTGAGCGCGAGCTGGCGGAAGTTCTTGAGGTTCCGCGCTGAAAGACCGCGGATGTCGTCGCGTTGGAGCTCCTCGGCGAGCCGTTCGATGAGGGCGTCACCGTAGGCCGCACGATCCTCGCCGTGCTGCTCGTACTCGATGATCCATGCCCCGACGAGCCAGCTCCGCAGGGTGTGCAGCCGGTCTACCGTACGGGCGGCGGCGGCCTGAGCGGAGGCGGTGATGCTCCGGATGTCGGCGACGAGGGTGGGGAAGTCCATGGTCATCCCCTATCCGCACGAGGGGGCCATCGGGAGGCTGAGCTATCGTCCTGGGGCGCCTTCGGCGGACCAGCGGACAGTTCCTGTCCTGTCTCGCCCTCGCCGCGCGGGCCGGTGGCCGCCCAGCGGCGCTTTGGCTGCTGGGTTCCTTCATCCTGTGGGGCATCCCGGCCGTCGTGCTGGCCTTCCTGCAGCCCATCGGACCTCCCCTCGCGAGTCCTCGGTTCCGTGGGTCGCTCCTGGCCTGGCCGCTCTTCTCGATGACCAGGGGGCTCGCCTGGCTGATCGCGGGGACGATGGTCTTCATGGGGCCGGTGGGTCTGGGTACCTCCTCCGTCGCGGGGGCCGGGATGGGGGGGGCGACCTGGCGGGTCTTCGGAGGACCGGCGAGCGACAGTCCCCTGGTGGGGCTCGTCTGGTGGCTCATCCTCGTAGGTGGTCCTGCTGCCAGCATCTGCGCCTACGGGTTTCGTCAGGCCCAACTCGAGGGGCGCTTCGAGATCGACCTGCGGCGAGCGCGCATCGCGGCCGGCGTCGGCCTCTTGGTCGGCATCGGCGTCTTCGTCATCGCCAGCATCGAGGGGCAGGGGCCGGCCGCCACCGCGAACGCGGGTGTGTTGGCCGCCATCGGGAGCGGTATCGGCCTGTACCCGGCGGACTGGGAGTTCCTGCGCCGCAGGTGACCGGGAGCTTCTCGAGCGAAGGGTTCGGCGAGCCTCGGGCTCTGGCCACGCGGGCTCGTGGCGCGATGTCCGGGATATCTTCGCAGGAGCTGTCCTCCAATAGTTGCCCGCCTTCTCCCCCATCCCACCGTTCTTACGGCAACCATGCCCCACTGGCTGACACGAGGCATCGTCTACGAGTGTTTCCCGCGCGCCTTCAGCCCCGCCGGGGATCTGGTGGGGGTCGAGGCCGGTCTCGAGGGGATCGCGGACCTGGGCGTGACCACGCTCTGGCTGATGCCGATCCACCCCATCGGGCAGGCGGCGCGCAAGGGAACCCTCGGCAGCCCCTACGCGGTGCGCGACTACCGCGTGGTGGCGCCGGAGCTGGGCGGCGAGCGGGACCTCACGCGGCTGGTCGATGCCGCCCACGCTCTGGGGATGCGCGTCATCCTCGACTGGGTGGCCAACCACTGCGCGCGCGACAGCGTGCTCATGCCCTGGGAAGAGTGGTTCCACCGCGATGAGGCCGGAGAGGTCCTTCCGGGCGCCCCGGACTGGACCGACACCGCATGGCTGGACCACGGCGTGCCGGCGCTGCGCCGCAACCTCATCGACGCCATGGCCCACTGGGTCGGGGGCTGCGGGGTGGACGGCTTCCGCTGCGACGTCGCCGGCCGGGTGCCCGTGGCGTCGTGGCTCGAGGCGCGCGAGGCGTTGGAGCCCCTGCGGCCCGACCTCGGGATGCTGGCCGAGGCCTTCCGGCCGGACCTGATGGAGCGCGCCTTCGAGTTGACCTACGACATGCCTTGGTACTGGGAGGTCGACCGCGTCCTGCGCCGGTGGGCCGCGCTGGAGGCGATCCGCCGGGCACACCGCAAGTTCCGCGCGCGCTTCCCGGCGCGGGCGCAGCCGATGCGCTTCTCGGACAACCACGACCGCGAGCGCGCCGTGACCCGCTACGGCGAGGGCTGGGTCGCGGCCGCGGTCCATTGCCTCACCTCCGAGGGTGTGCCGCTGGTCTACAACGGCCAGGAGATCGGCGACAACGGGCCGACCGCGGGAGAGGCGCTCTTCGAGCGGCATCCCATCGGCTGGGGCCGGGAGCGCCCAGGCGCCCGGGCGCTCTTCCGCGAGCTGATCCACCTGCGCCGTGCCACGCCCGCCCTCGAGCTGGGCTCGACGCACTTCCTGCCGTCGGCGCCCCGCGGCATCCTCCCTTTCCTGCGGATTCTCGGGGATCGGGCGGTGTTCGTGGCCGTGAACCTCTCAGGATCGCCCGCCGAGCTCGTCCTGGAGCACCCGGCCCTGGGAGCCGGGCACTCCCTCTTGTTCGAGCGCGGCCTCGATCCGTCCGGCCTCTTCCGGGCGGGCTGCTGGACCCTGCGGCTGGCGCCCTGGGGCGCGCTGGTGGCCGAAGCCCAGCCCTGGACCGAGGACGCCAACGACGCTCGGGAGGCACCGCGATGAGCGGAAAGGTCCTGGCCCTCGACCTCGAGGGCACCCTGGTCTCCAACGCCGTGAGCTGCCTGCCGAGGCCAGGGCTGCACGCGTTCCTGGCCTGGTGCTTCGCCTCGTTCGAGCGCGTCGTGCTGTTCACCTACGTGAACCCGGCGCGGGCGCGCTGGGTCATCCAGGAGCTGGCCGCCCACGGTGAGATTCCGCCCGAGACCCCGGCGCGCCTCGAGGTCTTCGCCTGGCCCTACCAGGAGCTGGAGTTCAAGGATCTCGGCATGATCCCGGGCGCCGCGGTGGAAGACTGCTACCTTGTGGACGACAACGAGGGCTTCGTGCTGCCGGAGCAGAAGCACCGCTGGATCGAGATCGCGGAGTGGGAGCGACCCTACCCCGGCGCCGACCGCGAGCTGGAACGGGTCCGGCGGGTCCTGGAGCGCAGGTTGGCGCGCGTGCGGGCGGGCACGGAATCCTGAGGTCCGTGGCTCACCGGCCGGCGTTGCCCGACCGCGCCTCGGGAATCGGAAAAAAATGCGTTTCCCTGGGCCGGACCGCGCCCGGGGATAGGCGCTGGACGTGGGCCCGACGGATCGTGGCCCGACGGAGGCCGCCATGACGACGAACTGGAGCTGGTTGGGTCCGAAGCTCACCGCGCTGCGGGAGGCCAAGGGGTGGTCCCGGCGAGACCTGGCGGACGCACTGGGCTGCGACCCGACCTCGGTGGGTCACTGGGAGACCGGCGCCCACAAGCCGACGCCGGCCAACCGGGCCGAGCTGCAGCGCGCCCTGGCCCCCGGTCTGCTCGAGCCGCCGACGCGCCGTGTGAACGGGAGCGATCGGCTGGTGCCGCTGCTCGACCAGGTGGAGCGGATGGTCGAGGCGGCGG
The DNA here is from genome assembly GCA_043814015.1 of Pseudomonadota bacterium. Taxonomy (GTDB): domain Bacteria; phylum Myxococcota_A; class UBA796; order UBA796; family JAFGLY01; genus JBDRKM01. The sequence continues at coordinate 4,216 of JBDRKM010000381.1, forward strand.
TGATGGCGGCGGGGCGCCGCGGCCATGTGCCACTTCCGCCCGGTCCCCGTGCTGGACGGCACCTTCGGCCAGCGCAACAACCCAACCCTGCTGGCGGACGTGGAGGCCACCGAGGCGTTGCTGAAGAGCATCGTGCCGGACCTCGAAGCCCTGACCGGTCCCCGGGGCTGGCGCTTCGTCGTCTACGGCGAGGAGCTGCGCAAGGGCAAGGACGCCGAGGTGGACGCGATGGTGGACGCATCCCTGGCGAAGCTGTCGAGCCACGGCGGCATCGCCCGCTCCGACGCCGAGTTCGCCTCGAAGCTTGGGCTCGTGGGGTGTCAGGCCAACCCCATGCTCGGCGTCTGCTTCGACGCGGTGGACGGCAGCGGCAACCTGGAGCTGGGGCTGGGAGGCCTCTTCGTCAGCGCCGCCGCGGTCTTAGACGGCACCGAGCTGCTGGCTGGCGCCGTTCACGATCCCCATGGCGGGGTGCTCTACAGCGCGGTGATGCACCCGGGCGGCGAGGACTGCGCGCCAGTCCGCCGGGCCCGGATGCGCCACGTGCGCACCGGCGTCGTGACCCCCCTCGACCCCTCCGGCGTGTTCGGCAGGCGGGTGCTCGGCGTCCACCTCTCCCGGAGCGCCAAGGCCGAGCGCACCGGGATGATCGCCTGTCTGGACACCCTGTTGTCTGCCGTGCTGCCCGCGGGCGGCGCCCGCACCGAGGCTGAGGTGCTCTTCCCGGGCGGGCTCGCGGCCCTCAACAGCGGCCAGGCGGCGTTGGCCTTCGTGGCCTCGCGCCGCCTGGGGGCCTTCGTCTCCACCATCAGCTCCACCTGGGATATCGCCGCGGGCGAGGCCCTGATCCGCGCGGCAGGCGGCAAGGTGACGGACTTCGACGGCCTGCCGATCCACTACGGCGCAGGACCCGAGCGGGTCTCGGTGATCGCCGCCTGGGATCCCGAGGTCCATGAGCGCCTCGTCGAGCTGCTCGCCAACACCCGCAACCGGGCCTGAGCGGCTGCGGGCTCGGGGTGCCGCCCATGGACCTCCGGTCACCACCCGCAGTCGGCGAGGGCACGGCCGCACAGGTCCTGCCAGCTCGCGCTCGGGGATCCCGCCGCGAGCCGCGCCTCGAGGACCCAGCGGTGCACGCCGGCCGGCCAGGTGGGCCAGGCGTCGTAGGGAGCCAGCGGCAGGCTCAAGCCCGCGCGGCCGGGGTGGGCACCGGGTTCGGCGTAGGCGTAGCCGGTGAACGCGCAGTCGGACTCCGTGCCATCGAGTTCGCAGCTCGCCGACACCAGGCACAGGGCCACGTCCGCGGCCCCGTCAGCGCCGTCGTGGAGGCGCGCCGCCATGGGCGGCGCCAGCGGGAAGTGCTCATCCCCGAGCCAGAAGACGCCGTCGGGCCCCTCGACCGGCACTGGGACGGCTTCAGCGTGCGACGCGTCAGCGAAGCAGGCATCTGCGTAGCCGGGACCGGTCAGCTCGACGGGCCCCAGGGGCCGGCGGTTGTTGCCGAGCCACAGCGCGCAGTCCGTGTCGAGCACCACCTCGGCGTGGAGGTCCACCAGCGTTCGGTCGGCCGAGGCCGTCACGGTCAGGGTGCGCGTCTCGGTGAGCGGCAGCGGCGCGAGGCCCAGCGGGTCGCCGTCATGCCAGCTCGCGCCTGCGCAGCTTGTGCGGATCTGTACCCGGTCACCGACGACCCGCGCGTCCTCGTGGCCCCGCTCGTCCAGCAGCGCCGCCGTGACGTCATGATGGCAGAACAAGTCGGCGAAGGCGGGCCCCTCCTCGCAGGTCCCGAGCACCTCGCCCTGCGCGGACACGACGGGCTCGGCGGTGGCGCGCCCCAGGCATGCCGTCTGGTAGCTGCACAGATCGGGGTTGATCTGGGCGGGGGCGAAGGGGCTGTCGCCGCGGTGCACGTTCGCCGGGCGCTCGAAGGTGGCCAGGTAGACGACGGCGTTGCCGATGTTGCGGTCCAAGCCCGGGGAAGGACAGTACCCCAGGACGGGTCGCTCGACGCAGCCTCGTTCGTCCTCCCGGCGGACCGTCACCACGAGGCAGCCTTCGTCCAGGCCCCGCTCCTGGGACAGGAAGGCCTCGAGGTCGAACGGCTCGCTCGCGGTGGCGCCGGGCACGTAGCCCACCAGCACCAGCCCGTCCCCGTCCTGATCGGCTCCCTCGAGGCAGGCCGGCCGGTCCAGCGCGCTGTCGGGACTGGGGGAGGCTCTGGCGCACGCCCCCAGCGCCAGGAGGATGAGGGCCAGCGGGGTCCAAAGTGCGAGGGCGCCCACGAGGCGCCCCTATTCCGAGCCCGAGTCGCGGATGCGGAGCGCCTCCAGCACCCGGCGGAGGCGCGCGGCGGCTTCCTTCTTGCGCTCGGCGCGGTCCAACTGCGCCCAGGCCGCTCCGGACATGGCGGCGCCGAAGGCCAGGCGCGCGCCGTAGCCCATCGAGCGGGGGTAGTACCCTTCGCTGCCGGCGTTGGCCTGGTCGGTGAGGGCCCACTCGTGCTCCATGGCCGCGATGCGCGCACTCTCGGTCGCGGTGCGATCGAGATCCCAGTCGCCATCCGGACCCCGCACGGGATCGAGCAGATCCCACGCGATCTGGAGCCCGAGCACCTCGGCCAGGTGCTCGATCTCGGGGGGAGGGAAGCTCGGTCTCGAGTCCATCGTCGCTCCAGCGCTGTCCGGATCGGAGGGGAGTGGGCGGCACCTTCGGATGCTGTTGCGGCTTCAAGGATAACGACCTGATACCTATACTATCAAACCGTGCCCCGTCATCGCCGAGGAGGATCGACCCATGAACGGACCCATCGCCACGCTGCTCGCCACGCTGTTGCTGACTTCGCTCTCTGCCTGCGGCGGGCTGCTCGGGCCCGGGTTCCAGGGCGAGCCGGAGGGCCTGGGCGGGCCCGAGCACGCCGATCGCATCCAGGTACTCGACGGCGCGGTGTACTGGCTCGACGAAGGCGAGGGCACCCTCGGGCGTACCCTCGGGGATGGCACCTCCGAAGAGCTGGTGACCGACGAGGCCTACCCGGCCGACCTGGCCATCGGCGGAGGCACCCTGTTCTGGGGCACTAACTACCGCGGGTACGTCGCCTCGATGCCCCTCGATGGCGGCGAGATCACCATCCTGGCGGAGGATTACGACGGGGCGACCGCGCTGGCCGTCGATGACAGCCATGTCTACTGGCAGAGCAACTCCACCGGGGCGGTCCACCGCGTACCGCGTTCGGGGGGCGCCGCCGAGACGCTCTTCGAGTCTGACGAATCGGTCTTCACCACCTCCGTCGCCCTGGACAGCGGCAGCGTATACTGGATCGAGTACTCGACGCCTGGCTGGACGGGGAAGATTTGGAGCGCGGATCACGATGGCGGGAATGCGAGGCTGCTGGCGGAGCAGCAGGACTCGCCCGAGCACCTGGCGCTCTCCGAGACCCACGTCTACTGGAGCGGTGCGGGCAGCGTGCATTTCGTCGCCAAGTCCGGCGGGACCGTAGCCTCGATCGATCCGGGCGGGTGCTACCCCGAGGGCATCGCCACCGACCCGGACAACGTGTACTGGACCAACGCGAGCAGCTTGCCGGACTGCGGCGAGTATTCCTTCACCGTCCGGTACGCCCCCCTCGTGGGTGGTGAGACCACGACGATCGCCGAGGCCGAAGACAGCCCCACGAGTATCGCCGTGGACGATGATTTCGTCTACTGGAGCGCCGGTGGCATCTTCCGGCTGGCGAGGTAGAAAGCTGTGATGAGTGATATCGACATCGGGTCCGAGGCCAGATCCACCGTTCGTTGACGCGAGCCGCGGCCACTTGCCGCGCCATTGCGGAGTCGGAACGACACATGGACTTCTTCTCGCCGGATCGAGCCAGACAACGCCTCCTCTTCCGCTTCGTCGTTTTCCCGGCGCTCGGTCTGGTCGGGATGGTGCTGGTGATCCCGATCCTGCTGATATCGGGATGGGTGTCGAAGCCCGGCTGCCTCGACACCTGCGGCTCCGAGGGCCGCTGCACCGCCTTCAACTTCGGCAGTGCGCTGAATTCGCGGTGGGACTGCGTCGCCACCGACGACATCCATTGTCTGGAGTCCGATCTGTGCCGGGCCGAGGGCCTCTGCAGTGCCGTCCCGAGGCCGTACGGTGAGCGCGACGAGATCTTGTCTTGCGAGGCGGTCCAGGACGCGGACTGCGTCGCTTCCTTCGTCTGTGCCGAAGAGGGGCGCTGTTCGGCGATCGACGGGAGCTGCAAGGTCGGCGAGCGGCGCCTCCCCTGCTCGGAGCTTCCCAGCCGACTCTATACGGCACGGGGCGACCTCCTCGTCTCGATCTGCGTCGTCCCAGAGGATGGAACCTGCACCGTGGCGGCCCCGCGGTGCGACGGCCGGAGTGTCTGCCCCCGCGAGCCACCACCCTGCGAGCCTGCGATGATCCGGATCCAGCATGAATGGGGATACAGCTGGTTCGCAGGCGATGGTTGGCGTGTGATGGAAGGTTCCACGAGCATGAACGACGGCGACGAGCGAGTGATCCTCTTGCAGTCCGACCAGGGAGATCGATGGACCGTGCGCCTGCGCGGGGATGAGAGAGGACTGGATCTGCAATCCGTGACGCCATCATCTGCGCGCTGAACCTTGGTCTCCAGAGGAGGAGTCCATGCCCATCACGCACTCTCCATCGTGGAGCGCTCGGCTGCCCGGCGCGGAGCTGGCCCAGCCACAGCGAGGCCCCAGCCCAACGACCTTGATGTGCGGCGACGAGCCCATGCGCGCGTTCGCACGTTACGAGGAGTTGGAGCAGGCCTGCGGTCGCGAGTACACCAACGAGTTCGGGGTCGGAGGCTTCGTCAACGTGGAGGGCGACCTCGCCGTCGCGAATGTACACACCTTCGGCGCGTTCTCATGTCGTCGGTAGGTGGTGCTGGCGTCATGGCCTGGCCTCTCTTCCTCCTTGTCTGCGCGGCCTTCGCTGCGAAGATCCCTGTCTACGAAGTGGACCCAGGCCACGCGGCCGGCGTGGACAACCCCCGCCACCCCGGCCGGATCACCCACGAACCCCCCGTCGTCACGCAGCTCGACGGCGAGAAGGGGACGCTGTCGTTCTGGTGGGAGGCCGACCACCAGCTTCGGTTCCTGGGCACCATCTCGATCCCGCCCGAACAGCACACGCCGGTGTCGGGGGTTCTCCCGCCCTACAACCCGGATCCCGCCTGCACGTTCATCACGTACACCGACACCGTGAGCCACTGGATCCGGATCGCCGCGGCCCCGGACGGCACCGCCTGGGTCGCACTCTCGACGCTCACCGGCAGGGTCGCCCAAGCCCCCTACAACTGCACACTGAGCGGCAAGAACGGTGACTGGTCCACCCGGCTCTTCCACCTGGACAGCCGCGGGGTGACCGAGGTCGGCGCAGTGCAGGACTTCGCCACCCAGCTCTTCTACTTCCCGGACGGCGCCGCGCATACGCTGCTCTGCGAGCCGGGGATCGGCGCGTGCACCGTGCTCGAGGTCGCGACCGGAGCCATGAGCCGGCCCTTCGTCGCGAGCAGCCTCGACTGTGATTGGACCGCCACCAGCGAGGCGTTGTGGTGTGTCCGACCCGGCGTCCACGCCCGCCGCTGGTCGCTCGATGGCAGCCAGGAGCTGTCGCCGGTGACTGCGCCCCTGGACTACCCACGCATCCGCTCGGTGTTGGCCGATGGGGATGGTCTGTACGTCATCGCGAACGACGGCGAGCGCTCCCGCATGGGGCGGATCGGGCCGGACGGCACCTGGACGTACTCGCACAAGGTGCTGGCCGTCTCGGGAGGGCTCGGGCGTACCCCCGGTGGTGTGCCCTACGTGCATCGGATCGAGCCCGAGCGCGACGTGTACGCCTTCCTCGACCCCGTGACCGGCGAGGGCCCGGCTTTCGCCGTCTCCGGGCGCCTGACGCGGCCCGACGGCAATTGGATCTGCGACTACGTGCTCGAGGGAGACGCGACGCGGCCGCAGCTGGTCATCTGGTGCCCGGGCGAGTCGGCGCCGCTCGCGGCCACCATCCACACCCTGCCCGCGCCCTGACCGGAGACGAACATGATCAACCCGCTCTCCCTCCTGGTGCTCGCTCTGCCGGTGGCGCTCGCCGCCAAGCCGGAGGACTCCCTCACACTCCGCTCGGGCGGCGGCCTCACCACCTTCGACCTCCAGCCCTGGGGCGGGGGCTTCGTGGTGGCGCTCGAGCCCCACGAGGACAAGATGGTGCTGGTGCGCATGGCTCCCGACGGGACGCTGACCGGGGTGGTCAAGCCGAAGCAGCCCCACTTCTACGATCTGACCTGCCACGGCGGGCACTGCCTGGCGTCCGCGGGGTACGCCGGCTCGGGCCAGACGCGGGATCTCGCCCTCGTCGATCCCGACCGGGGGACCTTCACCGTCCTGGCTCCTGGGAAGTCCATGCCGAGAAACGTCCTGTGGACGGGCAGGTACCTGGAGTACACCAAGCCACGCAGTCCCACACAGGTCGCGCTCGGACCCGTCCGCGGCGCCCCGCCGGACTGGTACGCGTTCACGGCATCGCCGGACTGGGTCGTGGTCGAGCCGAGCCCAAAGCTGGCGACGGTCCCCGAGGAGGGCTGGCCCTCGATGGGTGCCTGCACCCAGGCCAGGTACGACGGGCCGGGCGAGTCTTGCGCCACCGCGGGTGCGCACGGAATCGTGGTGGCCTGGACGCGAGGGGGCAGCCTCGCCCCGGCCGCCGGCAAACCGGGGACCTACGATGTCGGTGAGGACGGCTCCGCGCTGTTCTTCGTGGAGACGCGGGATCGCGACGGCGGGCAGAAACAGGCCTGGCTCTTTGCTCCGAGCCCGAGCCGAGGTTCGGGCTCGCAGGGTGGGAACCAGTACTCCCTGGATTGGGGGGTCCGCGGTGCGGTGGCCACTGAGGAGGGCTTCGCGGTGCTCGCGTCCGGGCCGCCGGGGAGCCAGAGCGGGCGGGCGGCCTTCATCTCACCGGGGCGCGCACCCACCGTCGTCCAGCTCGACGGTTCGCCCATCGGCGCCTGCCCGCTGCCTGGGGGGCGCACGGCGGTCTACGTCGTCAACCACGGCGGCAATCCGCCCCGCTATGCGGTGTTCGGGCCGGACGGCCAGCCCGTGACCCCCTTCGCCGAGGCGACCTCGCTGGGCCCGCCGGTCGGCGGGGAGACGCGCTTCTCCTGTTCGGATGGCACTGCGGCGTGGCTGCAGATCCAGTCGATCCCCGGGCCAGATCCCTGGCACTGGGAGAAGGCCGTCCTCACGACACACCACCCCTGAGGGTCACGTCCTCGCGGACGTGGTGTTTGGAAATCCCATGATCCTCCCCCTCATCCTCACCTCAGCAGTGCTCAATGCCCAGGCCCTGCCCGAGGCTGTCTCGGCTGGCTCGGTCGGCGTCGTCTTCCGCGGCGCCGACGCCTCTTCGGGTGATTCGATCCTCCTCGAGGCCGAGAACCATACCGATGTGGCGCTCTCCCTCACCGTGCCCGCAGGCCTGGTGCTCCGGAACGGACACGAATCCTCCCAGGACATGGGCGTGCGTAGCCTGCGGGGGCGCTCGGAGGGAGGAGGCATGTTCGTGATGACCAGCACCATCGACCTGCCGGCCCATGGCAAGGGGACCTGGGTGATCGAAGCCTACTGCCTCGAGTTCCATGACGACAACCCCTCCTCGCTCGAGACCCTGACCATCGCCCGGGTGGACGACGCCCTCGCCAGGCTGTTCGCGGTCGACGCCCAGACCCTCGACCTGCAGGTGGCCGTGTGGGCCTACACCGACGACCCGCCAGCGGCCGAGCTGCAAGCGAAGTTCCCCGCGGACGACGCGGTCATCGAGCGCGCAGCGCAGTTGTACGAGAGGGCTCTCGGGGGCGCCTGCGGCCGCGTCATGTTCCGGGACACGGATGGCTGTAGCGACGCGAAGCCGTCCAAGAGCCAGGTCCGCGCCTGGGTACCCGTCCCGCCGGTACAGAAGACTCAGTGCGAGTCCGCGCGAGAGGCCGCCACGGAGGCTTGGCGGGAGGCCGTGATGTGGGCAACCGGGGTGGACGACCGGGCCTTCCGGAACCCACCGGACCTGTCCGGAGTCCAGCCATATATCACCGCCCAGCTCCTGGCGGCTGAGGGAACGCCTGCCGAAGCCCATGCCGCAGCGCTCGCCGCCCCCGAGACCATGGGTTCCCCTTCGGGGGAGGCAGCCATCCAACGGGCCCGGGCCGCGAGTGAGCGCGCCTGGGAGGTCTGCGGGCCGTAGAACGAGAAACCGCTTGCCGATGAGGTCGCCATGGACCGAGAAACCTTCCTGTCCAGCGTCGCGAGAGGTCAGAAGAAGTTCGATGAGGCCGATCTCTCGGGCGCCGATCTCTCCGACCTCGACCTCGTCGGGTTCTCGTTCGACCGATGCAAGCTCGGAAAGGCCAACCTGCGCGGCTCCCGTCTCCAGGGTGCGAGCTTCGTCGGGGCCGAGCTGTCCGGCGCTGACCTACGCGGAGCGGATCTGCGAGGTGCCATCCTCTGCCGGGCTTTCCTGGCGGGCACCCTGTTCTGCGAGGCGGACCTCTCTGGGGCTTCGTTGATGGATGCCTGTCCGGGTGAGTCAGCGGTCGGAATCAACTTCAACTGCGCCAAGCTCGTCTGTGCGGACCTGCGCAGCTTCGCACCCCGTAAACGTTTTTCGCCTGCTACCGACACGACCGGTGCCCGCTTCGGGTTCAGCCCCACCGACACAAGGAAGATCGCCATCCTCGTCACCATCGTCGCGGTGCCCATCATCGGGTTCGTGGTGGTGTTGGTGCGCTGGGGCTGCGGAGGAGCGGTGCTCACGGCTGGCGCGCTGCTCACCCTCTGCATCGTGATCGGGCGGCTCACCCTGTCCAGGCGCTGCGGACAGTGCGGGACAGAGCTACCAAGCGGGACGCGCGTCGGTGATCGTTGCCCCTACTGCGGCGTGACGTTCGGGATCGAGATCACCCGCGGTCAATAGCATCACGTCCATCGTTCCCTTGTCTATGCGAGTGCCCTGTAGCGAGCGGGTCCTGGGGCGGGTCGCGTTGTGACGGATCCCGACGGGACCGACGGATGGCTCCGCCGCGCTGTGGCTCATGTGCGTCTTGCCCATTGTCTGGATACACAGGCGAATCTCAACAACCGAGGTGTCCTGATGAACATGAGACGCTTTCCTCATCTGCTGTCTCTCGGTCTGGTCCTTCCCGCGGTGGTATGGGCTGCCGCGATGACCCGAGAACAGGTCATCGCCCACCTCGCTTCGGGTCCACTCCGCCTTTCCTCGGCGGACCTTTCCGGTCTGGACCTGTCGGATCTCGACCTCTCGGGGGCTGACCTGCAAGGCGCGAGCCTCCAGGGTGCCGACCTCAGGAAGACGGCCTTCGCGGATAGCAAGATCGCGCTTGGGGCTTCGGTGGCCCGCAGCGGTGAAGCCAAGCGGGACTCCTGGGCGTCTGGATCCAACCTCTCGGAGGCCGACATGCATGGAGCCATCCTGGCGAAGGCCGACCTCTCGGTCTCCAACTTCTCCGGTGTAAACTTCCAGAACGCCGATCTGGCCGAGGCGCGGATGTCTTTCTCCAATTTCGCTGGTGCGGACTTCCGCGGGGCGAGCTTCTCGACAGGTGGGGTGTGCGCAGGAGCCAGGTTCTGGGGTTCCAATCTCTCGGGAGCGAATCTCTCGGGTGTGGACCTCTCCGGTGTCCTCTTCACCCACGTGACCGCCTGCAGAGATGAGTACTTCATGGAAGGTACGGCGAGCAAGGCGAATCTCGCTGGTGCCAACTTCTCGAGGTCCAACCTGAGCCGGGGGAGCATGGTGGGTGTGGACCTCACGGGCGCGGACCTCTCGGGGGCGACTCTCGAGAAGGTCTATTTGGAGAGGGCCACCCTGAACGGCGCGAACTTCTCTGGCGCCAACATGGAGGGCGCCAACCTCGGAATGGAGCTTCGACCGGGTTCGAGCTGCGTTGGCGCGAACTTCTCGGGCGCCAACCTGCGCGACGCCTGGCTGACCCATACGGATCTGACCGGCGCTCGGTTCGACGGCGCCGACATCACGGGCGCACACTTCAACAAGGCCACGGGCCTCGAATCCGCGATCGGGCTCGACAGAGCCATCGGACGGGATCGTGCGAAGGGCCTGTAGCCTCTTCGCCCTCCTGCTCGGGTTGCTCTCGATCCCCGAGGCGCTGGGCGAGGAAGCCGGCTTCGAAGCCGAGCGCCACACCTGTTCCCTTGGCGTGGTGCTCGGCCAGGGTGGCATCATCGGTATGGAACAGCGCTTCCGGGTGGGAGGAGGCTCCTTTGTCGATCTGTCCCTGGTGTGGTGGCAATCCCTCGTCATCCACGATGAGCACCGGAAGCTCATGGGCCTTGGCGTCGGTGTCGTCCCAACAGCTGGGCTCCTCCTGTATCGCCCGCACATGGGGCACTCGCGGTACCACTGGCGTGGTGTTGCCGTGCGCGGCGGAGTTCAGCTCGGCATGACTGCACCGACCGACGAAGCCGGCGCCGAGCGCATCCCCCCTTCCTTGGTGCTCCCTCTTGCCTCCGTGGCCTACCACCAGGAGAGCTTTCGGATCTCGGCAGAGCAGAAGCGCAGCTTCAGTTGGGAGATCGGCTTGATGGGGCGGACAGGGATCGGGCTTCCCGAGGAACTCTCGGTGACGTTTCCGAGCCCCGTGCTCCTCTGGTGGGCCGTTGGGTGGCATGGAGCGCGGGAGGGGTAGGCCGTGGCATCCCGACCATGGAGGTGAGGGCGGCTCGCGCGCCGAGTCGCCAGCAGGCGGCCCGGCGCTCTCCAGAATTCATGGACACACAAGGCATTTCGCGCTGGTGATGGCCGGGGGAGGCGAATGCTGTCGTTCGCGCCACCGGGTGTCGCCCGCGGGGCGCGTCTTGCTCCTGGCCTACTCGGTTCTTCCGCGGTGCTCACCGACCGAGGCCAGTCTCCACGACCCCCGCCAGATCCCGCAGCCCCGCGGCCAGCACGGCGACCTGCTGTTCGAGGGCGTTCCCGCGGTGGACCTCCCGGGCAAGGCGATCCTCCAGCCGGCGGATCCGGGTTCGCGCCACCTGGTCGCTGCCAGGTTCTGTGGTCTCCAGGGAGGCCACGCGGCAGATGAGAGAGCCATCGGAGGCGTCTTTGTCGAGGCCCACGGCTCGCTCCAGGTCGTCAATCCGTTCGTGAACGGCGTCGGCTTCCTCGCGGACCACCGCCCGGCTCCACTCCTGCACCTGGCTCTCGCCGGGGAGTCGGCGGGAGAAGGCCTCCAGACGGGAGGTCATGCTGTTCAAGGTGGACTGCCTCGCCTCGGCGAGGTCCAGATCGGCCTCCAGGTTCTCCAGGCGCTCTTCGAGGGAGAGGACCCGGGCGGTGAAGTCGTCGTTGAGCTCCGATGGTTGTGGCTCTGGCTGGGACAAGGAAGGTGGAGCAGGCGAAGCCTGCCGCCGTCTCTCCCGGCTCGCCCTTCCCCGGCAGGAGGGAGAGCAGTAGCGGGCATCGGCGCGTTCGGCCTCGAAGGTTCTGCCGCAGCTCGGCAGGGCGCAGGTCCTGGTGGTCATGGCGATCTCCCATGGGTTGAAGCGATCCGTGAAGCGGGGCGATCCGATCCGCAGCCGATCCCGAAGCGATCTCCAGGCGATCCGTTGCATGGGAATATTCCTGCTTTCTCGGCCTGTGATCGCCGTGGAAGCCGAAGCGATCCGATCCGTGCGCTCGGATCGGATCGCTTCGTGGGACACGGTTCGTGGATGGGATCGGGAAACGGCACGCGGATCGCCTCGGGTTCACCACGATCCTCGCCTGGCAGTGGTTCCTCGGCACCCGAAATCGCTCCCCACGCATCGAACGGCGACAATCGCCCCACGCGGAAGCCCTCGACCGGCTTTCACAGCCGCACAAGACCCCTGTGGGGAACGATCCCAGCGGTCGCACGGCTCCTCGGCGCGTAGCCTGGAGGTGCGACAGCAAGGACGGATCATGCCCCCGAGCCTCACCTCCATCGCCGCCCAGGTCCGCTACGACCTGAAGGCGGGCCGCTGCTGGGCCGCTGTCTTCGCCACCGCCGATGGCGAGGCGATCCTGGAGTACCGCACGCCCCGCGGAGCACTCTACGCCGAGCGCCCCCGCCTGGTCCTCTGGCGCCAGGGCTCCCCAGCCCGCATCCTGGCCAACCTGGACCTGACCACCGCCGACCACACCGCCATCGACCCCCTGCTCGCCCGTGGAGCCGACCTGGCAGGCGACGAGCGCCCACTCTACGACCTGCTCCTCCGCCAGGTCCGCGCCCACCACCTCGGCCAGCCCCGCCGCCATCGCACGACACCGGTGGGGGAGGCCGTTGCATCCACGGGATCGCCCTCTCTCGATGCCTGGGCTTCCTGCCTCGCCCTCGGCGACCTGCAGGCCGCACTGCTGGCGGCCTTGGAGCCAGAGGTGGGTCGGGCAGCCTGATCCACCTGGCGCGGGGCGGAAACCTCGTGTAGTTATGTAAACTTCAAAGCGCCATCTCGCATTGAGGGCCGTCATGATCATCGGTGCCGCGTACTTGAGGTGCTCCGACCCCCGCCAGGACAAGAGCGTGGAGCAACAGCGCGCTTCCATCGAGCGCCGAGCTGCCGAGGATGGGGTCACCATCCCGCCAGAGAACTGGTTTATTGACGAGGGTCTCTCCGGCCGCTCCTCCCGCAAGCGCGCCGCCTACCAGGCCATGATTCGCCGGGCCGAGGCGCAGCGGGACGCCCAGAAGGCTCGACGCGCCGGCCAGCCCGTCGAGCGCCTCTACGTCTGGGCTTTCTCGCGGATCGCGAGGAATATGTTCGATTGCTTGAGGGCGCTTGCGACCCTGGACGACGCCGGAATCGAGGTCATCTCCCTCACCGAGCAGGACTCCGGTGACCGTTCGATGAGGAAGCTCATCCGGCCGATCCTCGCCTGGCTCGCCGAACGCTACTCCGAGGAACTCAGCCGCAACGTCCAGCGCGGCATGAGGAGCCAGGCCGAGAAAGGCCAATGGGTCTATGGCCACGCCCCCTTCGGCTACGCGGTGATCGACGGGCAGCTCGCCGTCACCGACGCCACCCGTGCCGACTTCGAGACCGTACAGCGCATCTACCGCGAGTACCTCCAGGGCCGCGACGGCGGGAAGCGGCTGGCCGAGAAGCTCACCCGCGAAGGCGTCCGGCCCCCCGGCCGCAAGGACGTGCCCCGACAGCGCCTCGCCTCCACCTGGCGCCGCAAGCACCTCCAGCAGATCCTCACCAGCCCCACCTATGCCGGCCACATCGTGTACGACGGCGAAATCGCCTGCCGTGCCGCCCACGAAGCCGCTGTCTCCCAGGAGGAATGGGATAGGGTGCAGGCCCTGCGTCGCCTGAAGGACCGGACCAAGCGCGACCACCAGGGCAACGGCCACCACCCCATCCGCCTCGGTGAGCGCGGCGTGCTTACCCCCTGGCTGCGCTGTGGCTTGTGCGGCGGCCGCATGGCGGTGGTCCGCGGCGGCCGCCCCGGCCGAGCGGAGTACCATTACTACCACTGCTCCTCGCGCATCGAGAACAAGGAAGCCTGCGCCGGCCTGTCGGTGCGGGTGGAGCAGCTCGACGACCGGGTCCTCGACTACATCCACGGCGAGGTCCTGTCTCCTGACAACGTCCAGGCCCTCGTCTCCGACACCCTCGCCGCCCTGGCCGAGGCCCCCGACGAGGTGAGCGCCGAGCGCGAGCGCATCGCGGCCGAGATCGCCGACCTCGACAGGCGTATCCGCCTCACCGGTGCTCAGGTCTCCGCCGGCATTCTCGACCTCGACGACGCCAAGGCTGTCAACGCGCCGCTTGTGGCCCGCCGCGAGACCGCCCGCCTGCGCCTGGCCGCCCTGCCCGAGCGCCGCGCGCTGCCCGCCGCCGAGGCGGTGGACCCGGAGCAGTTCAGGGCCGCCGTGCTCCAGGCGTGGTCAGGCAAACCGCTGGCCCAGCGCCGGGAAGCGCTGGACCGGTTGCTCGACTCGGTGACCCTGGCAGAGGGAGGGGCGACCGTCGCCTATCGCGTCAAGGACGGCGATCTCGCGTTTCCCTACCAAGCACCCGAAGGCCCGCCGTCGGGCGCATGGGGACAATGTGAGGTGGGGGCGAGGGATGTGGGGAGGCCGAAGGCCAGGGGTAGCGCCGGCCACGGCAGATCGGAGGCAACCGGAGGGCGCTGAGAGCGTTTGACGGTTTTGGCGGTTTCGTGTATCTTCACCCTGTCGGCGTCCGATGACGTCAGGAGAGGCATGCCATGACCGCACTGCCCCAGGCCCTGTACCGCGAGGTCCGCGCCGCCCTGCTCGACGCCGGGCGCATGGACCTCGCCGACAAGCTGGTGCCCTTCCGGCCACGCCGGGCCCTGTCCAGCGGCCAGGCCGCCGAGCGGCTCGGCGTCTCCTCGCCCAACACGGTCAAGAACTGGCTCGAGTCGGGGATCTTCCCAGGTGCCTACCGGACCGGGGGCGGTCACTGGCGCTTCCCGGTGGAGGAGGTCGAGGCCGCCCGGGCGCGCCTGGACGCCCTCGCCGAGCGAAACAGGCAGCGGGACCTCGCGCCGCCCGACGTGGACGACGGCGAAGAGCAGCCTCTACTGTAACGGCCTCAGCGAAGCAGCTTGCGGAGGGTCAGGTGGCGAGGGCCTGCGTCCCTGGCCACGGGCCCGCCCGGGTCGGGCACGAACCCGCGACGCTCGTAGAAGGCTATGGCGCGGGCGTTGTCCTCGCGGACCCACAGCGAGAGCCCCACGCACTCGTCGCGGGCACGCGCGAGTTCCTCCAGCGCCTCCAGCACGCAGTCGGCGTAGCGCCGCCCGGACGCGGCGGGGTTCTCGGTGCCCTGGAAGGGCCTGTGCAGACCGAGCACGTAGACGACGAGGAAGCGGGCACGCTCGGGAACCCCATCGCTGGGGTGGGCCTGGAGGCGGAACGCGGCCGAGGCGTAGCCCACGACCGCGCCGCCCGGCCCGGTACGGAACTGGTACGTCGCCGGTGAGGCCCGGCCCTTCCCGCTGTCGAACCAGGCGCGGCTCCGGAAGTACCGATCCACCTCGGCCACGCCGGTGGCCAGCGCGTCGAGGTCGGGGTCGTTCGGGAGGGCGTGCTGGACGTGGAGGGGGGGCAAGTACGGGCTCCGGTGACGGGGACTCCGTATGGTTCTTGCCGCCTCCAGGTGGCCAGGAACTGTCCGCAAGCGGCTACCGCGCGTTCACCACCAAGCGGATGCCGGCCTGCTCGAGCATGGAGCCCATGTCGTGCGACGAGGATCGGACCTGTCCGGGATACCCCTCCGCGGTCGTCCAGCCGCCGCGGACACCGTAGTAGAGCACGTCGGAGTAGGTCCACCCGTCGGCCATCTACTCGCCGAGGTTGCCGTGGACGTCTTTCTCTATGTCGGCGGCCCCGGGACGCCGCGGTGTCCCACCCAGGTGCCCACACCTCGCCGCAGGATTTCGGCTTTCGCCTGGCATCCCGGCGCACCACCACGCACCAGGAGCCATCGTGGCGATCCGGGTGGACGGCCAGCGCCCGGGAGAAGCGCGCCCGCTCGTTGACACCCGGTGGATCCCATGCGAGGTTCATCCCGTGACATCCTGGAATTCCCCCCCTGCACTGCGAGCTTCCACGCTGATCGTGGGGACGCTCGCGATGTTCTTCGCCGGGGCGACGCCAGCGCATGCATCGTGCCTCCGCGTGCCGATCCACCGGACGGTCCTGCCGGCCGACGGGGCCACCGGCTTCCCGACCAACGGCCGAATCCTGGTCCTCCTGGACCGCTGGCCCCCGGAGATCAGGGCACGCTTGGCGGAGGAGTTCCGCCTCCTGGCCCCGGACGGAGGCCAGGTCGAGCTCCGAGGCGAGGTGGAGGGCACCATCCTGACCCTCACACCGACGCGCGAACTGGCCCCTCTTCAGGCCTACGTGCTGGAGAGCGTGTACGCCTACGGAGACGGCCGCCTCCTGTCCGACGAGGAGCGCTGGCGCTACGCGGGCGGCCTGAGGAGCGGGCGCGCCCAGGGCCCGGGCCGGCCCACGGCGTTCAGCCGAACGTGGTTTCCCACGGCCTCCTTCCGCACGGGAGAGGGCCCCGATGCGCGTGTTCCCGCGCAGCCAACGCTCCTGGAGGCCATCTACGCGACAGCCGGGGACTCCGTGACCGTCCAGGTCACCATGGAGGATACGCCAGACCTCGCCGTGGGCGACCTGCTGGCCTTCGAGGTGAAGGGCCAGGGCCTCGTGTGGCGAAGCCCCCACAAGGCGTGGCCAGCCGAGCTCGCCCCCCTGGAGGAAGGGAACCCGCAACGCATCGGGGCAGTCGGCGACAGCCCGTGCTCACAGGATGTGGTCCACATCGACGCGTCCGAGGCGCCCGAGGTCCGCACCCTCGCCATCTCCGTCTCGGGGACGGTGTCGGCCAGAGGCCCCTGGACGCCCGCGGTCCGGCGAGGGGGGGATGGGCGGCCGGTGGGGCAGCCCGCCCGGCGCGAGGAGACGACCTACCCCTGGTGGGTCGAGGCTTTCTTCGCTCCGCCCCTCCAAGAGGCCCCTGCGCTGCTTCTCGAAGGTCCGCCCGGCTGTCCCCACGGCCTGCTCCCCACCGGCACCTCCGTCCTGCCAGACCACCGTTGGAACCAGGGTGTCGACGGGCGCGGTTTCGCGCTGGTGGGCGAGCAGGGTTGGCTCCTCGTGGAAGGTCAGGAAGAGCGGGAGGCGTCCCTCGCCCTGCTCGACGCACAAGCCAAGCCAACCCAGGCGATCCCGCTCGGCGACCGACGCGCCGTGGCCCGGCCGGTCCCGGGCGATCCGCCCGTGGTGCTCGCGACACGGGAGGACCCCGGGCGCATCCGGGTGTGGCGCCCGGGCGGCGGCACCACCCCCGGGTGGGAGCGCCTCCTCGCGGAGGGTGAGCTTGGATCGGGTCCTTTCATGGTGACGGGCGGCGACCGGGTCCTGGTGGGCTGGACGCGGCCAC
>JBDRKM010000382.1:0-11063 GCA_043814015.1 Pseudomonadota bacterium
CCCGCTGCGGGCGCAGCGCGCCGGCCGCGCCGCCCGCGAGCTCTCGGGCGTGGCCGAGCGGGTGGTGGCCCTGGCGCGCGAGCGGGTCGGCGCCAAGGTCCCGACCAGGCTCACCTACCACCGGCTCGAGGCCTGCTTCGACCTGGAAGGCGGCGTGGCCAGCACCGCCGACCTGCGCCTGGACTCCGAAGAGCTGCAGCTGCGGGGAGCCGGCCAGATCCACCTGGGGGCGGGCACCATCGACCTGAACTGCCTGGTCACCCTCGGCGAGCTGGTGCCCATGGGCATGCACATCCACGGCACCCTGGCGGACCCCCTGGTGGAGGTGGACAAGCCCGAGCGCATGGAGCTGGTGCGCGGCCTGATGGAGCAGCGCCGGGAGCAGCGCCACGACAAGATCCAGGAGCAGCGCCAGGCCCTGCGCGACGAGCTGCGCTCCGCCGGTAGCGAGGGCGTGGACACCCTGCTGGACCAGCGCGAGAAGGTGCTGGAGCGGCGCGAGGACGTGCGCGAGAAGGTCCAGGACGCCCGCGACGCCGCGCGGGAACGGCGGCAGGGGGTCAAGGAGAAGATCAAGGAGAAGCTGGGGAAGGGGGAGGAGGAGGAGGTCGCGGAGTAGGGGCGGAGGCGGCCGCCACCGGGGTATCCATGCCCCCCAGAGCGCAACACCCTTCGATCCCATGCCCCTCACTTCGCAACACCCCGCGCCTCGGCGGGCCAAGACGTAACGGGCAAACGTCGATCTTCATGGCCGCCCCCGTCTCCTGCGTGGCGCTGGGGCCCGCGCAGATCATTTGTGTTCGACTTCAGGGGGCATGGGCTCCACGGGTGTTCGACTTCAGGGGGCATGGGTCCCCGAGGCGGCGCTGCGCGATCAGCGCCCTCCTCCCTGGGCCCAGCGCGCCGCCCGCTCGAAGGGGCCGGGGGCGTTGGCGGTGACCATGGCGGAGGCCAGGCGCGGGTCGTCGGCGTCGATGTGCGCGGTCCAGCGCTGGGTGTAGGGGGTCATCCAGCCGTCCAGCTGCAGGCCGCAGAACAGGCTCTCGTCCAGGCGCAGGGTCACCGGGGCGGTGAGGGTGGGGATGGTGGCCTCGAAGGCGTAGCCCGCGGGGTAGAAGATGCCGCCCTCCCAGGTGAGGTCCATGGCGCCGTCCCCGACGGCCACGCCGCTGATGGTGGCGCCCGGGACGTACAGCGCCAGGGCGGTGCGGCTGGTCATGGGCTTCTCACCTGTGAAGTAGACCGCGGTGTTGCCGCCCCCGCCCATGGACGCCACCCCCGCGGCCTGCCCGAGGGTGGTCCCGGGCGCGGCGTCCCGGGCGCGGCGGGCGAAGGCGGCGGCCTCGCGGCGGAAGAGCCTGGAGTCGAGGAAGAAGTCCGAGGTTCCCTCCACCACGGGCCCCCCGGAGGCCGCGCCGGCCCGGCAGCGCCGCCGCCTGGCCGACACCGGCTGATGCGCGATCTCGCCATCTCCGCCCAGCAGGCGCAGGGTCTCCCCGGCCACCTCGGGGAAGCCGGCGAGGTAGCCGCCGAGCGCCATGAGCACGTTGAAGCCTGCCACGCCGAGGCGCTGATCGAGGGTCAGGACCGGGCCGCTGTCGGTGCCGGTGAGCGCGCGGTAGCGCAGGCCGTCGCAGAAGGCGGCGGGCTTGTCCATGGCGTGGCGCACGGCGCAGGAGGCGCGATCGGAGGCGTGGGCGAATTCCCGCAGCGTGACCTGCAGGGTGAAGACGGGCAGCAGGAGCCCCAGGGCGAGGCCGATCCAGGCGGTCCTCCAGGTGCGGCTGGCCCGCGGCCAGAGGAACCAGGCCAGGGCGGCGCCCCAGAGGGCGGAGAGGGGCATGCGGAACACGGTCATCCAGGTGGCGAGGAGGATGACGAGGATGGCGAGCAGGATCCGGATCGCCTTGATCAACGGGCGCATGGGTACCTCCTTGGGGTGCTTGGAGGGTAGCGCCGGGGGAGGCGTGCGGGACGGGCTGGATCACCGAGCCGCCAGGTACGGGAGGCCGGCGGTCGTGGGTCGGGGGTGAGCGGCAGAGCGCCTGCCGGCCCGAATCGGTGTAGGTTGCCGGTATGCTCTGGCTCCTGCTGGCGACCCTGCTGACCGTGGCTCGCGGCGCGACCCCCGACGAGGTGGTGGCGCGGGTGCAGGCGGCGGCGCCCATGCGCGCGCTGCGGACCCAGAAGAGCGCGCCGCAGCCCAGCGAGGAAGAAATCCGCAAGGCGGCCAGCGGCACCATCGTCTCCGGCGTGCGGGGCACCACCGCCTGGGGCGTGGCCGTGCTGAACCTGCCCATCGGGCGGCTGTGGGCCGGCCTGAACGATGAGACCCGCCACCCCGGCTACACCGCCACGGCCTACTCCGAGCTGATGAGCGGCCAGGCCTGCGCCTCGGGCCGCAAGGTGTTCCAGTACCTGCCCGTGCCCATGGTGGACGATCGCTGGTGGGTCTCGGTGCTGCGCACCAACCAGCCCCTGCAGCGGGACTCGGGCGGCGCCATGCGCGAGCTGTACTTCCAGGGCGGCTCCGATCCGGCCCAGGTCATCTCCGCCGCCGCCCGCAAGCTCATCCCCGAGGCCGCCCCCATCCGCTCCACCCGCGGGGGTTGGTTCCTGATCGCCATCGATCCGTACACCACCTACGTCGAGTACCACTCGAACACCGACCCCGGCGAGGGCGTGCCCCAGAGCCTGGCGCTCAAGCTGGCCGCCCGCGGTGTCCGGGAGACCATCCTCGCGATGGAAAAGTTCGCCAAGGAGGGACATCCGGTATGCCCCGTCTTCTGATCCCCACCTTGCTCGTCCTGCTGCTGGTCCTCTCCGGGCCCGCCCGCGCCGACGACCCCTACACCTGGCTGACCCCCCCGCCGGAGCAGCAGCTCGCCGAGGACTCCACGGTGATCCCGGTGGGGCAGGGTGCGGTGTTCGTGCCCACCATCACCGGGGCCGAGTACGAGCCCTCCGCCTCCCTGATCTCGGACTCGGAGGTGGTGGGCATCCCGCTGGGTCAGCGCGTGCTGGTGGCGCCGGGCCAGTACGTGGTGGTGGTGACCGCCGGCACCCCCAGCCAGGGGGTGAGCCAGGCCCTCGACGTGGTGGAGGGCGAGACCACGCTGGTCCCCGTGACCTGGGGGGCCCTGCGCATCGAGGTCACCGACGACCACCGCATCCCGCACCGCGGCAGCTACGAGATCATCGACGCCGACACCCGCGAGCCGGTGAGCACCGGGTTTGGGGCCGACACCCTGCAGGGGGAGATCCTCCAGACCTGGCTGCTCAAGCCCGGGCTGTACCGCATCGTGCGGCCGGGCCGCGACTTCCGCGCCCTCAAGGACTACGCCACCGTGGTGGTGCCCGAGGCCGGCTTCGTGCGCTACCGCCTGGTGCTCGACCCGGACAACGGCGACTTCCTCGGCGCCGGGGTGCTGCTGCCCGACGAGTTCGCCACCGCCCTGCGCGAGAACCAGCGCTGGTTCCACTCCGTGGTGGTGGGCTTCGAGGGCTCGCTGGTCAACAGCGAGAACGTGGTGGGCGCGGTCAACCAGACCCAGTACTCCGCCTCGGCCTTCGCCGACGCTCAGGTCTCCTTCACCCACGGCCCCCAGCAGTTCTCCACCCTGCTGCAGATCGAGGAGGGCGCCAGCCAGATCCGGCCCCAGGGCTCCGAGCCGCTGCCCATCCTCAAGGCCACCGACCGGCTGCGGGGCGACGTGCTGCACACCTACCGCCTCAAGGGCCGCACCGGCCCCTACGGGCGGGTGAGCGCGGAGTCCCAGGCCTTCCCCACCGACGTGCTGGCCACCGAGGACACCACCATCAGCGTCACCCACACCGACGGCAGCGAGCGCACGCTGGAGGTGGGCGCCAACGAGACCTTCCGCACCGCCACCGCCTGGCACCCGACCCTCTTCCGCGAGGGCATCGGGATGAACACCTCCTTCCTCGAGAAGAGCCGCACCACCAACTTCAACCTGCGGGCGGGCTTCGGCATGCGCCAGAGCCTGTACGGCGACGCCCTGGTGGTGGACGACGTGGCCTCCACGGACCCCGTCGAGTACCGCGAGGTGGAGTCCTTCCAGCAGGCGGGCATCGAGGTCACCGCGGTCGCCTCCCTGCGCCTGCCGGGCTGGGTGGTGTACGCCACGGACGTGGAGCTGTTCGCCGATTTCACCTCGTTCTCGCCCAAGACCAAGTGGCCCCGCACCGATCGGTTGGGTCTGCCGTACCCGCCCTGGTCCGTGAGCTGGCGCAACACCCTGTCGCTGCGCATCACGCGCAACCTCTCCCTGAACTACTACCTCAACGTCGTCATCGAGCCCCAGGTCATCGACAAGCCGCAGGTGGAGCAGAGCTTGCTGCTGCGGACCTCCTGGGCGCTGTTCTGATGGGAGGTCCCATGCTCCCCTTGTTGCTCCTGTGCGCCTGCATCTCCAAGGGCGACTACGAGCTGATCCAGGTCCAGCTCGACGCCACCCGCACCGCGCTCTCCGCCCGGAACGCGGCCTGCTACCAGGACGGCCAGGCCCGCGATGCGCAGGTCGCGCGCCTGGAGGGCGAGCTGGAGGACACCCGCGCGCGCATCGTGGCCCTCGACGAGCGCCACCAGCAGTTGCTGGCCGAGCTGGACGACGCGCGCGCCAAGCTGGCCGATCTCGCCACGAGCTGCCTGGTACCCCTCCCCGATCCCAAGGCGCCCCCCACCGCGCCCCTGCTGGCGGCCACCGCTCATGAGCTGAACGACGCCCTGGCCCTGCGCTCGCGCGTGGAATTCGAGCGCGAGGAGCGCGAGGAGGCCTTCCAGGCGCTGGAGCAGGCCTTCGCCACGCTGCAGGAGGAAGGCCGGGCCACGGTGCTGCAGGTCGAGGGACAAGCCGTGGTGCGCATCCCCAGCGTCCAGATCTTCAACGAGGGGCAGGTGACCGTCTCGCCCCGCGGGGAGCTGCTGCTGGCCCGCCTGGCCGAGATCCTGGCGGCGCGGGGTGGGCAGCGGGTCCAGGTCGCCGTGCACACCGACGACCGCCCCTACCACAGCGCCGAGCACGCCTCCTCGTGGGAGCTGGGCTTCGTCCAGGCCATGACCGTGGTGCGCGCGCTGGCGGACGCCGGCGTATCCCAGGCGCTCTCCGCCGCCTCCTACGCCGGCACCCGGCCGCTGGCCGACAACGCCACCCCCGAGGGTCGCAAGGCCAACAGCCGGGTCGAGCTGGTGTTCGAGGGGGGGGATCTGTAGCTCAGCGGGCAGCGACCAAATCGGCCGACAGTTCAGGGCTGCGGGAGAGCTGTCAGCTATCAGCATTCAGCCGTCAGCAAGAGGGTTTTCGCTGACCACTCCGAAAGCAGCCGGTACCCGGACTGCGTCTCGGCAGCTTCGGCCGTAGCCTTCTCGGTATCGAACTTCGTACCTCGTTCGTTGCTGATTGCTGACCACTGACCGCTGACCGCTCCCGCTCAGCGCGTCTCGCAGATGAACGGCACGGCGATCTCGCAGCCGAGGTCGTTCCAGCCGTCGCCGCAGGTGGGGCCGGACTCATAGTCGGCGGTCCAGCCGGTGACCGCGCAGTCCTCGCCCGCCGCGTCGTTGGGCTCGCCGCCGCACCAGGCGTCGTAGCCATGGGCGTAGCCGTCCACCCAGACCCAGATGTCCTCCACCACCTGGTCGGTGAAGCCCACCCAGGCGACGTACTCGTCGTTGCCCCGGTGGTTCTGGATGGGGGTGGAGTCCAGGCGGAGGCCGTCCCACTCCGAGGTGATGAAGGCCTGCTCCTCGGCCGTGGTGATCACGGCCAGGTCCATGCCCTGGGGGAAGGCCTGGCAGCGGGCGCGGGCCGTGGCGAAGTCGGTCTCCTCGCCCGGCAGGTGGCAGAAGGCGTAGTCGTGGCCGCCGTAGGAGACCAGCTCCTCGATGTCGTCGTCGCAGTCGTCGTCCAGGCCGTTGCAGCGCTCCTCCGCGCCCGGGTGGACGGCGGGGTCGCTGTCGTCGCAGTCGGAGGCGTCCTTCACGTAGCCGGCGGGCTGGCCGTAGGAGACCAGGGAGACGGTGGGGTCGCCGTAGCCGTCGCCGTCCTGATCGCGGTAGTACCGCCACTTCAGCAGGTAGGGGCCGCTGGGCTTGGTGGCGGATGTGCCGCTCGACTCCGCCTCGCGGTCGCCGGTGGAGCCGGAGCCCGTGGTGAGGCCCTTGCCTTCGGCTGTGGCCTCGAAGCCTGTGTCCTGCAGGCAGTCCGCCGGGGCGCAGGCGCCCAGCGCGAGGGTGGTGGCCAGGACGAGGTGGACGGGGAGATGTCGCTGCATGATCGAGCCTCCGTGGTGTCGGTTGTGCCCTTCGGCATGCACATCATCGGCGTCTGGGGAGCGCGCGGGGGGTCAGGGGGTGGGCATGCCTCTGACCCCCGCGTGACCCCCGGCGCGGGCTCCCTCCGCCGATGATCCGGATGAACCCCCACCGGAGTGACCGCCATGACCTCTCACCTCTCCCCCCTCGCCCTGGCCCTGCTGGCCGCCATCCCCACCTCCGCCTTCGCGGACCGGCGCGAGCGCGAGCTGGACCACATCGGCCAGTACAACTTCACCGTGGAGCTCGACGGCCTGACCCTGGCCTCCTTCTCCGCCGTGGAGGAGACCGACGACGGGCTGCTGGCCCTGGTGGACGGCATCCTCATCTCAGACGAGCTGCTCTGGGTCTGGCTCGACCTGCTGGAGGGCGACAAGCCTCTGGAGCTGGCCCTCGTGGAGCGCGACACGAAGGGGAGGGTGATCCAGCAGGAGGCGCTGGCGTGGGTGCCTCTGGTGGTGGTGGTCGAGACGGAAGACGGCGCCGTGAAGCTCGGCGACGCCGAGGACATCGAGCAGGCCGCCGCGGCGCTGCACCTGGACGGCGAGCACGGTATCCTCATCCCCATCATCTGGATCGGGGACTGCTGCGACGAGGAGGAGGAGTAGCTCCCGCCCTCAGCGCGGGTTGTCCACCGTGACCTGCGCGCCCTTGGCCAGCACGAAGCGGGTGCGGTTGTGCGCCCGCTCCACCAGCTCGCGGCCGTCGAGCCCGGCCTGGTCCAGATCGGCGCGCAGGCGCTTGACCAGCGTGTTGACCGCCTTGGGATCCCGGGGGAGCTGGCGGCCCCACAGCCGGGAGAGCGCCTCGTCGTCGGGCACCGGCTCGCCCGGGCGCAGGCGACCCTGGGGCTGCAGCAGCACCAGCAGCAGATCGAAGCGCAGGCCCGGGATCCAGGTGGAGCGCACGCGGTGGCCCTGGTGCACCTCGAGGCGCCCGCCCGCCGGGGGCACGGGCTGCAGGCCGATCTTCCAGGGCAGCTCGGGGTGATCGTCGCCCACCGTGCTCTGCTGGCCCGCGGCCATGTCCACCAGCCGGAGCTGCTCGCCCCCGAAGGAGATCTCGTCGCCCGTGCGCAGGAAGGCGTTCCCCTCCAGCGGCGGGAAGCGCCCGTTGAGCTTGAGGTCCTGGCCCACCTCGGCGCTCCAGCCCGGCCCTGGCCCCGGTGTGAGGCGCAGCGCGCCCGTGGGCCAGCCCGGGACCTGGAGGTCCTCGCCCTCGGCGCCCCCCACCGTGACCGCCTGGGCCGGCAGGGGCAGGAACTCCAGCCGCGGGCGGCCGTCGGGCCCGAGGCCGCGGTGCCGCAGGACCCAGCGCGAGGCCTCGATGGGTGCGCTGGCCTCCACCCGCACCCTGAGATCGCAGCCCGGGAAGGAGAGCCGCTGGCCGTCGCGCAGGGGCTGGCAGCCCTCCAGCGCGACGCCGTCCAGGTGCACGGGCCCCCCGCCGAGCCGCACGATGCGCGGGCCCTCGGGCTCCAGCCAGGCCAGGGCCGCCCGGCGGCTGGCCGCGGGGTGGGTGAGCAGCAGCTCCGAGGCCGGCGCGCGCCCGATCAGCAGGCCGCGCGGCCCCACGGGGTGCTGACGGCCGTCCTCGGCTTCCAGCCAGCAGGTGGTGGGCAGGGGGGGTTCCATCGGGCATCACGTGTATCAAGGAACAGCGAGGCCGGGGACCGGCGGCCGGGGAGCCGAAGCTCGTGATGCCATGCCCCCCGATCTGGACGCCTCGGGCACCTATGCCCCGCGATGTCGACGCCTGGCCGGACCCATCCCCCCCAACGTCGACGTCCGGGGGCACCCATGCCCCGCGATCCTGACGCCAAGGGCAGGTATGCCCACCGTTCCTGACGTCTTGCGTCGATCTCGGGGGGCATGGGTCCTGGAGGGCATCAAGATCGGGGGGGATAGCTCCTCCCGCCGGGGATGCGCCCTCAGCCGCGCCGTTCCCACGCCACCAACGCCGCCCGGTACACTTCGCCCACGGGCACGCCGGCCGCCGAGGCCAACGCAGCGCAGTCCTCGTGCTCTGGAGCTGGGCGTTCGGGCCGCCCCGGGACCGCGGCCAGCTTGATCCGCACCCTGCCCCAGGGCGTCTCCACCTCCACGCTGCGGCGCGCCAGGACCCAGCGGGCCTCGCGGTGGTGGCGCACGCCGAGGGTGGCGCTGTGCAGCAGCAGCGCCGTGGCCACCGCCTCGGCCAGGGCGGGCGGGGCCAGCACCGTGAGCTGCAGGGCGGGGCGGCCCTTCTTGCCGAGCCCCGGCAGGGCCGTGACGTCCAGGGCGCCGGCCGCGAACAGGGCCTTCTGCAGGGGGGGGAACCACTCGCCGGGCATGTCGTCGAGCACGGCGGCCAGCACCTCCACCTCGTCGCTGCCGAGGGCGGGCGCCTGCTCTTCGCCCAGCAGGGCCCTCAGCACGTTGGGCACGGGCCCGCCCTCGCGGCTCCCGGCGCCGTGGCCCACGCCCAGCAGGCGCATGGCCGGCAGCTCCCCTGGCTCGCCCAGCGCCGTGACCAGGGCCGCGCCCGTGGGGGTGACCCACTCGCCGGGGGTGGGGGCCGGGCGCACGGGCCAGCCCTCCAGCAGGGCCACGGTGGCGGGCGCGGGCAGGGGCAGGCGCCCGTGGGCGCAGTCCACGAACCCGCCGCCCAGCGGCAGGGGGCCCACCACGATCCGCTCGACCTGGAGGGCGTCCAGTGCGATGGCCGCGCCCACGATGTCGGCGATGGAGTCCACCGCGCCCACCTCGTGGAAGTGAACCCGCTCCGCCGGCACGCCGTGCACCTTCCCCTCCGCCTCCGCCAGGCGCGCGAAGACCGCCAGGGCTCGGCGGCGGGCGCCCCCGCTCAAGGGCGCGGCCGCGATATGGGCCGCGATACCGGCGTGATCACGGTGGTGGTGGTGAGCCTCCTCGGGCTCCTCCACCACGAAGCGCGCGGCCGCCAGGGCCCCGCGCATGACCGCCTCGCGGCGCACCGGGATGGGGCCGAAGCCCAGGGTGTCGAGCCCGGCGGCGATGGCGTCCAGCGGGGCGCCGAGGTCCAGCAGGGCGGCCACCAGCATGTCGCCGGCCACGCCGCCCACGGGATCGAGGAACAGGATGCGGGGCATGGGGCTTCACTCGGCCAGGTTGATGAGGGCGGCCTGGCAGGCCGCGCCGAAGCCGTTGTCGATGTTGACCACCGAGAGGCCCGGCGCGCAGGAGTTGAGCATGCCGAGCAGGGCGGCCACGCCCCCGAAGGAGGCGCCGTAGCCCACCGAGGTGGGCACCGCGATCACCGGCCGGCCCACCAGCCCGGCCACCACGCTGGGCAGGGCGCCCTCCATGCCCGCCACCACCACCAGCACGCTGCAGGCGCGCAGACGCTCCAGGTGCTCCAGCAGACGGTGGATCCCGGCCACCCCCACGTCCCGCACCCGCTCCACCGGGTGCCCGAAGGCCTCCAGCACCACCGCCGCCTCCTCGGCCACGGGCAGATCGCTGGTGCCGGCGCACACCACGGCCACGGGCCCGCGCACCGCGGGGCGGGGCCCCTCACCGGGGGCGGGCAGCAGCAGCACCCGGGCCACGCCGAGGTGCTGGACCTCGGGGAGCGCTGCCAGGACCGCGGCGGCCTTCTCGTCGTCCACCCGGGTGGCGATGGCCACCTGGCCGGCCTGGTGCAGCCGGCCCATGAGCGCGGCGATCTGCGCCGCCGTCTTGCCCTGCCCGAAGACCACCTCGGGCAGGCCGGTGCGACGGGGACGCTCCAGATCCAGGTGGGCGAAGTCCAGGTGCGGGCTCGGCGCGGCCAGCAGATCGGCGGCGACCTCCGCGGTGAGATCGCCGCGGCCGAGGGCTTCCAGCAGGGTCAGGATCTCCGTGCGGGTCACGGGCACCTCCGAGAGGGGGGGGAGTAACACCCTGCTCGAGACAGGACGCGGCCCAGACAGCGTGGCCTCCTGTCGAATCCACCCGGAGTCTGCCGCTTGCCAGGGGCTGGCGTCTCGTGCGGGCGCGGGCTCGAGCATGGACCGGTGACGGCTGTCCGGACCCCGGCGCGTGGGGTACGTCCGGCCAGAAAAAGCCCTTGACAGCCGGCCCTCCCCATGGGACCGTGGAGCAGCGGGAGGCGCCATGGGCGCAGCGATCTTCGACCAGAGCCCGGTGCGAGCGCGGCATCTGCTGGTGCTGCGGGGCGTCGAGGCCCGCCAGGGGTTCAAGCTGGCCTACGACTGCGACCCCGAGCGGTTGGCCGCGGATGGGCCCGGCTTCCCGCGCCTGCTGGCCTGGGCCGCGGAGGCGGGCGCCGCCGTGGAGCACCTGGTGGCCGACGTGTGCGCCCTCGCCGGGCTGCCCGTCCCCAGGGCCGAGGTGGATATTGCCGGTTGCCCCCCCCCCCTATGGCGGGCTCGACCGAGCCCTCCGAGGCTGATCTGCGCGCCGCGCGCGAGCGGGGCGCGCTGTGGGCCAGTGTGCATCCCGATCTGGAGGCGATGGTCCGCCGCGACGCCGTGATCCTGTTGGCGCGCGCCGAGCCGAGCGCGACCGGGGTGCGGACCCACCTGCTCGGGGTCGCGCTGCTCGCCGGGGCGGAGGAGGCGGTGGGCCCGGAGGCCCCGCTGGCTGGGCCGCGTCCGGTCTCGCGCCGGGGGGTACTCCCCCCCCTCTCGGCGGGGCCCGTGACCCGCCCGGAGATCCTGACCCTGCTGGAAGCCCTGGGCCGCGGCGATCTCACCGCGGAGGTCGCC
>JBDRKM010000383.1:0-8863 GCA_043814015.1 Pseudomonadota bacterium
CACCCGACTCGGGCCTGTTCACCCCGCCGGTGAAGTGCGCTGATGCCGGCTGCCGCTCGAAAGAGCTGATAGCTGACCGCTGATACCTGACGGCTTCGTCGGCGCAGCCGACGATTCGGGCGGTCCCGATGCCCTACCTCAGCTCACGCGCCGCTCGCGCCACCTTGGGGTCGGGGTCCGCGACCAGCCGGCTCACCTCGGGCAGGCCCTTCAGTGCGGCCTCGTCGATCCGCTCCATGGCGTGCAGCGCTTGCAGCCGCGCGTCGGCATCGGGATCCCCAAGCAGCGGCCGCAGCGCCTCGAACGCCGAGGTCACCTTCAGGTACCCCAGCGAGCGCGCCGCCATGGCCCGCGGGTACGCCTCCGCGTCGCCGAGCAGCGGGATCAGCTCCGCCGCCAGCGCCGCGCCGTCCTTGCGCCAGCCCACCGCGCGGGCGGCTTCGCCGCGCACCAGGCCCTCGCCGTCGGCGAGCGCGGCGCGGACACCTTCGGCCGCGGCCGAAGCCGGCGCCCAGCGCATGGAGGCCGCCAGCACCGAGCGCACCTGGGGGTCGCCCTCCTCGGCCATCAAGCCCACGAAGGCCTCGGCCCAGTCGCCGCCGGTGCGCGGCAAGACCTCGATCAGGGCCCACTCCTCAGCCGCGCCGGGCCGCTCCAGCAGGCGCTCCAGGAACAGCGGCGCCAAGCGCGCATCCGCCAGGTCCTCGCCGCGGAAGCGGGCCATGCCGTTGGCGGCCGGCAGGGGCTGCTCCACCTGGAAGCGGGCGAACAGCTCGGGCGTCTGGCGCCAGCCGAGGACGAGCGCGGCCTGCTGCCGCAGGCGCCAGTCGGGGCTGGCGGCCACCTCGGCGAGCGCCGCGTCGCTCAAGGTGGGGTCCACCACCAGCGGCTGGATCAGCGCGGCGCGGGCCGGACCCTGGCGCCAGGGGATGTGCAGGGAGACCTGGTCGGCGCGGGCGGCCGGGGACAGGGACAGGAGCAGCGCACAGAGTGCTACGGCGAACGGGGTCATTCCTCACCTCCCAGCAGGTGGCGGGCGCTGTCCCACCAGTCGGCGCCGGGCTCGCGCCGGATGTTGGTGCCACAGTGCACCTCGCCCCAGCCCTCGTGGTAGACGCTCCAGTCGTCCAGGTAGTAGCGCTCGGAATCCTGGGGCATGAGCGCGTCCCAGGCGGCGAGGAAGGGGTCTTCCTCCTGGGTCATGGTGGAGCTGCGCAGGAAGGGATCGGCGATCAGGAGCTTCGCCGGCGCATCCGCCTCGGTGAACACCGCCAGGTTGACCATCCCGGGGATGAGCGCCAGCGCATAGTTCCGGCACCAGGCGTTCTCCTCGAAGATGCCCGGCACCCGGATGAGGTCGCCCTCGTCCAGGCCCATGGCGTCCATGTAGACCTCGATGGCGGGCTCGATGTCGTCGCGCTGGATGTCCTCGTTCCAGGCCCGGAGCGTGTCGTCGGACACCAGCTCGCCCACGGTGGAGTAGCCGTGGACCGCGGTGTACTTGGGGATGGCCAGGCCTGGATCGAGGGCGTCGAGCAGGTCGTAGGCCACCCCGACGTCCACCACCGCCAGGCGGAAGCCCCTGGGGGCCGAAGGATCGGGCAGGAAGGCGGTGAACTCGTCCACGTGGCCCACACACAGCCAGGTGCTGTCGGGACGGAACGGGGCCTGCACGCCCTGAGCGCCAAGGAAGTCCCAGAAGACCGCGTTGGGGTGCAGATCGAAGGACCCGCCCGCGTAGATGCGGCCGAGCGGGTAGTCCACGCCGCCCGCCGTGGTGGGGGGCGCCGTCTCCAGGTTGCCGAAAGAATCGAGCGAATTGGCCATGCCCGCACCCCAGGTGCGGATCGCCACGCCGGGCTCCTGCAGGTAGTCCTCGGCGAAGTGGTCGAGGTAGCGGCCGCCCTGGCTGCGGATGGAGTCGATCACCACCTCCAGGGACAGCCCGGGGGCGCGGGCGCGGGCGAACTCGATCTCGTCCTGGACCCAGACGTCCTCGCCGAACTGGGTGCCGGGGGCGACCGTGACCCGCTCGCTGCCCAGGATGTCCTGCAGGTCCGCGACCATGCTGGCGTTGTTGTAGCCAGGGCCGCTCACGGAGATGACGAACAGATGCGTGGCGGCCTGCAGGTGGTGGTTGAGCACCAGCGGGGAGGACAGCAGCGCCACCTCGTGGGAGCGGTCGCCGCCTTCGAAGCCGAGGCTGCCGCTCACCAGGAAGTCCTGGAACTCCACGCGCAGGCTGCACGCCTCGGCGCCGCCGAGGGTGGCGGTGGGTTGCTCGGCGTCGAGCAGCACGGCACCGTCGAGCCAGACGCGGATGCCCTCGCCCGTGAGGGTGAGGTCCATGGAGCCGCCCACCTCGTCGAAGACCGTGGCCGGGATGTCCAGGGTGGCCAGGTCGTCGTCGTCGCCGTTCGCGCCGTCGTCCCAGTCTTCGACGTCGTTCTCGTCGTCGTCGTCGATGTTGGGGACGCCGAGCACCTCGGTGGTGTCCCAGAAGGCCTCGGCGGCGGTATCGGTCAGATCGTCGCTGTCGGGCGTCTTGTCGTCACAGCGGCTGGCGAGCGCGGGGAGGCAGAGCAGGCAGAGCAGGGTGGCTCGGCCCGTGGCGGATGGACTTCGCACAGGACCTCCAAAGAGGGGCGCTCGGACCTGAGGCCAACGGGCGCGGGGGGACCAGCCTCCATGGCCGCATGCGACGCGCTGTGCCATGCACGGGAGGTCAGGAGATCGTCATACGACCCGCAGGCTCGCGCTCTCACGCGCCGCCACGCAGGGGGGCGAGCACCTGGCGCACGAAGGCGGCGTGCACCTCGTCCGCCCGGTACGCGGCGAGCGCCGCCTCGTCGACGAGATCGATAATCACGCAGAGGTCCCACTCCCCCTCCCCCCGCAGCGCGGCGTCGGCGTGGGCGACGGAGGCCCCCGCCACCATGGGTCGAGACCGGAGCAACGCCAGGATACGCGCGCCGAGCGCGGCCGCGCCGGGCCGATGCGCGGGCTCCAGGCGCAGCAGGATGACCCGGCGGATCACACCGCCCCCCCAGCCGCGAGCGCGGCCACCGCGGCGCCCTCCAGGTTGGCGTCGTCGATGCGGGCGATGTGGACCCGACCCGCATCGCCCAGCAGCGCGGCCAGGGTGGCCCCGACCCGCTCGGGGTAGCCTCCGGCCTTCCAGAACAACCCGCCCTCCGCCGCCACCAGGGCGCGGCCAGGCCCCAGGACCTCCAGCAGGGCCGCCAGGCCACAGGCGACCAGGTCGGCGGAGCGGTCCAGGATGGCGCCGGCGGTCTCGGCCACCTCGCCCTCCCCCACCCTCAGGCGGACCAGGGCGCCGGCGCCCTCGCTGGGGTCGCAGCGGGAGGGATCGCCGAGGACCTGGGCCAGCAGCCGCGGCAGGTAGCGCCCGGACACAGCCTTCTCGAAGCCCTGGCGGCCGGGGTTGTCGGAGGCCTCGTCGATCTCCATGTCCCAGAGGGTGGTCTCACAGGGATCGAGGTTGCCGGACTCCAGGTTGACCGCCATGTCCGGGCCTTCCCCGGCCAGCTTGGGGAGGCTCGCCCGGGGGAAGAAGCTGGCCATGTTGGTGCCGGTGCCCACCACCAGGCCGATGACGTGCGCGTGATCCCGAGTCGCCCTGCGCGCTCCGGCCAGCAGGGCCGCCACCGTGTCGTTGAGCACCCACACGGGCCCTGGAACCAGGCCGCGCCGTCGCAGCGCCGCGACGAGCAGCGCACCCACCCGCTCACCCTCCACGCCAGCGATCCGGATGTCCTTGGTCCAGCGCAGCAGGCGGGCGTCGCCGTCGGGCTCCACCGCGGCCGGGAAGGAGAAGCAGTACCCGAGCGGCAGGCCCGCGGGCGGGTCCAGGGCCGCCACCAGGGCGGCCTGAGCGTCGAAGAAGGCCTCGCGGGACACGGACGGATCGCCCACCCCCGGCACGGGCGCCGTCACCGGCCCGGCCAGAAGGTGCAGCCCGCCCTCGGCGCACAGGGCCACCAGGGCCGCGCGAGCATGGGTGCCGCCGAGGTCCACCACCACCGCGGCGCCCTCGATGTCCGGCGCCGGACGCGGCAGCCAGGCCGGCAAGCCCGCGACGCGCGCGCCCCCACGCGCCAGGCCCTCGCGGATCTGCAGCGCGAAGTCGGCGCTGAGGCGGCCGAGCGCGCCAGGACCGAGCGCGAACAGCGGGGCCGGTGAGCGGGAGGTGGAGCAGGTCATGGCGAGGCCCTTCCGGGTGGGGCGGAGCCTAACCAGAAACCGCCGGGCAGTTAGGAGGAGCCTCCCGAGGTGCCGATGCCACTGCCCTCCGCTCCGAGGCCCACGCACGGCGGGCTGCTGCCCGCGTCGTTCTTCGCCCGCGATGCCCTGGACGTGGCGCGGGAGCTGGTCGGGGTCACCCTGCGGCATGGGCCCGTGGCGGTGCGCGTCACCGAGGTGGAGGCCTACCGCTGGCCCGACGACAGCGCGAACCACTGCCACCGCGGGCCCACCGCCCGCAACGCGCCCATGTGGGGGCCCCCGGGGCGGGCCTACATCTACCGTTGCTACGGGATCCACTTCATGCTCAACCTGGTCACCGGGCCCGAGGGGGAGGGCGCGGCCGTGCTGATCCGCGGGGCCGAGCCGCTGGAGGGGATCGAGCTGCTGCAGGCCCGCCGTAGCGGGATCACGGGGCCGGCCATGCTGGCGGGTCCAGGGCGGCTGGCCGCGGCCCTGGCGCTCGATCTCACCTTCAACCACCAGCCGGTCACCGAGCCGGGCGGGCTGGAGGCACGGTTCGGTGCGCCGCCCGGCGGCCTGGTGGCGGGTCCACGGGTGGGCATCGACTACGCCGAGCCGCGCCACATCGCGGCCCCCTGGCGTATCGCCGAGGCGGGCAGCCGCTGGGTCAGCCAGCGCATGCTGCTGCGGAGCACCCCGTGAGACGCGCCGCGCTGCTGGCCCTCGCGCTGCTGGGCTGCGGCCATGGCGCGTCAACGCCCTGTGCGCCGTCCGTCGTGCTGGTCACCATCGACACCTGGCGCGCGGATCACCTCGACCACGTCCTCACCCCCAACATCGAGGCCCTGGCCCAGCAGGGCTGGCGCTTCGAGCACGCCTGGTCTCCCATCGGGCTCACCTCCCCGGCCCACGCCACCCTGCTGTCGGGCCTCACCCCCGCCGAGCACGGCATGCGCGCCAACAACCACCAGGGCGGCGCGCTGCCCTGGACGGTCACCACCCTCGCCGAGCACGCCCGCAAGTCGGGCTGGCGCACGGCGGCCTTCGTGAGCGCCTACCCCGCGGGGCCCGCAGGCGGCCTGGACCAGGGCTTCGAGGTCTTCGACGGGCCCGAGGCCGGGGAGCGTCCCGGGGACCTGGCCATCACCAGGGCCCGCGGCTGGCTGGGTACCGTCCCCCGGAGCGCCTCCTCCCTGCTCTGGGTCCACCTCTACGAACCCCACGGCCCCTACACCCCACCTGACGAGGACGCCCGCGCCGTGGGCGCCAGCGCCGGCGAGCGCGACCGCTACGCCGCGGAGGTCCACGCCGCGGATCGCCTGCTGGGCCCACTGCTCGACGACGCTCGATCCCGCGGCGCGTTCGTGGCGGTGACGGCCGACCACGGCGAGGTGCTCGATGAGGAGGTCTGCGCCTGGCAGCACGAGCGCACCATCCACGAGGCGGTGCTGCGCGTGCCCCTGATCCTGGCGGGCCCTGGCCTGGAGCCAGCCGTGCGCGAAGAATGGGTCGGGCTGCACGACGTGGCACCCACCCTGGCCGCGCTGGCCGGGTTGCCCCCCTGGGCGGGGCGCAGCGGGCGCTCCCTGGTCACGCCCGGCGAGGGCCGCAGCTCGTGGCTGGCCGAGAGCGGCCTGTGCGAGCCTGACTGCGCTCCGGGCTGCGCCCCCACCGGCCTGGGGGGTCGCGACCGGGTCCTGATCGGTCCCACCTGGCGGGTGGTGGACCGCCCCGGGCGGGGTTCCTGGGCCGAAGGCGTCGGCGCCCCCCTGCCGGAAGGCTGGTCCGTCATGTTCGCTCCCCTCCCGCGCTTCGATCCACCCCCCGAGCCCACCGATCCGGACTCCCAGGAGGCCACCCGGGCGCTGGGCTACACACCCTGAGGTCCCCATGTCCCTGTTCCTTCTCGCGCTCATCGCCTGCCACGATCCCGCCGACACCCAGGCGCCCACCGACCCCCACACGCCAGGCGCCCTCGCCCTGACCTCCAGCGCGTTCAGTGACGGCACCTCCATCCCGGAGGCCTACTCCTGCGACGGCGACGCCGGCTCGCCCCCCCTGGCCTGGCAGGGCGCCCCCGAAGGCACCGCCGCCTTCGCCCTCACCCTGCGCGATCCCGACGCCCCCAGCGGCGACTGCCACCACTGGGGCCTCGTGGATCTGCCCGCCACGGTGGATCACCTCGACGAGGGCGCCAGCCCCGGCGGCAGCCTGCCCGAGGGCGCCTGGGAGGCCCTCTCCTACCTGGGCACCGCGGGCTACGCGGGCCCCTGCCCGCCGCCCGGCGCCGCCGCCCACACCTACCGCTTCACGCTCTACGCCCTCAACGCCCCACTCGGCGACCCGGGCGAGGCCCCCGCCCTGGCCGACGTGCTGGCCGATCTCGACGCCGCCACCCTCGGCACCGCCACGCTGGTGGGGAGCTACGGGAGGTAGCGCCTACTTCGCCACGATCACCAGCTCGGCCACGGCCCCGCGGCCGCTGCCCTTGGAGTTGATGGCGCGCACCACGGGCACCACCTCGAGGGTGAAGTGCTCCTCGTCGTACAACGCCCGCACGTCGGGGGTGTCGTGGTTCGAGAGGATCACCCGCACCCCGCGGGCGGCGAGCGCCACCGAGAGGTCGCGCAAGGCGCGCTGGTCGTCGGGACCGAAGCCCTCGCGGGTGTAGGCGGTGAAGCTGGCGGTGGTGGACAGGGGCACGTAGGGCGGGTCGAAATAGACCGCGTCACCCTCGCGCGCGCGCTCCTGGACGGCCGTGAAAGGCTCGTGGGCGATCTGGACGCCCTGCAGGAAGGCGGAGCAGGCGCGCAGGTGCTTCGCGGGGCAGATGGTGGGGTTGGCGTACCGGCCGTAGGGCACGTTGAAGATGCCCTTGCTGTTCACGCGGTACAGGCCGTTGAAGGCGGCCCGGTTCATGTAGAGCAGCCACGCGGCCACCTCCACATCGGAGCGCTGGTCGATGGGCTGCTGACGGACCGAGTAGAAGTACTCCTCGCTGTCGCGCTCGGCGTGGACCATCAGGGCCTCGATCAGCTCCTCCACGTGGTCGCGCACGGACGTGTAGGTGCGCACGAGGCGTGGGTTGAGGTCCGAGAGCTGGGCGCTCACGAAGGACCGCGGCTCGTCGGCCGCCAGCGCAAAGAACAAGGCCCCGCCCCCCACGAAGGGTTCGTGGTAGGTGCGGAGGCGCCGCGGCAGGTGGGGGCGCAGGAAGGGCACCACCGTGCGCTTGCCGCCCGCCCACTTGACGAAGGGATCCCCAGGTCCCATGAATCTTCCACGGCCCATGTCGCTACTCCCCGTGGTCGCGGGGCTCGTCGGTGTCGCCCGAGCCCTCGCGCCGGTTCTTCCAGTCCACCTCGTCCACCAGCCCGCTGTGCACCTTGTCGGTGTACAGCACACCGTCGAGGTGGTCTATCTCGTGCT
Source organism: Pseudomonadota bacterium (assembly GCA_043814015.1). Classification (GTDB taxonomy): domain Bacteria; phylum Myxococcota_A; class UBA796; order UBA796; family JAFGLY01; genus JBDRKM01. Next base: position 7,657 of record JBDRKM010000383.1, read on the forward strand.
GGAAGATGCGGGCGGTCCAGCCCTCCACATCCTCCTCGTGCCGCCCGCCCCCCCGCAGGTCGTAGGCCAGGCGGATGCGCTCGGGCCGGATGACCTCGCCGCGCCACCCCGGCACGGAGAGGCAGCCTTCCCAGCCGGTGACGGTCTCCTCGCAGCGCCACATGATGCGGGGGTTCAGGTACAGCTCCACCGGCCCGGGGCCGCCCTCGGAGGCCCGATCCTGGCGCTCCACCAGGATGACGCGCCGCGAGATCCCCACCTGCGGCGCGGCCAGCCCCACCCCTCGCTGGACGAGGAGGGTGGCGCGCATGCGGGCCTCCAGGCGGGCCAGGGTGGGGTCGTCCGGGCCGACCGGCTGGGCCAGGCGGCGCAGCATGTCGTCACCCTCGGGCGTGCCGGCGAGCATCATGGCCAGCGGCCGGTCCAGCGCGTCGGCGTCGAGCATGGCGATCTCGGCGCTGGAGAGGGGCTCGGGCCCGGCGGGGCCGGGGTGGTGGTGGCCGCAGGCCGCAAGGGAGAGGCCAGCGACGGGGAGGCAGCGGCGGAGTCGGACCACGGTCAGCTCCCGACCGCTGGCACGAGCAGCCGCTCCAGCTCGATCTCATCGCGCAGGGGGATGCCGTTCGGACCCGTGAGAGGGATGGAGGGCTTGAGCAGACGCGAGCGGTCCAGCGCCCGGCGATGCACGGCTACGAGGGAGAAGCCGCGCCGCTGGTAGAAACGCAGGGCGTCGAGGTTGTCGTTGGTGGTGATCAGCCAGAGGCGGGCCACCCCGGCCGCCGCCAGGTGCTCCACGAGGGCCTCCACCAGGGCGGTGCCGAGCCCATGCCCCGCTGGGAGGGCGTGGAGCAGGACCAGCTCAGCCTCGGCGCCCTCCCGGCGGTAGAGGGCGAAGCCGACTTCAGCGGTGCCACGAGCCACCAGCCCCTCCAGAACGCGCACGTCATGGGCCCGCCCGCGGGAGACGATGCGCTCCTCGCCCCAGTGCTCACGAACCAGCGCCAGCAGCGCGGGGCGGTCGGTGGCGGTCAGGGGCTGGACGGTGATGGGGGGCATGGCGAGGTGAGGACTAACCAGAAACAGTTCCCAGGCGCTCGCAGGGGAATTGAACCGCAAAGGCGCAGAGGACGCAAAGAAGTCGGCGGCTGCCGGCTATCGCCGGGGCCAGGAGTGGCGTGGTCGTCCTGGAGGGCTGCCGCGCCGCGCG
>JBDRKM010000384.1:0-2012 GCA_043814015.1 Pseudomonadota bacterium
CGCGCGGCGCGGCAGCCCTCCAGGACGACCACGCCACTCCTGGCCCCGGCGATAGCCGGCAGCCGCCGACTTCTTTGCGTCCTCTGCGCCTTTGCGGTTCAATTCCCCTGCGAGCGCCTGGGAACTGTTTCTGGTTAGTCCCTCCCCATGCACATCCTCCTCGTCTACTCGAACACCTTCACCCTGCTCTGGCCCCAGCCCGCAGGGCTCTCCTACGTGGCGCGGGCCGCGCGGGAGGCCGGGCACCGGGTGGAGGTGGTGGATCTCATGTTCGAGAAGGACCCGGAGGCCGTGCTCGATGCCGCGCTGGCTTCCCGGCCCTGGGATCTCGTGGGCCTCTCGCTGCGCAACCTGGACACGGCCGATCCCAACGACTCCCGCTCCTTCGTGGATGAGCATGCCGCGCGGGTGGCGCGTGCCATGGCCGTGGCGCCCACCGTGATCGGGGGCCCGGCGGTGACCGCCGCGCCCGAGGCCATGCTGCGTCGGACGGGGGCGACCTGGGCCATCGCGGGCCAGGCCGAGCGCTGCTTCCCCCGCTTCCTCGATGAGGTGGCCGTCGGCGTCGCCTCCTTCGCCACGCCGGGCGTGCTCTGGCGCGAGGGCGAGGCCATCCGCTCCAACCCCGCCGGATCTCGGCGGTCACACCCAGGGAATCGACTGGAGCGTGATCGACACCAAGAGATACAAGCATCGATACATGGCTTATGGATTGGTCACCAAGAGCGGCTGTCCCCACCACTGCACCTTCTGCGACGCACGCCGCACGGCCGGTCCCTGCTTCGTGGCCCGCGAGCCAGAGGCCATCGTGGAGGATCTTCGGCGTGAGGCCCGGGAGTGGAGGCTCAACCGCAGCGAGTACATGCTCATCGACGCATGCTTCAACCAGCCGGCGGACTGGGCCAAGCGCTTCCTCGAAGCCGTCATCCGGGCAGACCTCCGCTGGGGTTTCAGCTGCATCGTGGAGCCCACCCCCGACCTCGACCGCGAGCTGTGCCAGCTCCTGGTCCGCGCCGGAAACAACATGGTGACCGGCCTGGTGGGCGCCCTGCACGATACACCCCTCAGGGAGCAGCGCCGCCCCTTCTGCCTGGATGACGTGGCCCATGCCTTCGAGCTGTTCGAAGAGACCAGGGTGCTGTACATGCCCCAGCTCATGTTCGGCGGGCCCGGGGAGACCGAGCAGACCATCCAGGATGGCCTGACCTTCCTCGGCCGCTTCAAGCCGCTGATGTTCACCACCAGCCTCGGCGTGCGGATCTTCCCGAAGGCCGAGATCCGGGCGCGCGCCATCGCCGAAGGCCAGATCGAGCCCGACGACGACCTGCTCCAGCCGCGCTTCTACTACGCGCCGGGGCTTGACCGCGCGCGCATCGCGGCCCGCCTCGAGAAGGCCCGCCCCCAGTGGGGGCCGTCCATGTGGGGCTGGGCCCGCTACCTGGCCCGCTCCGCGCGGCTCTGGTTCTGATCGCGGCGGGCCCGCCCGCGCTGGCGTTCCACGTGGAACTTGTTCTCCGGGCCGCACCCCTACCGCGGCGGGTCCACCGCGGCGCTCAGCACCGCCTGGCGGTAGAACTCGTCCCAGGCCACCAGGTGGGCCGTGGCCACCACGTGGTCACCCCAGGACAGCGCTTCGACCTTCTGGTTGGCATCCGGGGGGAACCGGACGACCAGGCGCGGGCCCGACTGGCCGGCGGGCTTGCCGATCACCGTGTGCCCACCCTCGAGGACGGGGGGCAGGTCCAGGCCCTGGCTCAGGGCCACCCGCTCCACCTCCATCCGCAGCGGGAAAGGGTGCCCCCGCAGCCCATCGACGACGGCGCCGCGCTCGGCCGCGTTCAGAGAACGATCGCCGAGCCGCAGCAGGCCGTCCAGCGCGGAGACAGGATCGAGGGAGGGAGCAGGGGGCGCGGCTGGAGAGAGGACGTGTGCGGGGAACGTGGCGGGTTCGGGGCGCGGCGCGGGGGGCGGAGGTTTCGCGGCCGCGGGCGCGGGGCGCGCGGGGGGGGCCG
>JBDRKM010000385.1:0-5071 GCA_043814015.1 Pseudomonadota bacterium
AGGCCAAAGCCCTTTCCCGAAAGCGACGACCTGACCCGCCACTGACCAGCGGGAGCAAGGCTCTACTCGCTGCCGAACGTGCTGGCGTTCTGCTGCGGGCGGCGGCATTCGCCACCAGCGTAGCTCGCTTCACCGCCCACGGATCTGGATCCCACCATGGCCACGCGCAGCGGGATCCCCCTGGCCACGACGCAGGATCCCACGTGCCCCTGGCCTGACGGGCAACATTCATGAGCTCTTCGGGGTAGCAGTCCGAGTCCCCTGAGCGGGTGGAGGCCCGGTGGGTGCACACCGAGCCTCCTGGTCACCGCGGCATCGAGTTGTTGCGGCTCCCGAGCGAGCCTCACCCGTGAAGCGGCGGTCGTCCAGCCCGAGCGAGGTTCGAGGCATCGAGGCGTCCCCCAGACAGTCGGTTGATCACGTGTGAGCGCTGCGGTGCCCAGGTCAAGATCTGCCGCGACTGCGACCGGGGGAACATCTACTGCGGCCGCGCGTGCGCGAGGGAGGCGCGTCTCGAGACGCAGCGCCGATCGAGCACGCGGTACCAGCAAACCAGGCAAGGAAAGCTGAAACACGCAGCCCGTCAGAAGCGACACCGAGAACGGCTGGCGGAGAAAGTGACTCAACAGGGTACCCCCGGGGAGCCCGAACTGCGCGTGATGGAGTCCAGCCTCGAGGAGCCGGCGCCGATGCCGGCCCCGGTCGAGGCGGAGGCGCAGCGCGATGCCGAGCCCCCAGCCCTCCAGCAGCTCAGCGATGTGCTCGAGCACCACGGAACCGCGAGCGAGGTTCAGCCAGGAACCCTGGTACGCTGCGCCATCTGCGGTGGCTGGTGTCACTTCGATGGCCGTCAGGGCCCCGCGCGCCGCCGCGGCCCGGCCTCCCGTCAGCGTCGCGGCCCACGCCTTCCTCGAGCCAGCCGAGCCCCACCCCCACCCGGCTGACGGCGCCTCGCCCGCGCCGGAGAGGAGGAGTTGATGCTGCTGCGTCGCGAAGATCCGGCCGCGCTGGACCTGTCGCTGGGGCGGCTGCGCCAGCTACCCGAGCCCGCGGTGAGGCGGATGATGGCGTCGCTGCGGTCCAAGGGCCAGTTGTCCCCGCTGGCGGTGGCCGAGCACGAGGGCCGGCTGATGCTGGTGGACGGCTTCGTGCGTCACCTCGCGGCGCAGCGCCTGGGGCTGGAGACGGTGCTGGTGGAGGTGGTGCGGCTGACGGCTGTGCAGATGAAGGCCCAGGTCTACCTGCGGAACCGGGAGCGGGGCCTGCTGCTGATCGAGGAGTGCCGGCTGGTGCGCGAGCTGGTGGAGGTGGACCGGCAGAGCCAGGTGGAGGTGGGGGATCTGCTGGAGCGGCACAAGAGCTGGGTCTGCCGGCGGCTGTCGCTGTCGCGGCAGGTGAGCCCGCACCTGCTGGACGACGTGGCGCTGGGCCTGCTGGGGGAGGGATCCCTGAGGAAGTTGGCGCAGTTGCCGGCGCGCAACCAGGAGGAGCTGTGGGCGGTGGCGCAGCGCGACGGGCTGGGCTCCCGCGACACGGGAGAGCTGGCCGAGCTGTGGCAGCGGGCCCCGGATCCCGAGGCGCGCGGCTTCCTGCTGGCCCATCCGCGTGAGGTGCTGGAGCGCGCCCGGAAGAAGCCGAAGCCCCCCGTGGACCCGCGGCTGGGCGCGGCGGGCCAGGAGCTGCTGGCCGGGCTGGTGAGCATGCGTCGGCTGTGCCTGCGGCTGCTGCGCCGCCTGCAGGACGGGCTGGGGGAGCTCCCCCCGGAGGGCGTGATCCGGATCGTGCACGCCCGGGCCCAGGCGGACGAGGACTGCCGCCTGCTGCTGCACGAGGTGTCGGCCTGGACGGTCAAGGCGAGCGGAGGTGGACGATGAGCCCCGAGGAAAAGCAGCGGCGCGATGATCGGATCCTGGAGGTCTACCGGGAGTGCGGGAGCATCCGGGAGACCCGGCGGCGGCTGGGCCACAGCATCAAGACCATCCGCAAGGTGATCCACGGCCAGAACGCACCCAAGCAGCGCCTGATCGCGCGGCCAGCCCGGCGGCCGAGCAAGCTGGACCCCTACAAGGCGGTGGTGAAGCGCCTGGTCCTCGAAGACCAGCTCACCGCGACCCTGGTGCTCGAGGAGATCTGCACGCTGGGCTACGACGGCGGCTACAGCACGGTCAAGCGCTACGTGCGGTGGATCCGGCCCCGACCGAAGAAGGGCCCCACCACCGTGGTGGAGCACCCGCCCGGGGACGAGGGCCAGGTGGACTGGTCGCCCTACACCGTGACCCTGGGGGGCGAGAAGGTGGATGTGCACGCCTTCTCGATGGTGCTGCCGTTTTCGAGCTGGATGTTCCTGCGCTTCGTCCTGGACGAGCGGCTGCCCACCCTGGTGGGCTTGCACGATCGGGCCTTCGAAAAGCTGGACGCGGTGCCCCACCGCATGTCCTACGACAACATGACCACCGTGGGCCGGCACGTGTCCAAGGACCAAGTGTGGCTGAACCCGCGCTTCGAAGCCTACGCGAAGGCACAGGGCTTCGAGATCCACCTCATCGACCAGGCAAGCCCGAACCAGCACGCCCACGTCGAGCGCCACTTCGACTACGTGGAGAACAACTGCCTGCGGCGGCGGCGGTTCCGCTTCGACGACCTCGAGGATCTGAACCGCCACGCGGCCTGGTGGTGCGACAACGTCGCCAACGTCCGGGTCCACGGCACCTGGCGTGAGCGACCTGCCGATCGTCTCGAGCGCGAGCGGCCCTTCCTGAAGCCCCTGCCCGCCGCACGGGTGGAGCCCTACCGGCTGCTGCAGCGCACCGTGCGCACCGACTGGTGTGTGGCCCTCGAGACCAACGGCTACAGCGTGCCGCCCCGCTTCGCGGGCTGGCCGGCGACGCTGCGCCTGTACACCGACCGCTTCGACGTGATCATCGACGGTGGCATCGTGGCCCGGCACGAGATCCGCGTCGGCCGTCACCAGCGCTTCGTCCTGCCCGAGCACGAGGACCAGTTCCGGCGCCACACCTCGAGCGCAAGGTTGCTGCGGCAGGCCATCACCAGGCTGGGGCCTGTCGCCGAGGACTACCACCAGGGCCTGAAGACCCAGCGCGGCCGCGGCGCCGGTCATCACATCAAGCGCATCCTCACCCTGGCCGACCGCCACGGATCGGAGGCGGTCATCGGCGCCATGGCCCACGCCGCCCGCTTCGGCAACTACAGCGCCGAGGCCGTGGCCCGCGTCATCGCGGGCAAGACCCTGCGCGCCGCCACCACGCCCGACCAGGACGTGCCCATGCCCCCCGAGCGCGTCCGCCGCTGGCTGGACGGCCTGGACGTCGAGGGCAGCGACCTGGCCGACTACGACGAGCTGATCGACCGAGTGGACGACGACGTCACCGGTCCGGACCCCGAGGAGGACGACGATGAGGCGTAAGGATATCCCCCCCACCGTGCTGGACGAGCTGCGCAGGAACCTCGAGCGCCTGGGCCTGAAGGCCATGCTGGGCCACCTGGACGAGGCCCTCGAGCAGGCCGCCACCCTCGAGCAGGGCTACGTCGCCTTCCTCGCCGGCCTGGTCGAGAAGGAGGCCCTGGCCAAGGCCGACGCCGCGACCGAGCGTCGGATGAAGGCCGCCAAGTTCCCCTGGGACCGCAGCTTCGATACCTTCGACTGGACCTTCCAGAAGGGCCTCAACGTCCAGCTGGTCAAGGATCTGATGACCCTCGACTTCGTCCGCCAGGGGCGCCCTGTCCTGCTGCTGGGCCGCCCGGGCACCGGCAAGACCCACCTGTCCATCGCCTACGGAAGGCTGGCCGCTCAGCGCGGCTACCGCGTCCGGTTCTACAACGCCGCCAGGCTGCTGAACGAGCTGTACGCCTCCCTGGCCGACGACAGCACCGAGCGCCTGATCCAGCGCCTCGCCCGCCTGGACCTGCTCGTCATCGACGACCTGCGCCACGTCCCCGTCAGGCCCGAACACGCCACCCTGCTGTTCGACCTGATCGAAGCCAGGCACCTGAAGAAGGCCACCATGCTCAGCTCGAATTTGAGCGTGAAGCAGTGGGGGAAGGTGCTTGGCAACCCCGCCCTGACCGCCTCCATGGTCGATCGGCTCATGGAGCGCGCCCACGTCATCAACATCCGCAAAGGGCGCAGCTGGAGGACCGAAGGCCCCGACGCCGCCCCCGAGGACGACCGCCCCGACATCACCGATGGCGACGACGATCAGGGGCCGAACCAGAGCACCGACTGAACACGGGTTCCGCGACGCCGATGGCGACCGTGGATGGCCCGGGGTCCGGCTGGGGTAGCGCCCAGCCGGGCCCCAACGTCGTCGCGGATCCGGGCATCGCCGCTGCCAGTTCGGCTTCCGGCTCCCATGGATGGCCCTGGGACTGCACCCCTGCACGCCAGAACCTCACCGGGTGGGGCCCCAGCGCCCCGCGGCGAACGTCGTCGAAGCCGGAGCCGGCCAACAGCCGATGCGCGACGCGTTCACGGTCACGCCGAAGCCTCCCGTGCAACCAGCGTGGTGCCAGGGGCGTCCCCGGACCACCGCCGAGGGCGGAAGCAGGCGATCGGTTGCGCGGATCGGCGCCGACACAGGAGACGTTGCACCAGGGCGTCAGCCGGTCGCCTGGGTGACCAGAGAACTTGCCTTTTCAGGCGGGCCGAGGTGGATCCCAGAAGGTGGCCACCCGGGATCCTGGGAGGTTGGCGGTGAGGGTAGCTCGAGGCACCCCGACGAGATCAAGCCCGAGGAGCCCGAGATCGACTGGCCCCATCACGGTGGGAACCACCACCGCCCCACCCCGCCACCGACGACCAGCCGACCGTCGGCAGGAACGCCTTGTTACGCCGGGAAGCAGCGATGCGGGACCCGTGGGAGCTGCACGGCAGAACCCCGACCCGGAGCGACGCTGCCCAGCAACCCGCCAGCAAGGTCAGGCCGGCGCCACCATGCCCGGCAGCACCAACTCGCCACCGACCCCCAGGTTCGGTTCCAGCGAGGCGAAGCCGACCTGGTAGCGAACCTGGGCGAGGACCACCCACGCCTCATCCAGGCGGCTGGGTTCTCTG